>CAZFOG010000077.1:0-10640 GCA_964520685.1 uncultured Nitrospiraceae bacterium | reverse complement strand
ACTAAGTGGACTGAGGTGGACGAGGTGGACGAGGTGAACGGGATGGGGGAATCGAATCATTTCGCGGGCCAATTGCAGCGCGGTTTGATGCTTAGAAAGCCCGAACGCCTGTCTATTCTCTCAGGAGTTGGGTGATTCGATGGCCCAGTGTGCGCCCAGTGACCCGTTTTCAGGCGGCCTGTGGCGTCACGGTATCCAGCGAGCGAGGGCGCAGATGGCAATTCCAATCCGTACAGTAGTCGTGCGATGATTCGCGGAACTCTGAGGAGGTCTTCTTTTCGTGTCGCAGACGTTGAATGCATTTGTACTGGCGGCCGGCATCGGGGAGCGGTTGCGGCCTGTCACCGAACATATCCCGAAACCTTTGCTGCCTGTTTTGGGCCGTTCACTCCTGGCGCGGACTCTCGAGCGCGTGGCATTGCTTTCCGTAGACCGCATCGGCGTGAACGCACACTACAAATCCGATGTCATTGAGCAGTGGGTCGCGGCTTCGCCCTATCGCGAGAAGGTCACACTTTTCCCTGAGACAGTATTGCTGGGGACGGGTGGTGCGCTGAAGAACGCAGAGCGGCTCCTGGGACAAGGCACCTTTGTTGTTCACAATTCGGATATTGTGACGGATATCGAGCTTGGAACCCTGCTTGACATTCACCACGGTTCCGGCAACGTCGCCACGCTGGCCCTGCATGATTATCCTGCGTTCAACAAAGTTGGCGTCAGTGAGGATGGCGCGGTCATTGGTGTGGGTGAAGCCATGGCGGGCAGGAAGGCGAAACGGATTCTGGCCTTCACCGGCATCGCGGTGTATGAGCCCGCGATTTTTTCGTATCTTCCGGAAGGGGCGTCGACCGTGGTCGATGCCTGGCTGGCCGCGGTGTCGGACGGCCGGGCCGTGGGGAGTGTAGACTTCACGGGCCGTCTCTGGCATGACATCGGAACACCCGCTTCGTATGCCACGGCGGTCGTAGACGCGTTGCGCCGGGATGGCGAATGGATCCACGCCGGTGGTGGTGTCTATGGCCGGGGTGTGGACGTCGATGGATATGCCGTCATTGAAGACGGATGCCGGGTGGATGACGGGGCACAGTTGCGGAACTGCATGGTGCTTCCGGGCACGCATGTCACAGGCGGCAGCCGCTGCGAGAATAGCATCGTGGGCGATGGTTTCAGCGTGGGGTTGAGCGAAGCCGAGTTTCTCGGGGTCCCGGTGACCGAGCATGGTGTGCAGATCGGCGTTGGGGGATCCGGCCGGCGGTACTATCGCGCCTGGGGCAACGCCGGAACGGTCGTCCGCATGGTGTGCCTGCCGGACGAACCCGACTACGAGCGCCACATCGCGTATTCCCGTTTTTTTGCCCGGCACGGCGTTCCCGTGCCGGAACTGCTCAGTTCAGACCCGGCGACGAAGCGCGCCGAATTCGAAGATCTCGGGGATCTCTCGCTGTACAACTATCTGCGCGTACCGCGCGGGGCCGACGAAGTCGAAGACATGTACCGGCTTGTGTTGACTGGTCTCATCGCGCTGCATGTGGACGCCTCGCTTCACGTGGAAGAGTGTGAACTCCTGGCGACCCGGCTTTTCGACTACGACTATTTCCGGTGGGAGACAAGCTATTTTCTCGAGCGTTTCGTTGAGGGACTGTGTGGGCACCAGCCGGGTTCGCGTGACGCGCTGGAGGATGAGTTCGACAGGCTGGCACGGCAGGCCGACGCGCTTCCCAAGGCAGTCATTCACCGGGATTTTCAGTCGCAGAATATCATGATCACGCGGGGCGCCCCCCGTTTCATTGACTACCAGGGGGCGCGCCTCGCTCCGCCCGCCTATGATGTCGCCGCCGTGTTGTGGGACCCCTACTACCGGCTTGACGACGCCATGCGCGAGCGCCTCCTGGCGCATTATATGGACTTGAGGGCGCAACGCGCCGGCGAGGGGTTCTCGATAGAGGCATTTCTGGATAGCCTGGCGATCTGCCGGCTCCAGCGGCATATGCAGGCCCTTGGGGCGTATGGCTTCCTTTCCGTTGCGAAGGGGAAATCCTATTTCCGCAAGCATGTCCCGGAAGGTCTGCGTTTGCTGAAGCAAGATGCCGCCGAGACGGTGGAGGCGTATCCCGCCATCGCAGGCCTCGTGGCGCGGCTGTAACGGGGGGGCGGCTGAAGGGCTGAGGGCCGTCGGGGCTGGCCTGGCGAATCGGGTGGACGGGGTGGACCCACACGGACTCACACGGACCTACACGGACTCACACGGACGGACACGGACGGGCACAGACGGGGATGCGCGAGGGGGGAGGAGGGTGACTGGCGGGGGCGCGTGGTGCCACACCGTCACGTTATACGGCGATTGAGGCGAGTGCAATTCGTGTTTTTTCCCTGTTGCCCCATGCTATACTAGGTTCCCGCGGACTTACGGGCATTCATGCAGTCCGACGGCGATGGGCGCGTGCGGACGCGCGAGTGCTGTCGGGGTCACACCATCGCGGCGAAGCGAGGGGAGATACAGGGCATGTCAGGGGAGTCGACACGGGAGGGGGCGCCCCGGAAGCACAAAGTACTGCTGGTAGACGACCATCCGGTTTTGCGTCACGGCTTAGCCGATCTGATTGAGAACGAACCGGATCTCGAGGTGTGCGGAGGCTGCTCGGGCGCATCCGAAGCCTTGGGGCTTGTGCGCGAAACGCTTCCCGACCTCGTGATCGTGGATTTGCACCTGAAAGAGGGGACGGGACTCGACCTCATCGAGCATATCGCGGGCCAGGAGGATGCTCCCAAGATCCTGGTCTGTTCCGTGCATGACGAGATGCTTTTTGCGGAGCGGTGTTTTCGTGCGGGCGCGTCGGGGTATATCCAGAAAGAAGAAGCAACCTCGAAGCTGGTGGAAGCCATCCGGCAGGTCATCGAAGGGAGAGTCTATTCCAGCGAGAGCGTCTCGGAGCAGGTCATGAGCCAGTTGGTGAACGCGCAGAGCGGCGTTGCGGACTCGCCCATCGAGACGTTGTCCAACCGGGAGCTTCAGGTTTTTGAACTCATTGGGAACGGATACAGCACGAAGGACATTGCTGCTCAACTGCACCTGAGCCGGAAGACCATCGAGACTTACCGCGAGAAGATCAAAGAGAAACTCAACATCACGAGCGGCAGCCAGCTTGTCCAGCGCGCGGTACAATGGGTGCTCGAGGAGAGCGGGTAGAAACCGTTCGGCTTCTCGCGGGCCGGGCGCGAGGCGCCACACGGGACGGCTGCTTTCGCGGGAAACCTGATTTTGGCCAAGTGGTCCGGGGACCCAGCCGGCTTCGCCCCGGTTCTTGAACGGCCCGCGCCGGATGGTTACCATGTAAGGGGATTTTCCTTGCCGTGAAGTTTTTGTTCCCAAACTTTTCGTGCCGGGGTGTGTAAGATACAGGCAGTTTTTCAGGTTTCGGTGCATGGCACCTCAGGAAGGAGCACTCAGATGTCAGAACGTGTCTACAATTTTGCCGCCGGTCCTGCAGCATTGCCGTTGGCGGCCCTCGAGGAGGCCCGCGAGCATTTCCTGGCCCTGCCGGGCGTTGGGGCATCGGTGATGGAGATCAGCCACCGGTCGAAGGAATTCACGGCGATTATCGAGGAGGCACAGCAGAATTTCCGCACCTTGCTCGGCATACCTGACAACTACAAAGTGCTCTTCCTGCAAGGGGGGGCGTCGATGCAGTTCATTATGGCTCCCATGAACCTGCTCCAGAACTCTGGGAAGCCCGCCGACTACATCCTCACGGGTTCGTGGGGGAATAAAGCGATTAAAGAGGCGAAGCGCGTGGGCGACGTCCGCGTAGCTTGGGACGGAAAGCCGGAGGAATTTGTTCGCGTTCCCAAGCAGGATGAACTGGACCTCGAGCCCGGGGCTGCCTATGTGCATTTCACGTCCAACGAGACCATCGAAGGCGTCGAGTTCTTCGAGGAACCGGATACGGGCGATGTGCCGCTGATCTGCGATGCTTCGTCGGATATCCTTTCGAGGCCGATCGACGTCTCGAAGTACGGAATTCTTTACGCGGGGGCTCAGAAGAACGTGGGCCCCTCGGGGGTTGCGGTGGTGATTATCAGCGACGAAGTCCTGGCTCGCGTGCCCGAGAATCTGCCTGCCATGCTGGACTACAAAAACATGGCCGAGAACGGGTCTCTGTACAATACCCCGCCGACGTTCACCATCTACATGATCATGCTCGTGACGAAATGGGTCATCGAGCAAATCGGCGGCCTGGAGAAGATGCACGCGATCAACAAGCAGAAGGCCCAGATGCTGTACGAGGCGATTGACAGCAGCGGAGGCTACTACAAGGGCCATGCGCTGCCCGAGTGCCGCTCGATCATGAACGTTACCTTCCGTCTTCCCAATGAGGAACTGGAAGCCAAGTTCATCAAGGAAGCGGGGGCCCATGGTCTCGCCGCCTTGAAGGGCCACCGTTCCGTGGGCGGGTGCCGGGCGTCCATTTACAATGCGGTGCCTGTCGAGGGGGTAAAGGCGTTGAGAGATTTCATGATTAACTTCATGGCCAAGAACGGATAGCCCCGGAAGTTACCGATCAGACATGTTAAGCGCGCGGGGCCCGAAAGCTCCGCGCGCTTGTTGATTCAACTGCCGAAGTTGCGATTCAGTGTTCCCCGGAATCCGCCTGACCGTCTTTCCGTTCGAGCCAACCGATTGCGGGGTCGCCCGGCGGGAAGCGAATCACATCCATCAGATCGGCAATGAACTCGCCGTTATCGCCGGCCCGTTCGGGGTTGACGTACACCCATACAACCTGTTTATCAGACGAGACCTCGAAGGCGCGGCCATTGTTCGATTCCGTAATGAGCGTATTGCCGTTGGGGAGTCGTTGCGCAGCTCCACATGTTCTTGTGAAGAGCGGATTCTCGACGCTGCCTTCGTATACCCACAGGACCTCCTGCGTGATGGGGTTCAGTTCGAAGACCTTGGACGTTTCGTCGGTGTCGAAATTATCGAACACGAGGAGAGTGCCCTCGGGCAAAAGTTGGGGATGGTGCTGATGCCGCCACATGCCCGTTAATCCCCACACGAGGGATTGCTGTTTGAGGTTCACGATGCCCACCAGGCTCTGCTCGTGGAGGGAAATCAGCACGTTTCCGCGTGCGAAGGCGGGTCCTTCCGCCTCGAAGCGCCCGTCCAGCACCTGCAGATCATTGGTGTGCAGGACGTCGATGGGTGTTTTTTTGCGTTTCAGCCACTCAGGATTAATGATATGCCGGAAAGCGGAATTGAGCACGCACTCGAACATAGACACGCGGCGCAGCTCGGTCCCATCAGCGTCCATGAGCACAATGTCGTCGTCGTAACAGGTCAGCCGAGAGCTAATCTCGGGCAGAATACGCTCGCTGCGGCACAAGGCGTAGACGGTTCCGTCCTCGCACACTGTCACGACGTGATGAAACATGTCCCGTTTGGCCCAGAGCACATTCGAGTTGCGGTCGAGCTTGATCAGACCCGAATTCTCGAATACGGCCAGCAAGTCGCCGTTTGGATACAAGTACGCGCGCCGGAAGAACCCCTGGTACTGGGACAATTGTTCGGCCCCGGGCCACAACTCATCGTAGGTCTTGTGCCATGTATGCAGTATTGTGCCGTCCATTTCCATAAGGACGGCCTGGGCATCGTGGGCGGAAAGTACCAGGTTAATACCCGGCTGCGCGAGGTCAGGCTCATAGACCGTAATGCCTTTTGCGTCCGGTGGCGAGGTGGAGCCGCTTACGTATCCCAGGGCCATAATCTGGTCAAGCTGTTCCTGCTGCTCGGGGGTGAGCACCGCGGCCCGGCTACTGGGCGCTGGCGTCCTTGCCTGCCCGGCAGGGGACTGGGCGCAGGGGCGCACCGTTTCTGGCAGGTATCGAACCAAACCGGCAAGGCCTCCTGCTTCGTGGACCAGTATCAGAGCCGAGACGAAACCGGATGATGCTGTGGCAAACAGAATCACAAGCAGGAGCAGCACGCGCACGAGGCGGAACTGCCGTTTTTTTTCGGGAGCATCGTTCATTTTGGTGTCAACTTTCGGGGACCGGCCAGAACTGTTCGGCGTTTTGAGAATACCACTTGGTAAAGGCGGTTTTCAGCCGCGCGGAATCAGGAACAATCCGCTGAAGGCGGCGTAGCAGGCTACAATGCCCACCGCGAACAGGGCCCACCACAGGCCGACATTGCGATACCAGGGGGTGCCGAGATTCTTGAACGCTGCCAGGGTTCTCCAGTTGATGGTTACGTCGTCGGTCGTTTTTTCCGGCGGTGATGGCGGCGTGAACAGGCTCAGTGCCACCAGCACTACGACGCAAAATGCCCAGTTGTATACGGAGCGCAGGGTGAATGCCGTTCCGCTTTCGAGCCAATAGGTGAACACCACGAATTCGAGAAAGAATCCGAAGGCGATCCCCGCGGGGATGGTGATGGTAGCGGCGAGCGGGGTTGCGCGTTTCCACAGGATGCCGATCAGGAACACTGCGGCAAACGGGGGGGCGAAATAGGCGTAGAGGTTCTGAATGTAGTAGAAGACGCCCTGGCCGAGCCACCCGATGAACGGGGCAATCGCCATGGCGATGACGAGAACGGCCGCGCTGATCCACTTGCCCATGCTCACCAGGCTCTCTTCAGACGCATCGGGATTGAGGAACTTCTTGTGGATATCGAGGGTGATGATGGTGGACGTCGAATTCAGCACCGAGTCGATGGTGGATTGAATGGCCCCGAACAGAGCTGCGAGCAGCAAACCCCGCGTACCCGAGTGGAGGAGCGTTGTCACCAGATGGGCGTACGTCTGGTCCACTTGTTGCGAGTCGGTCACGCCGGGGTCCATGGCGAAGTAGATGAGCCCCGGCACCACGACGATCAGGGGCATGAAGATCTTCATGAAACCCGCGAACAGGATGCCCATGCGCGCGTGCCATTCGTCCTTCGCGGCGAACACGCGTTGAATCATGAACTGGTTGATGCAGTTGTACCAGATGCTGACCGAGAGCCAGCTCAACAGAATCCCCACCCACGGCACCAGTTTGTGGGACAGGGGCTGGAAGATCTGGAGGCGGTTGTAGTGGTCGCGTCCGACGAGTTCCTGGGCGGCATTGTCGATGGCGGCCTTCCAGGCAGCCCCTTCGCCCAGATTGCGGGCGACCATGGTGTCCCAACCGGCCAGCAGCCCCTCGCCATTTCCCAGATGGATGAGCCCCAGGACCGTAACCAGTACGCCGCCGATGACCATCACAAGCACCTGGAACACATCCGTCCAGGCAACGGACCGCAATCCCCCGTAGATGGCGTAGCTTCCGGCAACCACCCCCATGCCCACGACGCCGAGGGCAATCGTGGAAATTTCCAGCCCCGCAACGTTGACGGCGTCCGGCCAGGCGAACACCGCCTTGAGTCCTACCGCCGCAGCATACAGGACCGCTGCCAGAAATGCCGTGATGTTGGCCAGGACCGTCAGCACGGCAAAGAACAGGCGGCAGGTGGAATTGTAGCGGCGTTCGAGGAACTCGGGGGCCGTAAACACCCGGCTGCTCAACAGGAACGGGATGAAAAACCAGACCAGCACCGAGAACGCGAAGATGTTGCCCCATTCCCACTGGGCCACGCAGATGCCGTAGGTGTAGGCGGCCGCCACCATTCCGATGAAGTGCTCGGTCGAGATATTTGACCCGAGGAACGACGCCCCCACCACATACCACGGCAGGCTTCGCCCGGCCAGGAAATAGTCCTCGGAGGAGCGTTTTCTGGTTGCGCCGACAATGAACCCCAGCGCGACCAGAACCACGAAATAGCCGCAGAAGATGATTGTATCGATGCCCGAAAGTTGTGTCATACTCGACCACCCCTCGAAAAAGCCGGGGACAGTCCCGCTTGGCGCGCCTGTAGCCGGTGCGCCTGGTCCAGTCGCCGGTACTTCCTGCAAATGCGCTTCTACTTTACCGAGTAACGTTCCCTAGCGTTCTCGAGCCCGTACACCGCTTCCGCGAACGCGAATTCGCTTTGTGCCGTCTCGGCCTCGAGCGGCTGATTCCCGTACCCGACGGGTTCGCTGATGGTTACCTGAGCCGGGACGGCCAACGCCGCGGCCTGGGCCACGTCGGCAACCTTAAGGACATTCGGCACGCACAACCACAACGGCTGGGGCTGGTCGTTTTCGATGAAGTAGCGGAAACTTGCGAGGGGCTTCGTGGCCTCGAGCTCCGCGAAGCCGCCGCCCAGTGCCGCCGCATACAGCGCCAGCGTGGCCGATGGCCCGATACCGATACAACGCAGCCGTGCGGCATCAACGTCAGGACGCCCTTCGAGATACCGTGCTGCCTGAAGCACGTCCCAAACGCGTTGACCGAACAGGGGCCGCCCGAGATGCACGCTGTTGCTCACGATTTGGTTTTCGGGATAGGAGCCCCGAGTCTCGCCCATGCCCCGCGGGTCGAGGGCCAGCACGCACCAGCCACTTTCGAGGAGCGTCCTGAGCCGTGGGTCTCCACGGACCTCTTCCTTGTCTTTTTCGCCGACGTAGAGTACGGTTGGCGCCTTCGGGGAGGCGGATTCGGGCCGTAGGAACCACGCAGCGACTTCGATTTCCGGCTCGGTGGTGATTGCGAGCGTTTCGATGCTGCATCCGTTCCAGTCAAAGGCCTTTACCGTGCGAGCCTGGGGCGCGAAGGCGTCCGGACGGCCCCCGAAGACTTCCCAGATGGCCGCCCGCATGTTCTTCGCCTGCTCGGCCCAGGCCTTTTTATCTGTTGGCGGGGTGGCATAGGCGGCGCGCAGTTCCTCCGCGCGTTTCTGGTTCAGCGTCACGACGGTCTCGGAGTCCGCGGGGAGCATATTGCCGTCGAAACACAACACATCCGGGGATTTCGGGTCCTCGAGTTCGAACTCTTGTTCTTTTATCGGGCTGCCGTCGCCTTTGCCGAGGAGCCATTTGCTCATCCATCCGTATGCGGCCTCGCGCAGGGGGTCCGACCAGCCGTGCCCGAGGGGTACGTCTATGTTGACCATGCGATCTTCTGCTCCGTGCATCCTGTAGATGCGCCGTGCGCGTTCGCACGTCAGCCGAACGCCATCGATGGGGAATATCTTGTCTTCGGCGCCGCTGCCGGACAGGAACGGGCGTGGCGCGTTCAACGCGAGGATCTCGAATTCTTCCATGTGGTTCAGGATACCCGGCATATGGTTGCAGATGCAGTGATTGCCCCCGTCGCGAACCCAGTCTTCGTAGGAGCACACAAAACAGAATGAGGCCGCCACGGCGAAGCGTTCTTCGAGCGGCATCGTGTAGAATGTGTTCTCGCCGCCGCCCGAGTTGCCCGTCAGGCCCAGGCGGGCGGGGTCAACATCGGGTCGCGTGAGCAGGTAATCCACCGCGCGCATGGTATCCCAGACGATCATTCCCTCGTTGGTCTGCCCCACCAGGAGGGAACCGTATCCCATCGGATGGTCGAATCCGGGGACCTTTCGCTCGCCCTGGCCGATCGGGTCATAGCCAAGCACAATGCAGCCCAGCCGCACGAGGCCGAGTTGGGCACGCATGTACAGCCCGTAATTCTTGCCGTCCTCCATGGCGTGTCCCGGCACGACGACGATGGCCGGCGCAGGAAACGCGATACCTTTGGGGATGTACACATTGGCGGTCACCAGGAAATTCGGGCGGCTCTCGAACACCACGTTCTCGATGATATACCCGGGGCGTTCCACGCGCCCTGTCACCCGCGCGTTCAGGGGCGTTTTTTCGGGCATGGGGTCAAGGCCGAGGGCTTTGGCCAGTTCGCGCTTGATCCCGGGCGCCCGCGCATCCCACGCTGCCTTGTCTGCGGGGTCTTTCCGCTGCTGAGCCTTGGCGCAACACGCATCGATGACAAACCGCAACGCATCGGCCTGTTCGGGGATATCGCTGCCGTAGACGTACCACTGGCGGTCCGTTTCGCCCGGATCGGCATCCAGATTGTTCGTGAGCATCACGGCATCCGCCGACTCGTGTCCGTCATCCGCGTCTTTGATTTCCACGACAGCTTCTCCTGCTTGCAGGTCAACTTCGCCCGCCTTTTCCCATGCCCATCGCCGTGTGGAACCCGTGTGGGTCTTTTCGAGTGGCGTGCCGTTTACGTGTACCTGCAGCGCGCGCCTCGAGTTTTCAGAGGTATAGGCCCGAATCCATACGGCATACCGGCCCGGATCAGGAATAGTTGCTTTCACAGACATCACCGTGTCTGCAACGTTGGGATTGGCATTGGATGTGCAGAACCCCGTTCCCAGATAGCCGGAAATATTGGTCTGTCTCCGCCAGGGCCCTTCGAAATCCTCGACCTGGAGCAGAATTTCCGCGCTCCACGCCGAGATGGTTATACATACCATTGCCAGATACCCACACATCATCCGCCGAGACAGAAGAACAGCCATTCTGGATTGCTCCTTTTTTGAGAGTACCCCTGACAAACCGTTTCCAATGGTACCGTTTTCGGGCCGGGGAGTAAAAGGAGGCTGGAAAAGTGGGGGTGCTTTGGGTATGAGTCGCTCGTGTGCATTGTGAGGGGACGCTGAACTGGCGCGAACAGACACGGACCCACACGGACGGACACGGACGGACACGGACTTGCGCGGATGGGTGTGTGCGGAGGTGCGGGGGAGGATG
>CAZFOG010000076.1:0-19079 GCA_964520685.1 uncultured Nitrospiraceae bacterium | reverse complement strand
CAATGGAGTCAACAAGATCCCTCCAACGAGGCCTTTCTTATCCGGCGATCCCGGCTCGAATGAGGTTTGGGGGTCCGGGAGCACGGACGGTGTGGGCGGCGTGCGCGAGGGGAAAGCACGAAGGTGTGAAGGGAGGCGCACCAGGAGGCGAGCGGAGTGAGGCTGCAGCCGGTGGCGCAGGACGTTCCCCCCTGGGTCCATGCGATTTCGGCGAATCTATGCCCGGGCGGGCTAAAAATCCCATTCGATGCCTGCTCCGATGGAGGTGCGCCACTTGTCCAGCCCCTCGAACTCGGGTTGATCTTCGAAGTCAAGCAAGAGGTGGAGCCGGAAGTTCAGTTGTGAGGTGAGCGGCAGGCGGAATGAGGACTCGGAACGCGCCCGCAGCTCGCCGAAATCGGTGAGGCCGGGGTACAGGGAGACGGAATGTGCCAGGGAACCGAGGCCGATACTCTGCCGGAAACGCAGCCGGAGCCGGAGGTTGATGTCCTGATGTTCCTCGCGGCGCTGTTCATCGGCGTAGTAGAGGTCTTGGATGCGGTGCCGCAGGGAGCCGCTGTCCCGCCAGAGTCTTGCGGCATCGTAGTATTCGAAGGCCACATTCAGTCCGCCGGTAACCTCGAAAAGGCGGTCGGGCTCATCCAGGAAGGCCCTGGTGAAACCGGCATTGAGTCCGCCGCGAAACTCGAGGGCTTCGTCGAGATCACGCTCGAAGTCGATACCCAGTTCCGGATGAAACAGTCGGGCGGAGGGCAGCCGCCATTCCGCGGAGGACCGGAAGAGGCGGGGGAAATCCTGCTCATCCGAGAGTTCGAGGAGGTTTTCGGAATAGAAATCGAACGCATCGGCCTGATTGCGGAGGAGCAGCCGGGTAAAAGGAGAGTCGTAGTTTTCATTTCCCCAGCGATACAGGTAGCCGCTTTCCCAGGAGAAGGCTATGGGAGCCCTGGCGTCGCTGCTGTCACGCGTGTGGCGGGATGGCGGCTTGGCAGCGGGGGCGATTGCCTCAATCTCGGCCAGCTTGATCTGCGCCTGCACCTCCTCCCCGCTCTCGGAGACGATTCGGGTTGCATTGCCATTTCCGGCAAAACGGCCCTGAAGCTGTTTCCCGCCCGCAAGGGTGATCACGAAGCGGTCGTCGGTAGAGAGGCACCGGACCTGCGAGACGGGCACGACAATCTGCCCGGCCAGACCGGTATCGAAGACGACGATGCCGCCGGAGATTTCGAGCAGGCTTCCGCTCACGAGATCTCCGCGAGTGAGCGACAGCACGTCTGCCTGCGCGGCGGACACCGCCGCGAGCACCGCGATTTCAGCAACACGTAGTATTCGGTTATTCATGATGTTTCCATACAAATGGTAGAATGCGGCGGCGTTTTTCGCAAGTCGCCGGAGCGGTTTTTTCGGGGAACGCTTCAGGAACCACATCGAGGAGGTGTTGGAGGCATGTTCAAACCGGTGTTGGAAAACCCGTGGGTCCGCGCGGCCGCGGCCCTGGCTGCGCTTCTGGGGGCCGCTTTTCTCGCTTACCTGCTGAGCCCCGTATTGGTGCCGCTGTTTGCGGCGTTCATGGCAGCCTACCTGCTTGATCCGGTGGTGGATTATTTCGAGAACGCCGAGGGGAAGAACCGGTTATTCAAATGGCGTTTGCCGCGAGGGGTAACCATCTTCGCCCTCGCCGTGCTGGCTATCGTATTGCTGCTCAGTATTCCGCTGATTCTGATTCCGCAACTCATCATCGAATCAAAGGACCTCGTCAAGGCCGCGACGGCCGAGGAGGCATCCGAGTTTGCGCAAGAGGGAGCGGCTGGCGAATCCGAAACTGCGGAGGCAACTGAACTTCCGTGGTACGAGCGGGTTCTCGAGTACCTCCCTCTGGATGACGTAGTCCGCGAGATGGAATGGGAGGAGGAGGGCCGCAGTGCCCGGAGCATCGTGGCAGAGAAGACCGGAACGTTTGTCCGGGACCATGCCACCCAATTGCTGCAAAGCACGTGGTCGCGTTTCGCGGGCGCAACGACGACGCTTGCGCAGTTTGCGAAGGCCTCGGGGCAGGCACTGCTCGATGCGGTGTTCTTTCTGGCTAATTTCGCGTTATTCGCGTTTGTAGCAGGGTATTTGCTGAAGGATTTCGACGGGCTCGTGGCGTCGGCGCGCGGCCTTGTGCCGCCGCGATATCGCCCCAAGACGATTGAACTTGTGCAGAAGATTGACCATCAACTCCGGAGTTTCATTCGCGGGCAGGTGACGGTGTGCCTGTTTCTTGGGGTAATGTATGCGGTGGGGCTTACGATTTGCGACGTGCCGTTTGCGCTCTTGATCGCCTTGTTCGGTACAATAGCGAGCCTCGTCCCGTATCTGGGCGTCGCGATGACCGTCATCCCGGCCCTGGTGATGGTGTTTCTGCGCCACGGGCTCGATTGGCACATTGTGGGGGTGCTCATTACGTTTGCCCTTGCGCAAGGGCTCGAGGGCAATGTGCTGACGTCGGCCTGCATCCGGTGTGGGTCATCCTCGCGATACTGGTCTTTGGCAGCGCCCTGGGGTTTCTGGGTGTGCTGATAGCCGTGCCCCTGGCGGCCTCGCTCAAGGTCCTTGTCCTGGAGGGAGTGCAGTACTACAAAAAGTCGCCGGTCTTCGAGGGGGCTTCGCCCGCGGATGATGGCGACTGAGTCTCGTCGACATTCTCGGAAACAGTGCTTTCAGGGCTCCGGTTTTTCCTCACCAGGTAGAGATACAGGCGGTCCCCCACACCGTACAGCACATACGCGGCTGCGAGCGGAAAGAGGGCGATGGCGGGCGAGTGTTCGTCCATGGCTTTGTGGAAAACCGCGATGGCGATACCGCACAGGACGAGGAGTCGAAAGGCATTTTTCGGCGCGAGCACGAGGTCTTTAAGGATGTCTTTTGGGTAGCGGAAGTTGCTGACCATGAGATAGGCCAGACCGAGAATGAGGGGCGACATGACCCAGTGGGCGACTTGCAGTTCGAAGTAGGCCGAGAACACCACAAAGGTCGCGATGGTTGCGGCGGCCGCGGGGGTAGGCAGGCCTACGAAGAAATCACGGATTTCACTCTGGTAGACATTGAACCGGGCGAGTCTGAGGGCGGCGCAGATGACGAAGATGATGGCCATCACCGCGCCGGTCTTCCCCCCCACAAGGCCGAGCGTCTGGGCTTCGTGGAGATAGGCCGTGTAAATGAGGACGGCCGGTGCTACGCCGAAGGACGCCAGGTCGGCGAGGCTGTCCAGTTGCTTGCCAAAATCCGAGGTGGTCTTGGTGAGTTTGGCGAATGTGCCGTCGAGGACATCGAAGATCTGGGCCAGTATGATGAAATAGGCGGCCCACTTGAAATCCTGGTCGATAGATTTGAAGATGCTGACCACGCCGCAGTAAAGGCCGGCTGTGGTCAGGGCGCTGGCCACAACATTGATGGGCTTACGCCGCGTGGAACGGCGCTTTCGACGTTTTCTTTTGAGCGATATTTTTTTCATTTAAACCGGGCCACGATAGACGTGCCTGCTTTGACCTTGTCGTTTAGTTTAACACACGGCTGGCTGTCGGGGGGGAGAAACAGTTCGGTCCGGGACCCGAATCGGATCATCCCGAATTTCTGGCCCTGTTCCAGGTTCTGGCCTTCCTCGGCGATGCAGAGGATGCGCCGCGCGACAACCCCGGAGATCTGTCGCACGGTGACGCGGCCGTGATCGGAGTCCATGTAAAGCGTGTTGGCTTCGTTCAGGTCGCTTGCCTCGCTCTTCATGGCGGCCTTGAACAGCCCGGGTTTGTATTCAATGCGGTACACCATGCCGGTGACCGGGGCGCGGTTGACGTGGACATTGAAGATCGACAGGAAAATGGCGATGCGTTTGCAGGGCCCGTCGTAGTAGGGAGAGCTCTCGAGTTCGTCGACGGCGACGATACGCCCGTCCGCGGGGGCCACGATATCGCTCGACTCGGCGCTCGTGACTCGGGGGGGGTCGCGGAAGAAGAACAGGGCGAAAGCGCCGGCCGCGAAGAACGGCACAGACACCCATACCCATGCGCTGTTGCGCAACAGCACGGCCAGCACGGCGCCAATCACAAGGCACGTCAGGTAATAGGGCGCTCCGGCTTTCCATGCACTGAATGTCTGGATCACAGTAAACCTCTTTCCTGCAAACTCACGAAACGGTCATCTCCGAAAACAATATGGTCGAGAAAGCGCAGTCCGATGATCTCGGCGGCATCGCGCAGGCGCTCGGTGATACGCACGTCCTCGCGGCTTGGCTCTGGGTCGCCGCTCGGGTGGTTGTGGCACACGATGACGGCGCTTGCGGCGTCGCGCACAGCTTGTCGGAATACGTCCCTGGGCATGGCGAGCGTGGCATCGAGGCCTCCGCTGGCCACATCGACGATCTTCAGCACTTCGTTCTTGGTATTGAGCAGCAGGGCCTTAAACTCCTCGGTTTCGCATTGTTTGTAGCGGGCCATCAGCAATGCGGCGACATCTTCGGCGGAGCGGATCTTGTCGCGTTGCTGGTTTCGTTCCATGGCGAGGCGCAAACCGAGTTCGACCGCGGCCTTGATTTCGATAGCCTTAACTTTGCCGACGCCCTTGACCTGCATGAGTTCTTCGATGGACGCACGCGACAGGTTGCGGAGGTTGCCGAAGTGGCGAAGCACCCGTTCCGCAAGCGCGATGGCGCCTTCGTCCCGGGTGCCTGTGCGAAACACCACGGCGAGCAGTTCGGCGTCACGCAATGCGACGGCGCCGAGCCGCGCGAGGCGTTCGCGGGGGCGTTCGTCCTCCGGCATCTCGCGTACTGCTGTCGAATAGAACATCTCTGTCATGACTGCGGCTTCTTTGCTACTGCAACCCGCTCGATGCCGGCCAGATCGCGGACAAACCGGATGTGTTCGTAGCGATGGGAATCGAGCAGGTCCCTAACGGGCTCATATTGCCCCATTCCCATCTCGAACGCAAGCAGCCCGCCCGGAACGAGCCAATTGGGGGCTTCCATGACGAGCCTTTGGATGACATCAAGGCCGTCATTCCCGGCGAGCAGGGCGTTCGGGTCTTCGTGTAAGCGGATGACGGGGTCCAGCGTGTCCCAGGCCGATTCTTCGATGTACGGCGGATTCGAGCACACGGCGTCAAAGGGGCCATCGCCGGGTTCAAGTGCTGCAAACAGGTCGCCTTCGCGCCAAGCCATGCGTTTGGCGACATGATGGCGTTCCGCGTTTCCGCGGGCAACCTTCAGGGCGCGAGGGTTGACGTCGGTGGCAACCACCGAGGCTTCCTTCGCAGCGTGAGCGATGCTGATGGCGATGCATCCTGTGCCGGTGCCGATCTCGAGGACCGTGGCGCCCTTGGTTCCAATGTGCTCGAGGACCGATTCGGCCACATGCTCGGTTTCGGGGCGCGGCACGAGGAGCGGAGGCTCGATTGCGAAGTCGAGAGAGAAGAACTCCCATTCGCCCAGGATGTAGGCGAGGGGTTCATAACGCAGGCGCCGTTCAAGCATGGCCTCGAAGGCCGGGATGGCGGTGACGTCATCTTTGAGCCGCGAAAGGAGCGCTGCGCGCGAAATGCCCATGGCCTGTGCGAGCAGAATCTCGGCATCGAGCCGGGGGGTATCGCTGACCGCGTCCAGGGCCGTGGCGGCCTGCGAGAGCCTTTCGGCGAGGGTCGCCATTACTCCTCGCGGATTCGTGCGGCGCGATCCGCGGCGATCAGGGCGTCGATAACCTCCTGGATATCGCCTTCCATGATGGTTTCGAGGCGGTGGAGGGTCAGTTTGATGCGGTGGTCGGTCAGGCGGTTTTGGGGGAAGTTGTAGGTGCGGATGCGCTCGCTGCGGTCGCCGGAGCCCACCTGGCTTTTTCGGTTTGCGGAACGCAGGGCGGCCTCCTCCTCTTCTTTCTGCGCGAGCAGGCGCGACCGCAGCACCATAATGGCTTTAGCTTTGTTCTTGTGCTGGGACTTTTCGTCCTGGCACGTCACTACAAGGCCGGTGGGCTTGTGGGTGACGCGGACGGCTGAATCGGTGGTATTGACGGATTGACCGCCCGGCCCCGAGGAGCGGTAGACGTCAATCTGAAGGTCATTCTCTTCGATTTCGATATCGACGGCATCGGCCTCGGGAAGCACCGCGACGGATACGGCGGAGGTGTGGACGCGGCCCTGGGCCTCGGTTTCGGGCACGCGCTGTACGCGGTGTACGCCGCCCTCGAACTTGAGCCGGCTGTAGACGCTGTCGCCCGCCACTTTGAACGAGATTTCCTTAAACCCGCCCATGCCGGTGGCGTGGGAGTTGAGGACCTCGACCTTCCAGCCCTTGAGTTCGGCAAAGCGCGAGTACATGCGGAACAGGTCCGCGGCGAAAAGGGCGGCCTCCTCTCCCCCGGTCCCCGCGCGGATCTCCATGATGGTGTTTTTCTCATCATTGGGATTGCCCGGGATGAGCAGCAGCTTCAATTCCTGCTCGCGCGCTTCGAGTGTCGCGGTGAGCTGATGCTTCTCTTCCTCCGCCATATCCCGAAGTTCAGGGTCGGACTCTTCATAGAGGATTGATTCGGCCTGTTCGAGGCGGTTCTCTTCGTCCTCGAACTTCCGAAAACACTCGACCAGCGGCTCGATACGTTTCTGGGCCTTGGCGCACTTCGTGTACCGGTCGTGGTCGGATGCAATCTCCTGGGAGGCCATTTCTCGGGAAAGGCGATCATACTCCGCGAGAACGTCGCGGAGTTTCTCGCGCATAACCTTTTCCATGAAGGGGGCTTAGCTCTTGCGTCCGTATTTCCGGTTGAAGCGGTCGACGCGTCCCTCGCTGTCCACGAACTTCTGTTTGCCCGTGAAAAACGGATGGCAATCCGAGCAGATTTCCACGTTGATGTCACCCTTCGTGGACTTGGTCTCGAAGGTATTGCCGCAAGCACACGTCACCCGTGAGGGTTTGTATTCGGGATGTATGCCCTGTTTCACTTCCACTCTCCTGATACGGCGCACCATATCGCGCCGATTCGCAATCTTCCAAGGTAAAGCAAAGACGTAGTTTAGCACAGGGAGGCGGAGAGGTGCAAACTCCCGGCAGCACACCATGAGCCGTTCAGCTCACCCGTAGACGATGAATGCGGAGAGTGTTCCGGGCGAAACCCTCGCACATGGACCCACACGGACAAACACGGACCTACACGGACGGGGATACACCCGGTTTTTGGAGTTTTCGAGGCAGCACACCGTGAGCCGTTCGGCTCACCCGTAGACGATGGAAACGAGCTGGATCAAAAACCCAGGAAAGGCAAAACCATGCGCCCCGTACGAAGGGTCTTTGTACGACTATCTTGTGAAATTCGCGCAAGCCGCAATGCTCTTTCTTCAGTACTACGGATGCCTCTATTCCTCAAACATCCCGTTGATGGTGTTGACGGTCCAGTTGACCAGGATTTGGCCGCTTTCGGGGCCGACTTCGGTGCTGGCGGGGACGGCGCCGTAGGCGCCTCCGGCGAT
Source organism: uncultured Nitrospiraceae bacterium (assembly GCA_964520685.1). Classification (GTDB taxonomy): domain Bacteria; phylum Hydrogenedentota; class Hydrogenedentia; order Hydrogenedentales; family SLHB01; genus UBA2224. The sequence goes on along the minus strand of CAZFOG010000076.1, from coordinate 11,585 downwards.
GGAGCGCGGGGTGGGCAGGTAGGAGCCGGGTCCCGCAAGTTGCACGAGAAAGGTCTGGGTGGCTTTGCTGCGGCCTTTGATCTGCATGGCGTAGTCGAGGTACAGCTCGAAGGGATTGGTGGCGAAGGCGATGTCGCCCAGGCGGAGGGCATGGACTTCGAAGGGCAGTGTGGGCTGCGTCTGCTGTTCTTCGAAGCGCCTCACGACGTTATCCTCGCGTTTCATGCGGCGGTAAGCCCGGGTGATGTTGACGTACCAGCGCTTCTCTTCGCGTTTCTCGGGGTGAGTTTCCAGATCGCGGACCAGCGCCTCGTATTCCTTTTGGTACTTCTCTCTTTCGGATGCCGCTTTTTGGGCATCTTCCCCGGAGAGGGGTCTCCGGATGAGGTCGAGGGTTTCGACACGGTGAATCAAGGCCGGGTTCCAGTCTATCTCCTTCCCGGCGCAGGGCAGCACATCCATCACGGCGTTGGCGATGCGGTTTCCGATTGCTTCCCGCTGGGTGCGGTCCGCCAGCTTCCACATGCGTTCCTCGGCGCGCTGTTCGAGCCGGATGTGGGGCGACTGATCGCCTGCGGCACTGGCCTGGGCCAGGACGTACAGGCCGTCGCCGAGCCGGCTCCGGAGTTCCTGGCGCGTTTCATGCCAGAAATCGGCGCTGATCTCGAAGAGGTGCTCGGAGACCTGGGACGGACAGGCCAGATTGACGACCACGCCGGTCAGTTGGCTGTCACGGTCGTAGGTGAACAAGAGGTTGACCGAATGGTCCTCGTACCCCTCGACGTTGCGGAAATCGGGGTCGTCGGTCTTCCCGTACATGCGGCTGGTTCCGTCGGCATAGGCCATCAAGCGGTTTCGGCCCACGACGGCGTGTCCGAGTCCGAAGCCGATACCGCCTGGGGCCCGGGAGTTCCAGGCCTGGATAATGGCTCCGGCAATGCGTTCCGCGGCGAACGCGACATAGTCCGCGGTCGGCATCACGCCGAGGTCCACGCCATACGGAAACGGCTCTTCGGTGTCCGCCTGGGAATAGCGCGGTTTTGCGTAGGTTGCCGGGCCGGTGTGGGTATGGGTAGATCCGAAAAACACCGCCAGCGGGTCCAATTCGGGGAGCGCGCTGCGAAGATGGTCGCGGACGGCGTCGCGAATACAATCCGATACGGCCGAGAAATCGCAGCTTACCATGACCACGCGCCCCACCGGTTCACCGATCTTGAGCGATTCGAGGGCGAGCGCGGTGGCGGTCAGGGGGTCCATCACGCTTTCCGATACGCGTGCGTGAAACTGGCCCTGGACGACCACGGGACCCTCGGGGGTCACGTCCGCGGCGCCCCAGCCGACGAGCAGCCCGGTATGGGGCTGCTCGCCGTTCTGGGCGGCCAAGGCCACTCCGTGAACCAAAAGAAACGACACTGCGATTGCGGTGAAGACAGAAGCCGGGTGCTTCATGGGATGCGTCTCCTTCGTCTTTTGTTAACCTATTCGGCTTTTGGCGGCGGCTATTTTGCTTTCAGGACCTTGCGCAGGTGCTTGATACTGGCGCGGCCCTGTTCCTCGGTGCTGCACTCTACGGAGAGAACGCCGTTGAATTTGGCCTTACGCAAAATCTTCACGATACGTCCCCAATCGATGACGCCTTCGCCGCAGGCGCATCCCGAGGGAACGCCCGTGACCTTCCCCCGTTCGCCCATGACCACCCCGCCGATATCCTTGGCGTGGACATGCACGATACGCTTGGCGATCGCTTCAAGGAATTCGTAGGGGTCCTGGCCCGCCATGAAGACGTTGCCCGTGTCGGGATTACAGCTCATGTAGGGCGAGTCGACCAGATTGAGTATCTCGAGATAGGTATTAAGTTTCACCGAGTATTTCTGGTGCGGCTCCAACCCGATGTGTATTTTGTGGCGTTCGGCGACTGGCAACACCCTGCGCAGAGTGTAGTAGATGATGCTGAAGGCCTGCTTCTTGCTCATCCAGTCCGGCACGACACCCTCGTCGGTGCATACGCAGGTGGCGCCCAAGGCGTCGGCATATTCGATGGCGCGGGTCAGGAATGGAATGCTGATTTCGGGTTGTGCCATGGGCGCATGAGCGCTCACGGCGCTGACCTTGAGGCCGAAACTGTCCACGATGGCTTTGACCTCGAGGGGGTCGCGTTCCATGCTGACGGCGCCGTAGTATCCCGCTTCGCTGAGGAGATCGCGCCCGTTGAGCATGTTGAGTTCGCAGTACTTGTACCCTTGTTTGCGAATGGCCCCGAGAGAATACTCGAGGGGTTTATCCGCGTGCCGGAAGGCTTCCGTGTTCAATCCCACCTGGATTTCCGCCATGAATCGATCCTCCTGATTCGTGTTGCATCTTGGGAGCCCCCTGCCCGGTGGCAGAGTCCCCGCTTATGCTTCCCACATGCTGTTGATAACTTCCACGGTGCGCTCGACGAGGAGTTCACCGCCTTCAGGGCCGACCTTGTTTTCGGTGATACGGGAACCATAGGCGTTTCCGGGCAAAGCCGCCCGCGTGGGCAGGTAGAGCCCGCGATCGCCGGTGAGCTGGGCGAGAAAAGTCTGCGGAGCGCGGCTGCGGGCCTTGATCTGGTTTCCGTATTCGATATAGAGCTCGAACGGATTCGTCGCGACGGCGGCGTCGCCGAGTCGAATGACATGGAGGTCCATCGAGTAGACGGGCGCGTCGCCCTGGGTTTCGTAGCGTTCGAGGAGGGCGCCCATGCGGCGTACGACGCCGGCCTCGCTCGAACCCGGCGGCGGTTCGGCCTGTGACACCTTGGCCAGTTCGGCGCGCGCCATGGCCGCTTCGTCGCCGGTGACAATACGGGCGGGCAACGCGAGCTCTTCGGCATGGTGCCGGAACACCGGGTCGCTGACGGGTTCCGTTCGGCTGGTCTGATAGGCATCGCACACGGCATTCACGATGCGGCGGGCCATCTCCTGCTGTCCGGGTATCTCGCGCATGTTCGGCTCGTTGCGCCCGCGGCGCACGAGGTCGCGGGGAGATTGATCGCCCGCCGCGCTGGTCATGGCGTAGACGTAGAGGTTCTCCCCGTAGATTGCCTTGAGCTGCTCGCGGGCGGGTCCCCAGAAATCGGCCGATACGAAGCGCTGCCCTTCTACAACCTGCGAGGGACACGCTACGTTGATGAGTGTACCGGTGAGATTCTCGTGAGCGTCGTAGAAGAAGAGCAGTTCGACGCCGTGATCGTGGCCGCCTTCGAGCCCCAGGAAATCGGGCCGGTCGGACTTGCCATACATTTGGGAGCTTCCGTTTTTGTATTTCGCGATGCGGCAAAACCCGATGGCGGCGTGGCCGGCGGCGCGGCTGACCGCTCCGGGTTTGCGGGCGTTCCATGCTTGCACAGCGGCTTCGGCTGCATTGGCGGCAAAAAACTCCGTGAACTCAGCGGGTCCCATCACGCCGGGATCGGGGTCTTTGTACAGCCCGACGGTCATGGTAGGCCCTGTATGGGTGTGGGTGGCGTTGAGAAAGAGCTTGGATGCGTCAAAACCGGCCAGGCGCCCCGCTACGCGCTTGCGCACGTCTTCCACTACGGTCCGCTCGATATTCACCACGTCGCAACTGATCATGATGGCTTGTTCGCCGCCGCACTCGAGGGCGAGTGCGGTTGCGAGACACGGATCGAGGACGCGTTCCGAGACGCGCTCGTGAAACTGGCCATGCAACTGGACCGGTTTGTCGGGAGTGACGCTGGCGGTCGCCCATCCAGCGCGAAGACCGTTGCCGAGCTCTGCGGCGGCAGGTTCGGTGGCATTTTGGCCCTCGGCGGAAACAGCCGATGCGCCAAGGATGCCGCCGGCGATGGCCCCGCGGCCAGTGCGACTGAGGAATTCGCGCCGGTTGAGACCGCTGTGTGTGCGTTTGGCCATTGTGCGGTTCCTATGCTTGATCATGGAGGTGTTGACGCCGGTACACATCAGAAGGTAACACAAACCCGCACCGTGCGTCGACTCGAATGCCCGTGCGGACGGATGGGCGGCCTCAGACCGTGGATGTTTTCACCGGGCGGCCCTCGGCGCTCGAGAGGTCGGCGGCGATGCAGATGGCCATGGTCTTGGCGGCGTCATCGAGGTTCGGGAACGGTTTCTTATCCTCGAGAATGCAGTCGACGAAGTGGGTCACTTCGCCGCGGAATGGATGGTGAGCCACGTCACCGCTGTCGGGCAGCGCGCAGGGGATCGTCATGAAACCGTTCTGGCCGGGAAAGAGCTTCGGCGCGAAAACCTTGTCGTTTCGGACGGAGCCCTCGGTACCGTAGACGCCAATATTGAAGACGTAGGGCATCTTCGCGTCAAAACAGCTCGTCGTGCGGCCCACCGAACCGTTGGCGAACTTGACGACGGCGGTGGTGGTGCCCGGGTATTCATTGGGGTTTTCGGTCTTGACCGTGTAGGCGCAGACTTCGACGGCATCGCTTCCGGCGAACCACTCGAGGGCGCTGACGGCGTGGCAACCCCCGGCGAGGATGGAGCTTCCCGCCTGCTTCCTGGTCCCCAGCCAATGTTGAGGTCCGCACCAGATGCGGTGCATATAGTCGACCTCGACCATGAAGACGTTTCCGAGGGCGCCGCTTCGGATGAGATTGTCGATGGTCATAAGCAGCGGATTCCAGGTCAGAACGAAGCTGACGATGGTCTTAACGCCGGTCTTGTTGACCGCCGCCTGTTGCTTACGGACGTCGTCCATGGTGAGCGCGACGGGCTTTTCGATGATGACGTGTTTGCCCGCTTCGGCGGCGGCTACGACAGGCCCGGTGTGGGCGTCGTGGGGCGTTGACACGACGACGATGTCGATATCGTCGCGCTGGACCATTTCTGTGTAGTCTTTGCCAATGGTGGCGTCGAGGTTGTAGCGCTGGCGGTACGTCTCGGGTTTGCCAGGGCTGCGGCTCACAAGCGCCCGCACTTCCGCGCGGCCGTCATGCTGCGCCGCTTTGATGTATTCCTCGGAAACCCACCCGCATCCCACGATGCCCATGCCAAGCTTGCTCATCATATCCCCCTTGTGGCGGTTATGGATACCGTTTAGATGGTTTAGTGTTAGACTTTGCCGGGGAGGAAGTCAAGACGGTGACCTTGGGTCGTACAAGTGGGGCGTTCGGAACTCGCCGCAGTTTGGATAGGAGTCAGAACCACAGGTAGACGATATCGGATTGGTTTGAAATGGCTGCGAAACACCGGGTGCTGCGGTGGGTGGCTGAGAACGTCTCGTGGTCAGGCAATCGAAGAACGTCCTGGGGCCACCATTCGACCAAACCGATCAAGTGCTCCGCCGGAACGTCGCATTTCGAGGGCGGAACGGAGCGCATGGTTTCACGGAGCTGGCTGCGGCCGGCCTCTGGAAGGCTCAGGCGCAGCAGTGCCGAGTTGGTGTCGAGACAATGGATATCGGAGATTTTGGACGCCGTCTCGGGGACGAATTCCGGGAGCCAGCCGCGGGCGATGGCGCCGTGTTCGACGGCTTGCACATAGGTCGCATAATGCCCTTCCCGGACAAAAGACATTGTGGACGGCATTGGCACTATGATGAGCATTGCGAAGGCCCCGAGGATGATACCCACAATCATCCCCGGCAGGAATGACGAAAACGCCTTCATCTCAAGCATTGCACAGCCTCCGGTGTCCCGTCTCGTCCGAACGCACGTTGGTTTCGAGAACTACTGAGTCCCGTCCTGCCCGTGGCTTTCGTGTTCTCGGAAAGCCATGGCTGAGGTAAGTTCGCGGCGGACGCGCCCGAAGATGCCGCGGCGCTCGCCGTTCTTGAGGTATTGCTGGGCCTGCTGGAACTTGCGTTTCGGGAGCGCCGCGATGTGGTAAACAGGGCCGCCGGGTTTGACCGCCGGCATGGTCGTCATGCCCAATATGATCCCGTTGACGGGCGCCAGCAGTGAGGACTGTTCATGGCCGAAGATACTCGACATGGTGGCCAGGCACTCGTTTTGCCGCACCAGGTCGCCGGGGCGGGCGTGAAAATCCAGGATCCCGCCCATGGGGGCGCGTACCCACGCCGTCTTGGTTACGATGAGTTGAAACGGGGGTTTCTGCGGCGTTCCCTCGAGCATCCCCACCGTGCGCAACACATTGAGCACGCCTCGCACGCCAATTTCGACTACGCCCGGCTCGATCTTCCACACTTCTCCGGCCTCGAGGATGATGGAGGGTATGCCCGCCTCGACGGCGGTACGGCGAAGCGAGCCCTGCGGGCCTTTGTTGTTGACGATCAGCTCGCACCCGAATGCTTCGGCGAGCATGCGAGTCTTTGCGTTGCGCGTGTAGGCCCGGATGTTTGGGTAATTGACGCGGCGAACGGCGGCGCTGTGAAAGTCGATGCCGTAGTCGCATTGCTTCACGATTTCGGTAAACAGGGCGTGGGCCATGCGGCTGGTTTGGCTGCCGCGCGCGGAGCCGGGAAAGCACCGGTTGGGGTCGCGGCGGTCGGGCATATAGCGCGAGTGGCGCTCGAGACCGTGAATGTTAATGACCGGAATGAGGATGAGAGAGCCCTTGATGAGCGCAAGCGGCTCGCCGTAAAGCAATTCGCGGATGATCCCCATGCCGTTGAGTTCGTCGCCGTGGAGAGTCCCCGTAAGGAAAATACGGGGGCCAGGCTCAGGAGCCCGCATGACGTAGACCGGCAGCGTGACGGGTTCGCCGAGGTAGGTTTCGTCGAATGGCAATTGCAGCTCGCGCGTCTCGCCGAGCGGTATATCCTGCCCAGCGATTGCGAGGGTTGTGCGGTCACTCGGCGATAGGTGTTCCGGGGGCATCCTGTTATTCAGCGCGCTTTGGCGCTCCCCCCTCCCCCTTTCCCCTTCATCTTACGTTTGCGACTGCGCTTGGGCCGCTTCTGCGGTGGCATCATACTACGCAATTCGCGCAGATCGCCATAGCAAAGCAGGGTGTCGCCGGTCTGGATGACATCGTCCGCTTTGGGCTGGGTGATAACGGAATCGTGGTGCATTATGCTGAGCACGCGAATATGGCGTGCTGCGAAGGGGGTGTCACGCAGAGCTTTTCCTTCCAGTTCCGGAATATTGTGCACGGGAAACTCAGCGATTCCAAAACCTCCGGTGAGCCGAAGGCGCTGGCGCAGGTCCACGTCGGGAAAGAGGACTTGCCGTTCGATGTACTGCACGATGGCGCTGGCGACGTCTACCCCCGTCGCTTTTTCGATGCCCTCGAGGCCCGGCGAGGAGTTTACTTCCATGATCTGAGGGCCTTCGGAGGACTCCAGCATGTCGACGCCCGCGAGCCCCAGCCCCATGATCTGGACGGCACGGAGGGCGGTATGCTCGAACTCCTGCGTGAGTGTGATGGCTTCGACGGATGCCCCGCGATGGACATTGCTGCGGTATTCACCCGGTGTTGCCACGCGCCGCATGGCGGCGACCACACGGTCGCCAACCACAAAGGCCCGAATATCGCAGCCCTGGCTCTCCTTGACGAATTTCTGGATGAGCACGTTCTGCTTTGCGCCGTGCAGCGTCTGAATGATGGCTTCAGCCACCTTCTCGGTTTCCGCCAGGATGACTCCCACACCCTGCGTGCCTTCAATCACCTTGATGATGACGGGGACGCCGCCGACACGCCGTATGGCTGGCAGAATGTCGCTGCCGTGCCGGACAAATTCGGTGGCTGGAATGCCGATGGAATGTCGGCTGAACAGCTGTGTGGCCCGCAGTTTGTCGCGGGAGCGCGCAACGGCGACCGACTCGTTGGGCACGTAAATACCCATCTGCTCGAACTGGCGAAGCACCGCGAGGCCGTAAAAGGTGATGGAGGCGCCGATGCGCGGGATCACGGCGTCGAAATTCGGGAGCTTGCGTCCCCGGTAATAGAGATCGGGTTCCTGTTTCTCGAGGGAAATCGCGAAGCGGAGGGTATCCAGGACCTGGACGGCGTGTCCGCGCTGTCTGCAGGCTTCCCGGAGGCGCCGTGTGCTGTAACTCCGCGACTGACGGCTTAGAATAGCGATTTTCATGGCAGCTTGGTTTTCTTTCGTTTAGTTCGCGCCGGCTTGCCGAGGGTGCGGCGTTTGGATACGTCCACCAGAAAATCTCTCTCAAGCGTTTTCCTGCCCAAGAGCATACGATAGAGCATATGCTCTCTCGAAGCGAGTGAAAGCTCGATCTCCTTCTCGACCGGACCAATCCGGATGCGTGTCTTGACGAAACAGCGGGTGTAGTAGTGGCCGCTGCTCGAACGAACGCGAGCCCATTTCAGCACTTTCGCGCAGACCTGCACGCGTTTGTGGATGTGTTTCCGGCTGAGCACCACTTCGAACGTAACGTGGTGTGCGTCGGCGATTTGAAGGTTGTCAACATGCAGCGCACTGGTACGCGCGCCGGTATCGGCCTTGGCGGGCAGGCGTTCGATACCCCAGTCGGGAAGGGCTACATATTCAGACCATCCGATGACGGTCTTGGGAGGATGTTCTTTGGGATTCTCGGGCGGTTTTCCAGGCATTTTTGAACCTATCTCGAGAGCAGCCCGCGCTCGATCATCGTTTGGTAGACCCGGCCGAGCGCAACGTCTATGCCAGCCTCGGTCATTGTGCGGCCTTTCTTCAAGTACGGCAGCATAGCCTCGTACATGGCGTCAAAGCGCTCGCGGATGTGGGCATAGGTCATCTCCCGGGTGAATTTCGAGCCTCCCAGTGCCTGGCGGTACTCGACATTCGACGCGATCACCCCCCCCGCATTCGCGTAGACGTCGGGGAGAATCTCGACGCCATTCTGCGTCAGGAGCTTCATCGCGTCGCAGGTTACGGGCATATTGGCGCCCTCAACGATCACCCGCGCACCCACTCCGGCGGCGTTGGTCGCATCAATAACATGCCCCGTGGCCGCCGGGATAAGGTAGTCGGCCTTGAGTTGAAACAGCCGTCGGTTCGTAAGTGTTCTCGCGTTGTAGCCCGTGAAAGAACCCTCTCGGCTGTAGTGCTTTACGAGGTCCGGCACGTCCAGTCCATTCGGGTCGTAAACGCCTCCGCACACATCGGCTATGCCGATAATGCGAAGGCCGGAGTTGTAGAGAAACTGCGCTGCGTGCATGCCGACTTTGCCGAATCCTTGAATGGCGGCAATGCACTGGTCGGGGGCGATGCCCCGACGCTCCATGTCCTTTATGGTGGCGTACCAGACGCCATACCCTGTCGCCTCGGCACGGCCGGGCAGCCATCCCTCGACGCCATCCGGCTTGCCTGTCACGGAGGCGGGATCGAGCGTGGCGTTATAGATGCGAACCATTTCTTCGCCACCCGTACCCATGTCGGGGGCGGGGATATAGTGGTGGCGGGAAAAGAGCCATCGGAAATGGTCGGTGAATTCGATGATGATGTCGGCCTTGGCGATACGGGCGAAGTCGCGGAAACCGCCCAAGAAGCGCTTCTCTTTGACCATGGCGGCGTAGAGGGCTCGTAAATCGATGCTGATACCTGACTTACCTCCCCCGAGGTCGAGATCGGCCAAGGCGGTTTTGAGGGTCATGAGGCGGGCGAGTTCGGTGGTTTCCCAGATATCGATGTCCTTGGCGATTCGGATGCCCCCCTTGTACGGTCCCCGGGCGCGGTTGTGGAGGACAATTCCAGAGATGAGGTTCACGACCTTGCCCATGATGGGCACGGGGAGGCGCTGGATGTACACCGTGTAAGGCTTTATGATCTCGGCCACGTCCTCGGGCCGGATGTGGAGCCGCTTGGCGCCTTCGAGAAGCAGCATCCCGGAGCGGGTCTGCGGTTCTTTGCTCCGTACGTACTCTTCCAGCTTGTTGCCCAGTCTCATTCTCGACATCCCCCGTCTCCTCAATAGAGGTCGACTGAGACCATAGCATACTCCCAACGTGAGGCTGCGTAAAGCCTTGAGTTGTCCTGCCAGCGGCGTTTACGAATCGCAATGCATTCATGCAAAGCCGATCGAGTAAGGCTGGGATGCTGGCCCGTTGAAAGCAGCGAGATACCCGGGTTAACACGGGCATCGAGAACGCCTCCGGCGGTCTGGCTGAGCTGCCGGAGGCGTTCGATTTCAGCTTCGGGCCTATGCTTTTGTGGCCAGGTACTTGTTCAGGGCGGTCAAGTAAGCCATGACAGCAGCCTCGATGATGTCGGTGCTGGCACCGGTGCCGTAATAGCATTTTCCCTCGAATTCGACGGTGACGTGGGCGTCTCCGAGAGCGTCTTTGCCGGGGGTGGCGGCACGGATCTGGAATTCGTTGAGGCGCCCCGTCACGCCGGTAATGCGCTCGATGGCCATGCACGAGGCATGGACGGGCCCGTCTCCGACGGCGGTTTCGACCACCGTTTCTTCGCCATGAGCCAGTTTCACGAGCGCCATGGTCGGATCGCCGCCCGAAGTGCGCAGATGGACCAGGTGGTATGTTTCGAAGGTTTCGTGCCGCATGGAAGCGACGAGCACGCGCAGGTCGTCTTCGAACACTTCCTTCTTGCGGTCGGTGAGTTCGATGAACCGGTCGTAGAGCTGCTGAAGCTCTTCCTTTGTCAGCGTATAGCCCAGTTCTTCGCACCGTTTTGCCAGACCGTGTTTGCCGGAATGCTTCCCGAGGACCAGTTCACTGCGGCTCCGCCCCACGGATTCGGGCGTCATGATTTCGTACGTGAGGCGGCTGGCAATCACCCCATGCTGATGAATGCCCGCTTCGTGGGCAAAGGCGTTTCGTCCCACGATGGGTTTGTTATACGGCACGGGAAGGCCGGTTACGTTGCTCAGTTGCCTGCTGGCATTGATAATCTCCTCGGTTACGATGCCGGTTTCGAAGGGGTATACGTTCTGGCGCGTCTTGATCGCCATCACGACCTCTTCCAGGGACGTGTTGCCGGCGCGTTCGCCAATCCCGTTGACGGTACATTCGATTTGGCGGGCGCCCCCGCGCGCGGCGGCCAGGGCGTTGGCGACGGCGAGGCCCAGGTCATTGTGGTTGTGGCTCGAGAAGACGACTTTGCCGGCGCCGGGGGTGTTGGCGATGACGTAGCGAAACATTTCCTCGATTTCACCAGGGGTGGTATAGCCCACGGTGTCGGGAAGGTTGATCACAGAAGCACCCGCGGCGATGGCGGCCCTGGTCACTTCGACCAGATAATCGAGATCGGACCGGGTAGCGTCTTCGGCGGAAAATTCTACGCAGTCGATCAGGCTTCTCGCCAGGCTTACGGCTTTGCCGGCCTGTTCGATGACCTGCTCCCGGGACATGCGCAGTTTGTGCTCGAGATGTATGTCGGATGTGGCAATGAAGGTATGCAAGGTTGGGGACACGGCCTTTTCAATGGCCAGTGCGGCGCGCTCGATGTCCTTGTCCACGGCTCGCGATAAGGCAGCCACGCGGGGCTTTTTCACGGCAGCCGCGATTTGCTGAACGCTCTCGAACTCCTGCTGCGACGCGATGGGGAACCCCGCCTCGATTACATCGACCCCGAGCCGCTCGAGCTGCAACGCCATTTGAATCTTCTCATGGACGTTCATGCTCGCGCCGGGCGATTGTTCGCCGTCGCGCAGGGTCGTGTCGAAAATCGCGATTCGTTCCGCCATCGGATGTCCTCCAATA
>CAZFOG010000075.1:0-19098 GCA_964520685.1 uncultured Nitrospiraceae bacterium | reverse complement strand
TATTGATGACAGCAGACTCACCCTCAACGTCACCATCCCCGCCAACACCACCGCCCTCGTCTACGTCCCCACGAAAGATCCAGCGACCGTCACCGAATCCGGCCGGCCGGTCGAGGAGGTAACGACGATCAAGCACCTGCGGGATGAAGACGGGTATGTGGTGTATGAGGTGGGGTCAGGGGAGTATGTGTTTGAGGCGGGGATATGAGTCTGAAGTAATCCGGCTGTGGCGCAGGTTTGCAAGAGGTTTCCGGCGGCCTTCAGGAGAGTGTGCATATATACGGGAGTGACATGGAGGTTGCTCCGTTTGTGAGAGTCCCTGAATCGGGGGACAGCGAACCGTGAGCCATTCGGCTCACCCGTAGACGATGAAAACGAGCTGGAGCAAAAAACCAGGGACAGCGAACGATGAACCAACGGCTCACCCATCGACCATGAAAATGGAAATGACCGGTGAGGGCACCGGTCCCACAACAGAGCGGGAAATCCCGGTTTCTGAATTATTGAGGCAGCGGACCATGAGCAGTGTGGCTCAGCCGTAGACGATGAAAATGGGCTAGATCAAAAACCCAGGGACAGACCCGTCTCGCTCCTGCGTCGCTCGCTTGGGTCAGTCCCGGTTTTTGAATTATCGAGGCAGGTATCATGACGAAACCACACGATTCTAGCGGGGCGAGAACGAATTGCGCAATTCGAACGATGACACGCGAGGACTACGACGCGGTGATGGGTTTGTGGCGCGCAACGCCCGGTATTGGCCTGGATGTCGACAGCGATTCACGAGAGGGCATCGAGCGCTACTTGAAACGGAACCCCGGCCTCAGCTTCGTGGCTGAGGAACACGGCACCCTTGTCGGGGCCGTGCTGTGCGGCCACGATAGCCGCAGGGGGTATCTGAACCACCTCGCCGTAACGGTTTCGCACCGCAACCGGGGGATCGGCAAGGCCCTCACGACACGCTGCCTGGAAACTCTCGCCAAACGCGGCATCCCGCGATGTAACATCTTCCTCTATCGGTCCAACACGGCAGGTGAGGCGTTCTGGAAACACAACGGCTGGGACTCGCGTCAGGACATCGGCCTGATGCAGAAGAAGACATGAGCCATCTCTCAGTCGGTTACGATCTCTGGTGTCCCGCGCGGTTTTCTGCTATATGTGTTTCTGCTCAGAGCTATCAAAGGGGCAGTCCTTTTGGCAGGTGGGGGGTCGATTGATGAATAGCTACCTTTATCGTGCGAGCCTTGCTTGTGGAGCAATCCCGCTGATTTCGGGCATTGCCATCTTCCTGCTGTGGTGCGTCACCCGGGCCAATGTCCTCATGGTGGCAGGTGTCCTCAATATATACGGTGGAGTCATCGTTGCGTCCGTGGGACTCTTGCTGTTGATGCTATACGTGGTGATGCACTGGCGAGAGAAACGCACGTGGCTCCGGGCGCTTTTTGCTATCAGTTTCATACTTGTGAATATCCCGGTGTGTATGGCGATAATCAAACCAGTGATTGTGAATGAGACGAGCTACACCGTAACCATAGTTAACGACAGCGATATCGCTCTGGACAAGTTCACGATAGTGGGACCCGGTTTAAGCCACACTTGGGAGAATATCAAGCCTGGAGAAAGCAAGAAACACCGCTCCTATCTTGCTGGTGAGGGCAGCGTTGATTATGCAGCGGTTGGTGGCGGCTGGGAATATTCCGGGACGATCGATTACGTGCATGCTGTATTCAACAGCTTGGGCGGTGAAAGAGTTCGAAGGCGGCCTCGAGAGCCCGAATTGGAAGGGGCCATTCCACGAAAGGCAGAAAATTGATTCAACAGAAGGAGACTCTACCCCAGATGAAACCCGAACGCGATATTGAGAAGACCTATCCCATTGAAGAGTTCGCAGCGAAACTGCGGCGGCTGGCCGATTGCCTGGAGGCGGGCGAACAATTCGAGATTCAGGTCGCCGGCGAGCGGATCTACGTCCCCGTCCGTGCGCGGTACAACATCGAACACGAACGCGGCGAAGGCACCGAAGAGATCGAGTTCCAGATTACGTGGGACGTGTAGGAAAACGGGAGGGTCCAGTTGGCAGTCGGCACCCCATTTGCCGTTTCTTGTCGTCTTGTCCCTCGCGCAATCTTGGGCTAGAATGAGAATGTGCGAAGACGGAGCGAGAAAGATGAAATTTAACGTCACCATAGATCGCGACGAAGACGGCGTGTGGATCGTTGAGTGCCCTTCCATCCCCGGGTGCATTAGCCAGGGGGCGACACGCGATGAAGCACTCGAGGGTATTGAGGAAGCTATTCGCCTTTGTCTGGAAGTGCGGGCCGAACGCGGGATGCCACTGACGGTCGAGACGCACCAGGTTGAGGTTCACGTGTGATGCCAGCGCTCCCGGTGTTGCGGGCACGCGAAGTGGTCGCGGCATTCGAAAAGTTGGGTTGGGCAATCGCACGGCAACGTGGCAGCCATGTGATTATGGTGAAAGAAGGTTCCATTGCAACTCTTGCAATCCCTGACCACACCGAAATCGCCAGAGGGACATTGCGAGGCCTCATCCGCGCTGCCGGAATTACTGTGCAGGAATTCCTCGACGCACATGCCAAGTCGTGAAGAATTGTGCTCTGGCGAACAATTCAAGATTCGGACTGCCGGGGAGCGGATCTACTTCCCCGTCCGTGCGCGGTACAACATCGAACACGAACGCGGCGAAGGCACCGAGGAGATCGAGTTCCAGATCACCTGGGACGTGTAGGGGCAATCGCCGTCCAGGAATAATCCTCACCCGTGATGCGCCCTGACGGGCTGTATTGCGGCCCCCTCCGAAGCGGGACAGCGAACCATGAGTCGAGGGGCTCCCCCGTAGGCGATGAAAATGGGGGGGTGTGACGGGCGAACGCCTCGCACACGGACCCACACGGACAAACACGGACCTACACGGACGGGGATACACGTTTTTGGGGGAATTCTCGAGACAGCGAAACATGAGCCGCCCGGCTCACCCATAGACGATGAAAATGGACTGGAGCAAAACCCTCGGGGCGGACCCCGGTTTGCTGCGCAAACCGTTGGGACAGTCCCGGTTTTTGGAATTTTCGAGGCAGAAGACCGGAACACGCGAACTTGGAGCTCTCGGCTTGCGCTGGCTAGGCATGCTTCCGGTCTCTCGAGTCCCGAAGGGACGCCAGACAATAGCCCGCCACTTCAGTGGCGGGAACGCCCGCATCCCTCAAACCAGGAGTCCCGTAGGGACGGCAGATAGGGCGCCTATATCATTCCGGCCGGTTCACCTGGAACGCCAAGACCGGCCTGCCCGCGTTCCCGAATTCGCCCTGAAACACGGCCCAGTCGTCCTCCGATGGCGCATGGGAGGCGGGCAGGCGTATCTGGACGTCGAGTACCGCGCGTTGCATGGGCGGAAGGGTCACATGCCAATTGCCGGGCACAATCGACAGGCCTTCTGGAATCTCCGCTGCGGAGACGGTCCCTTCGACCGCCGATTCCGAGAAATTGTACACGATAAGTTCGCCCGCGACGATCGTGCCCGGTTCGAACACGCGCTCGGGTTCAGGGGTCCACGCGCGCTGACGAATAACGGGCGCGATGCCGGGAGTGTCGAACTGGAGAACCACCGGCGACGGCTTCCCTTCCCGGTATTCGGACACCGGCATGGTTTTCAGCGGCAATGCTTCGGTTGTCCCTTCCGGCAGCAGCAGAAACACCGGCGCAGAGGTCAATTCCTCGGGCGGGACCGCGCGGGCGGGCCGTCCGAGATAGTCGAACACGGCCTCGACAGGCAGCTCTTCGGGCAACGGCCAGGGTAGTGACTGCTTGCCACGCCCGGGCCAATCCGTCTCTTTCTCCACCCACGCGACGAGCACATCACGCCCTTTTCCATCCGGCTTCCCGCGAAACGCATAGATGTGCGCGTCAGGATTCCCGGGCATTTCCCAGCGTCCCAGGCATCTTGAATCCGCGAGGAAGCGTCCCAAGGCAGCCAGGGCGACATAGCTTATACGGGGCGTGTAATCGTGACGAAGCAAGCCGAACTGGATCGCGCCTTGACCTTCCGTATACGGTCCGAGGATAAAGTGAAAATGGCGCGACGAGCCCGAAAACAGGCTGCATGCGTAGGACTGCGCCATGAGTTCCGCCTTGAGCCGCGCAGAGGCGAGTGTGAAATCGCCCACGGCAGACTCCGGGTCGGCGTTCAGGCCGCGGTCGCATTCGGTGACCCAGATGGGGCGTCCGCAGGCGGCGCGGCGCGCGGGTTCCCACAACTGCGCATACGCGTGTGGCCAATCGTAGGAATGGATGCTGTAGACGTCGTAATAGGGCCAGGTTTCATTGCGGAGAACGGCCTCGGCCTGTGCGGCGGTATTTGCGCCGCCCAGGGGCGCCCAACAGACCGTGAGGTCCGGGACGCCGCGTTTGAAACCCCAGTAGGCGGCCTTCTGCAGGGAGCACAACTCGTCCATGGTCAGTCCGCCGAAATTGCCCGCGTTACCTTCGTTCCAGGGTTCCCACGCGCCGGCGCGGCCTTTGAATCGCTTGGCCATTCCCTCGCAGAAGCGGTGGAGGTGAAGCAGGTTCGTACGCGGGCGGGTTCCGTCGTCAACTTTGTCGCGCGCCCAGGATGGCACGGTATGGAAGACCTGCAGGATCTCGAGCCCGGCGCCGGACTGCACGCTGGCGGTCTCGTCGTAGTGGGTGTTCTCGACGAATGTGCCTGTTTCCGTCTGCATCTCGCGCCAGTGAATGCGATCACGCACCCAGCCCGCACCGGCCAGTGATGCCAGCCGGCTGAGTCCTCGCCACGTTTCCGGTTCGTCCCGTGCCAGCCACGAGAGGGCGATATCGACGGCGATGGGGGAGCCGGCCGGGGACGATTGGGCGGACTCGTGCAAGACGGCAGCCGTGGTAAACGCGACACAGTGGCCGTCTTCATTCAGGAATTCGATGCGGTACCAGCCCAGCGGCAGTGCCCCCGCATCGAGCACGGGCTCCCCCTGGACTGCGCCGGACGATACGACCTCAAGTGCATCGTCCAGCACGCGCCAAGTCTGTGCGGCATGCGCCGTCTCGATGCGTACCGCCTCGCCTTCGCAAAAGACGTTGCCGAAATGCAGTCCCTCGGCCGCCGCTCCGGCGAGCGACGCGGCGCAAATCATCACGGCGAGCATCGGGGACTCCTTTCACCGGTTTGTTTTCATGGGGAGCATACGATATGTCTGGGCTGCGGGCAACACCTGGGAAGGATAAAAGGGTTGCGCGGACGGGACCCACACGGACGGCCACGGACGCAGATCGGCGGATAGGCACGGGTACGGGACGACTCCCGAGGTGCGCGGGCAATTTGGCGGAGGCATCTGTACCGCACTCCGAGGCAAAGGGAGTGAGATGTGTTTCCCCGGATTATCCGGCAATTTGAAATCGGCACACTGCTTGTGAAAAGAATGGGTGTCGAGCAGCATTTGCGTCGATCGTAGTGGCGCGCGTCTCGTGAACAGCAGAAGCCAAACGCAAGGGGTGATTCAATGCCAAAGCGACCCAAAAAGAAACCGTCGGCGAAACAGAAACCCAAGAATGTTGTTCAGTTCGAGCCGGCTCATGATGACGTGGATGATATTGTCGATGCGCTGCCGTTTGACAGGGATTTCACGAAGGAGCTGGTGCGGCGCATGTCCGAATTCGAAGAGCATGGCGAAATAACGCCCTTGGAAATGGCGCAGGGCCTGATAGGAGACGCGTGGGAAGAGGAAGATCCTCTGAAGCGCTTCGCCCTGGTGCAGACGGCGCTCGAGATCTGTCCCGATTGCACGGACGCGTATCTGCTGCTTGCCCAGGAATACACGTCGGCGTTGCGGTACGAAATCGAGATGCTCGAGGAAGGCGTATATGCGGCTGAACGCGTTTTGGGGCCCGAACCGTTTCAGAAAAGCGCGGGCCACTTCTGGGAGCTCGAGGGAACAAGGCCTTATATGCGTGCTCGGGCGGCTCTGGCGCACACTCTCTGGGAAGGCGGCCACGATGACGATGCCATTGACCACGCCAGAGACCTGTTACGGCTGAATACCGGAGACAACCAGGGTATACGCTACGCGCTTATCCATTGGCTGATTGAAACGGGCCGCGACTACGAGGCCCAGGAACTGATCGATAACTATGGTGAGGAGGCCTCCGCCACGTGGCATTTCTCCCGCGCCCTGCTTGAGTTCCGCAAGAGCGGCGATACAAAGAAATCCCGCGGTGCACTCGAAACGGCGATTGACAGCAATGCGCATGTGCCGGAGTTCCTGACCGGGCGGGAGATGCCGGAGGAAGAGCCTGCTTTTTACAGTCCCGGCGACGAACGTGAGGCGGTGATCTACTGTCGAGCAGCATTCCAGAGCTGGTACCGCTCATCCGATGCCTTGGAATGGCTCCGACAGCGCGCGACATGACGCATTAGGCTAAGCTGATGTCCCGACATCCCCACGGGGGGATGTCGGCTATTCCGCCCGGCTGAGTATCATCGTGTACATGCCCGAGGGATTTTCCGCGAAGGCATGTGGGTATTTTCCATCAGGTGAAAACTGTATCTCGAGCATGTCGTCAGGCAACGCACGCATAATACCGAAGCGCGTCGTCAATTCGGAGGCTGTTTCGAACGAACCGAGATAAAGGGCAATCCGCGCCGGTGTCGATGTGCAGTCCAGGCGGTAGTCACCTTTCGTGCCGCTACCGGCTCCGTCTTTGTCCCGCTCGTTCATATCGTAGGCGCCGTTCTCTGTGAAGACAATCGCTCCCTCTACGGCACGGTCATTGGGTTCGATGGACCATGTTCCGACGATAACCTTATCGAGTGCTTTCGGTTCGGTCTCCTGCGAGGTCGCCAGGGCGGCACCCTGTTTCACCAGCTCCACCCGCCGGTTTTTGGCGCGATGCTCTTCGCTGTCGTTGGGTTCCACGGGCTGGGACTCGCCGTGGTCTTTCGCGGTGAGCCGGCCTTCATCAATGCCAAACAGCAACAGGAAACTGCGCACGGTCTCCGCACGCCGCTGCGACAAATCGAGGTTGTAGTCATCCGAGCCTTGGTCGTCGGTATGCCCCTGGACTTCGAGGGCCAGGTCGGGATTGTCCTGGAGAAGCGTCACGACATGTTCGAGCTGCTCGAGTGACTCCTTCTGCAGGGTTGCCTTGTCGTAATCGAACAAGATGCCGTAAAGGAGCACTCGTCCGTCTTTGTCCAACGCGGCCTTCATTTCGGCGGGTCCGAATTTGAGGGATGTCTCGAGGGGCATTTCGTCGACGATAGTCAGGTATTGCTGGCCGAGATTGGCCACAGCGTCGAGCTGGCAGTAGGTAATGCCCCCGTCCTCACGCGGAACCGTGAACGTGAGAAGTCCTTTCGGGTCCTCCCAGAGGACTGTACCGCCTTTCTCTTTGGCGGCCGTTTTGAAATTCTCCTGGAATTCCAGCTTGGAGAGTGTTGTCACCCGGCTGCCGTCGGGGTTACGCACTTCGTAGAGCAGCCGCCAATACTCGCCCTTCACCAGTTTCTTTTCCGCCTTGCCAGTGTCGGGGTTGGTGACTCGGAATTCGAAGGCCTCGAATTTTGCGTGGTTGCACATGTTTTCCGCGAGCACCGAGCCTGGAAAGGGCCGGATAAGCGGGTGTTCGGGGATCTCGGCCGCCCAAACGACCAGACTTACGCATATCGCCAGCGAAGTGGCTACTGCCTTATGCATGGGTCACATCCTCCCTGGTTGGCCGGAAATGCATGCCCCGACATGTCCTCGTACTGGATAGCACTCTTCCCTTTTACAACTCTACGCCTATCAGATCAACTTTTGTCTAGCATGGAAAACGCAAGATTATGTAGATAAGTGTTTATAAATGGGCAGGCCCCATCGCTATGCCCTCTCTGGCATTCTTTTTTCGTTGTGAACAGCCTGTGTTACGATGAAGGTCTGTTGGGGACAACGAGGGAGATTGCCATGCGCACGAAGAGTTTTAACCGGCGCCAGTTCCTTCAAATAGCCGCCTCGGGATACGGCCTGTCTTCGTTGCTGGGCTGTTCGACCCGGTCGGGGGCGGTATTGCGCAGGCGGCCCAATATCGTGTTCATCATGGCGGATGACCTGGGCTGGAGGGAATTGGGGTGCTATGGCCAGGAGAAGATCAAGACGCCCAATCTCGACCGTATGGCGGCGGAGGGCATGCGGTTCACGCAGTACTATGCGGGTTCGGCGGTCTGCGCGCCATCGCGCTGCGTTCTCATGACGGGCAAACATGGGGGTCATGCGTATGTGCGCAACAACCACGGGATGGGCAAGCGCGACGAATTTGCCGGGCAGCTCCCGATCCCCGCAGACGAGGTGACGGTCGCGGAGCTGCTGAAGGCGAAAGGCTACGCGACCGGGTGTTTCGGGAAGTGGGGGCTTGGCGCGCCCGGTTCGAGCGGCGACCCGTTGACGCAGGGCTTTGACCGGTTCTACGGTTACAACTGTCAGAGCCACGCGCACAACCTGTACCCGCGTTTTCTGGTGAACCAGGGCGAACGGGAACCACTCGATGGCAACACCCGCGGCGTGACGGGGGCCCAGTATGCGCCGCAGCGGATCGCCGACGCGATGCTGCAGTTTGTGCGGGACCACAAAGACGAGCCCTTTTTCCTGTACTACCCCACGGTAATCCCGCATCTCGCGCTGCAGGTTCCCGAGGAGGAACTGGCGCAATACAAGGGCCTGTGGGAGGAGACGCCGTATACCGGCACGAGCTATCAGCCACACCCCGCGCCCAAGGCCTGTTACGCGGCGATGATTTCGTTCATGGACAAGCAGGTGGGCCGCTTGTTCGCGCTGTTGAAGGAACTCGGCCTGGACGACAACACGATTGTGTTCTTCACCTCCGACAACGGGACTACGCACGTGGGCGAACAAGTCGATTACGAGTTCTTCGACAGCGTGGGCCCCTTGCGCGGGCTGAAAGGTTCCTTGTACGAAGGCGGAATTCGCGTACCCATGATCGTCCGATGGCCCGGCAGAATCGCTCCCGTGAGCGTGTCGGATCACGTGGCCGCGCATTACGACGTACTCGCGACGCTTGCCGGCCTTGCTGGAGCCGAGACCCCCGCGCATACGGACGGCATCAGCTTCCTGCCGTCGCTTCTGGGCGATGCCCGCGCACAGCGGCGGCACGAGTATTTTTTCTGGGATTTCACGGGGTACGGCGGCCAGGTTGCGGTGCGGATGGGCGACTGGAAGGGTATCAAGACGGGCTTGGTGAAAAACCCTGAGGCTCCTCTCGAACTGTATAATCTGGAGGAAGACCTTTCCGAATCCAACAATGTGGCCGATACGTATCCGGAAATCGCTGGCCGTATCGAAGAGATTATGCTTAAAGGCCGGAGCCTGCCTGCATTTGAGCCGTTTCGTTTCGGCGAGTACATTGAGGCCGGAGGGTAATCCAGTGGCCTTGCCCCCGTGTCCCGAAGGCCGGGTGTGCTGGTTGCGGGACGCGACGGGGGGCGAAGCAGACCGCGGAGAACAGTGCGTATGTTTCGAATCCGGGCCATTCATGGGAACGCCTTCTTCCTCTCGCATGACCGGGTGGAGCAGGTACAGGGCATTTTCCGGGAGACGTTTCCCGACCTCGCCGGATATGCCGATAAACTACCCTCTTTGCTGCATCGCCCCATGGAACACGGGTATCGCTCGGGGCTTCTTGTGGCGGAAGGGGCTCTGGGGCGCGTCGATGCTTTTGCGTTGGTCCTCTATTTTTCGGAAGTCAGAAGCGCGTTCCTCGATTTCGTGGGCACGCGGCCGGGCATGCGCAGCCGGGGCATTGGGGGCGCCTTGTACGAAGCGGTGCGCGAATACAGTTCTCGCATCGGGGCTGAAGGGTTGTATCTCGAAGTCGAACCCGACGCGCCTGAACTGACCCGTGACGCGGAGAAACTGAAGGAGAGCCGTCAGCGAATCCGGTTCTACGAACGGTACGGGGTGCGGGTCATCGAGGGTACCGCCTATCACACGCCCGTGGGGGAGCCTCCCACTTCCGCCTACCTTCTGTTCGACGGATTGGGACGTACCGGCCACCTGTCGCGCAAAGACGCGCGGAAGGCGGTCGAGTTGATCCTGACGCGCCGCTTCGGCCACGTTGCCGACCCCGCGTATGTTCGAGATGTCGTGGATACTTTCAGGGATGACCCGGTGCGGTTCCGGCCGTTTCGGTATCAGAAGCCCTCTCCGGAGCCGAGCGGCGTTTTGCGGGGCAAGCTGGCCGATGCGTTCGCCCTGGTGCGGCCTCCACGCCACGAGATTCACCACGTGAAAGAGCGCGGATACTTTGAGCATCCGGTGCGGGCACAGGTTCTTTGTGAAGCCCTCAGCACGACGGGGCTGTTTGCATCCGTGCCGTTAAAGGCGCATGGCCGTGGTCCCCTCGCTGCGGTGCATGAAGCGGACTTCCTGGAGTACCTGCGGGATGTGTGCGGCCGGATCAAGGAGGGGCGGCCCGTCTATCCCGACACGTTTCCGCTGCGGGCGCCGGACCGGCGCCCCAAACGATTGCTGGTGCAGGCGGGGTACTATTGTCTCGACGCGGGGACGCCGTTGTACCGTAATGCGTACATCGCGGCCCGTGATGCTGCCGACGCCGCCCTGACGGCGGCCGATGAAATACTTGCAGGCAGGCGCCTGGCTTTTGCGGTGTGCCGGCCACCGGGGCACCACGCGGGAAAGCGGTTCTTCGGCGGGTTCTGCTACTTCAACAACGCGGCGATTGCGGCCCGGTACCTCAGTTCACAGGCGAAGACGGCGATCTTGGACATCGATTTTCACCACGGAAACGGCACGCAGGACATTTTCTACGACCGCCCCGACGTTCTCACTATTTCTATCCACGGCCACCCCGACCACGCCTACCCCTACTTCTCGGGGTTTCCCGACGAAACGGGCACGGGGCGGGGCCTCGGTTTCAACCGGAACTTCCCGTTGCCCCCGCGCACGGAGAATGAGGCCTATCTGAAGGTCTTTGACAGGGCCGTGGACCAGTTTGCGCGGTACAAGCCCGATATTCTGATAGTCAGTCTCGGATTCGACACGATGCGGGGCGACCCAACGGCCAATCTCATGCTTACCGTTGAAGCACTTCGCGCCATGGGGACCCGTCTCGCCGAGGCCGGTCTTCCCCTTCTGGTGGTTCAGGAAGGCGGCTACAACGTGCGCAACATCCGGCGCGGGAGCGTTGCCTTCTTCTCGGGGTGCGCGGCACGCGGCTGAGCGTCCTGCCGGAATCCAGGGTCTGAGGCGTATCCGCGGTGCGGCGGGGCGCCCTGTCCGGGAATGCCGCTGCGCTTCGGAGTGTTGTGCAACTATAAAATGCGAATCAACTTACAGAGGTGGTCATGCGTCGAAGTCTCGTATTTTCAGTGCTCTGTTTGGGCCTTTCGAGCCTCGCGGTTGCACACGTGGGCGCCCATCCGTCGGTGCACGACACGGTTGCGGGGATTATCGAGCAGATGCAGCGCGAATTGCCGCCCGAGAAGCTCACGGTCATGACGGTCCAGGATGTCCTCGATTTTCTCACGGCGGAAGAACTCGAGATCCTCGCAAACGAGCATATTGTGTTTACGGTGAATGTCCCGGTGGTGGTCACGGTATTCCGGCATACCGGGTCGCCGGAAGTGGTCTACTGGCTCGAGCAGCGCGATTTCGAGAAGACGGACCTTACGGTCGAAGCCGACGACCGGACGTATGAAGCGTGGCAGAAAGCATTTGACGCGGGGGAGATCGGCCTGGGCGTAAACTCGCTCTCGGGCAGCGGCGACCACTATTTCGTGGGGATTACCGCCCAGACCGAAGGCGACCAGGTGGAAGTGACGGACATCTATCCGGGACAGCACACGTTGGGTGTGGTGCGGGCGGGCGAGCAACCCTACGTCGGCTGGGACGACCTTGTGCTTGAAAAAGTGCCCGCGACGTTGGCGGGGCACATCATGCTTCGCGGTGACCAGGATAAACGCCGCACCGCGCGGTTGACGAATATCTTCCGCATTACCGAATACCCCGCAACCAGTCGGCCCGATCAGATCGTGTTGACGTGGAGCGGGGACCCGCGCACCACGCAGGCGATCCAGTGGCGGACCAGCAATGCGGTCGAGGAAGGGCGTGTTCGGTACAGGGTTGCGGCGGCGGGCGACTGGACTACGGTCGAGGCCGAAACCAGACCCCTTCTCTCGTATAACACCGCGAACGATCCGCTGGTGCGACGTCATACGGCCGCGTTGGCCGGTCTTCAACCCGGCACGGAATATGAGTATGTTGTGGGTGACGGGTCCGGTGAGGTCTGGTCGGAACCCTCCACGTTCACGACCGCTCCGGCGGGTACCGAGCCGTTCAAGTTCGTCTACATGGGAGACGCCCAGAACGGCCTTGATAGCTGGGGCAATCTTGTGCGCAATGCCTATGCGAAGGAACCCGACGCGGCGTTCTATATCATGGCCGGGGACCTGGTGAACCGCGGGAACGAACGCGATGACTGGGACAGCTTCTTTCATAACGCAGCCGGGGTGTACGACCGCCGCCAGCTTGTGCCTGCCATCGGCAACCACGAGGACCAGGGCGAGCTGGGCCCGTTGATGTACTTGGCGCTTTTTGATTTACCCGACGATGGTCCCGCGGGGATTGAACCCGAACGGGCATATGCGTTCGAATACAGCAATGCCCTGTTTGTGATTCTCGACTCGAATCTCCCGGCAGCCTCCCAGACGGAGTGGCTCGAGGAGCAACTCGCCAACACGAAAGCGACGTGGAAATTCGTCGTCTACCACCACCCCGCGTACTCCTCTGGTCCCCGCCGCGACAATCCGGAGGTGCGGTCCCTCTGGGGAGCCCTGTTCGACAAATACCATGTTGACCTGGCACTGCAGGGGCACGATCACGCCTACCTGCGCACATGGCCTATGCGCGACCAGAAGCGCGTGGATTCTCCCAGAGAGGGAACCATCTACATCGTTTCCGTGTCCGGCACCAAATACTACGAGCAGGGTGAATTCGATTACACCGAATTCGGCATGACCAACGTTTCGACCTATCAGGTTCTCGACATCCAGATCGAGGGCAACAAACTGACTTACAAGGCTTACGACATTGACGGAAATGTGCGGGATGAGTTTGTGATAGAGAAATGACTCGTAAACAGTTGGGGACCGTGGCGCCGTTGAAATACCCAGGGGGGCGATGAGACCGTGTGCGGCTGCGCTGCGCCGGGACAACCAAACAAGCTGGCACACGCCCCCTATACCCCATCCCCCACATTCCCACACCCAATCAGGCCGCGTTCGGCGCCTGAAGTATGTTGTTTCCCAAAGGACTCCTATGATTGGATGTCCCTATTTATTGATTCATTGCTCCACGGTGCAGAGAACACCATTCCGGCTCGAGAAAGGGAGAAGCGGCTTCTTGTGTTCGCCCCGCTTAGGTGAAAAACAACTCCATCACGATGAACGGAACCAAAGCAAGCATAACTGCTTTTTGGTTTCGAACGCCCAGCCAGACCGTTTTCGGCGAAAGGCACGCTTGCTTGCCAATGGGAACGTTTGGGATCCAGCCCGGTACTGCGTTTCGATATTCCCGATATTCGGGACCGCACAATCGCTCGAAGCGAGCTTCTTCGCGTTTGGCGGAAATGCCATAGAG
Organism: uncultured Nitrospiraceae bacterium; assembly: GCA_964520685.1. Classification (GTDB taxonomy): domain Bacteria; phylum Hydrogenedentota; class Hydrogenedentia; order Hydrogenedentales; family SLHB01; genus UBA2224. The sequence continues at coordinate 5,425 of CAZFOG010000075.1, read as the reverse complement.
TGCAGCCGACACAGCGAACAGAAAAGGAGCGAGATATACGTTTTCCGCAAATACTGCCAAACCGGAGATGATCCCGAGATTGCCCAGATAAAGCGGATTCCGCACCCAGCGGTAAGGGCCGGTCGTAGCAAAAGGTCTGCGTGTTGTCATGCGGTAACTGCGATGCATCTGGGCCCAGGCACGTAAACCAGCGCCTACGGCGTAAATTGCCGCGCCCAAAGGTAACACCACGCTATCCATCTCAATGCTGCCGACATCAAGGAATAGACAGCCGACGAGCAGCAAACCAATCACCGGGCCGCGCCAGACCCGAATGTGTCGGAACATTCGCTTCAACCATGTCTGCTTGGCGCCGCATGCAGCAATGGCGGGCGGCTCCGAAGTCTTGACGCCGTACTTCTTGCTCACAACCGATTCTGCGACGTTCTTCTTCGGGCTTTCTGCTTCTGCACCCTCAGCCGTCTGTGAAGCACGGACGAGGGCCACGTAGCGCTGGCCAGAAAACATCCGCGAAACAAGCGAAGAGTTGACCACTGCGAAACCTCTGGCTTCAGCAATATCCGCCACGTCTTCAGCCGAAATGTGGTGCTTCAAAGGCTTGCCCCGTAACCAGCGTGAGAACGAGCGGTACATATTGTGCGGCGAGAACGTGTCCAGAAAAGACAAGACCACGCACCCACGGGACACGCGCAGGATTTCCTTGATATATCTTCGCCGCTCTTCGGACGCAGGTAAATGGTGGCAAAGGCGAACTGAATAGACCAATTCAAACTGTTGATCTCGAAAGGGTAATTCAGAGGCGGACACACGCAGATAACCCACGGCGTCCGGCGCCAGATTTTCCCGGGCGATCTGAAGCATTAATTCGCTCCAGTCTGCCTGGAGCACACGCGGAAAGTACTTCTTCAAAACCGGGTAGAATCGACCGATCCCAGAAGGCATGTCTAAGACCCAGCTTTCGCCGACGTTCTTCGACAAATCCGCGATCTGCTGCTCGATCTGTCGTTGCTCTAAACAGTCCTTGACTCTCTCTACGCGCTTCGTGTCGAATTTCTTCTTGTAGTTCCCGGCACCCTGATTGCTGTTGAAACGGGTCAAGGTAGACTTGCGCACGTGTAATCCTCGACGTTGTATTACGATTGTCTGTTCATAGTGCTGCCACTGTCACAAGCCTACCCGAATTCACACAGAAATGCACCCGGACCGCCTATTCACGCTGGGCCAAGCGGAGACCCGCGTTGAATACACAGGCAATTGCTTATCGATGATGCCGCGCGTCGGCCTATAGGAATAAATGGGTACATCCATGACAGGCAATTGTCCAGTGGTCGAGCGGGCGGTCGACCACGGTAAGATGTTGCGGTAATGGGGGGAAATGAAGGCGCAGAGAAAGTGCGGACATCGTCGACGTATCGGCAGAGCCCATCGAAATCGAATACATCCATTCATGCGTAGAAGTCCCTGCATCCTTCGAGAGTGAAATGGCGCATCTCCTGCGCTTCGATGATGACGTGGCTCTCGAGCTGCTCCGGGACGTCATGGCCGTCTACCGCAGGATGGTCCAGCGTCATTTGTATTATCACGGTTCCGAGAAATGCTACCTCTCCAAGAGCCCCGCGTTCTCCGTGTGGCTGCGGCCTATTCGTGAGACCTTCCCGGACGCGAAAGTTGTGTGTCGTGTGCGGACGCCTTGTCAAAAGAACTCACGCACGATTCGGCTGGCCTGTGAGCGCGGAATTCTCCGCTTTTCTCTCCCGTCACGAGCGCAACTCGGCAACCTGCAAGAGCAGTCATGTCTATTGCATGGAAGAGCACGGTGTCACGCAGGCCATGCTTCTCTCCGTGCTTCGTGACGTATTTGACCATTACGGCTTTCCCACCCATCCCGACGCTGCGCAACGCCTAAGATGGGCGGCAACGGGAATGGGTCCATTCTCATCGCCTGCAGGAGTAGAGGCACGACGGGGTTGCCTCGTGTGGCGCGTCGGCAAGGGCATTTGATGCGGGCCTGATCCCGTGTTGACTTTCCTGCCCGGTGTGCTGCCTGTGCTTGAGTGGTGTAAGGTACGGGCAACGTGAGTCTTTGCGATTTCTGGTATTGCCGCCGCCATTCTGGCATCGTAGGGATATCATGGGGTTCAGTACAGGAGTCGAGCTATGAAGCATCTTAATCGTCGCGATTTTATCAGGGCATTGGGAGTGTCCTCGCTGGCTGCCGCGGGAATAGGCCGTGCGGCGGCACAGCCCATCCATGAAGGGAGCCAGATTGTTGAGAAGATCACCGACAGCGCGCGTGGTGGGGCTGCATTTCTCGAGGACGGCAAGGTAATCCAGCCCCAGCGGGAAATTCCGGTATTTCGTGAGACCGACGTGCTCGTCGTGGGCGGGGGCACGGCCGGCGTGGCTGCAGCGCTCGCTGCGCGCCGTGCAGGCGTCAAGGTGACGCTTGTGGAACGCTATGGCTGTTTTGGCGGATTGTGGACGGCCGGCCTCGTTCTCATCGTGCTTTGCACGCATGCTCCCGTTGACGGGAAGCGGACGAAAATGGTCAAAGGGGTGGGCGACGAGATCCTGGCGCGCATAGACGCGCTCAAATTCGGCGCGGTCAACTACAATCCCGACAGCCGTTACGATGCGACGACGGATCCCGAGGCCACCAAGTACGTTCTGGCGAAGATGATGCGCGAGGAGGGGGTGGACATTGTTCTGCACAGTTGGGTTACCAACGCCATTATGGACGGCGACGCCATCAAGGGCGTGCTTTTCGAGAGCAAGGCAGGCTGCATGGCCATCCGGGCCAAAGTCGTGATTGACGCGACCGGCGATGGCGACGTGTTCGACGCCGCAGGCGCGGAGAGCATTCCCCACGTGCACCGCATTGGCCTTGTGCACCGTCTGGGCAATGTGCCGAACGGCAAGGCACCGGAGGGGCTCAACCTCGGCGGCGTGACGCCGATCCCGGGCGTGCGCTGGGTGAACATGCAGGGGCCCCAGGGCGATTGCCTCGATGTGCAGACGCTGACGGACTGCGAACTCGACGGCCGCGAGGCCATTTGGAACAAGCTCAAGCAGATTCAGGATACGCCGGGTTACGAAAACGTATTCCTGCTGGACGTGGCGTCGCAACTGGGCGTCCGGGCCTCGCGCACGCTCGTGGGAACCGGGGAACTGCGTCTCGACGATGTGTTGAACAAAAAGGCATACCCCGACGTGATCGGCGTGGGAGGGACCTATTCGTTCCTGAAGGGGCTGCCGTGCCCGATCCCCTATGGCACCCTGGTGCCGCAACGTGTTGATAACCTGCTGGCCACGGGGCGTTCCGTCGCGGCCGACAATACCATGCTCAACTACACGCGTTTGATTGCGCCGTGCATGCTGACGGGTCAGGCCGCGGGCGCGGCGGCGGCACTGGCGGTTCAGGAAAACGCGACACCGCGAGCCGTGAACGTGGCCAAACTTCAGGAATTGCTGAGAAAGCAGGGGGCCTATCTGGGATGACGTTTCTCCCGCCGCGTTCCGGCTACCGCCTGGCGATGCTGCTGTTTCTGGTGGTGTGCGCCGTTTTCCTGCCTCCGGTGGTGTTGCGCTATGTGCTGCCCGCATTGAGCCCCTTTTTGTTCGTATGCACGGTCGTGGCGACACGAACCGTGGGACTGTCTGCATTGCTTGGGCTGCCCGTGCTCGCTTTTGTCATCTGGCGCAGACGGGGATTCTGCCACCATTTCTGCCCGGTGGGGTGGCTCGTAGAAATATGCGCCAAAGTGCGGCCCTCGGCGAATTGTGGCTACGCGCGGCTGCCTCAATTGGGTCAATGGTTTGCATTACTGACCCTTGGCGGGGCGATTGCGTCGCTTCCATTGTTTCTTGTGCTGGATCCGCTGGCGCTGTTTGCCGGTACGGCGGGAAGTGCACACTTTCCCTTAACGCTGCTGTCACTGGCGTATGGGGCCGGGATGGCGGTGGTAATCGTCCTCAGCCTCGCGTTTCCGTTGCTGTGGTGCAAACGGCTGTGCCCGCTGGGTGCGGCGCAGGACCTCCTGGCGAACCTTAACGGGGCATTTGCGCGCCGGACGTCGCCCGAGGAATCAACTGCCGAGCCTATCGACCTGAAGCTTGCCCGCCGGGCCTTTCTCGGCATCGGGGGCGGCATAGCGGTATCCGCGCTTTCTGTGCACAGACCGCACGCGGCGGAGGTGGACCGGTTACGACCTCCCGGCGCGGTTGACGATACCCGGTTTGCCGCCCTGTGCGTCCGCTGCGGGAATTGTGTCCGCTCGTGCCCCGCGAACATCATCCGGCCGGATCTCTGGCCGCCTAATGGGACGGGCTTTCTCGTTCCGAAACTGAATTTTGACGTCAGTTACTGTCTCGAAACCTGCAATGCCTGCGGCCAGAATTGTCCTACCGGCGCCATCGCTGCCCTGCCCCTTGTGGAGAAGAACGAGCGCGCGATTGGCCTGGCCGATATCGATTATACCGCCTGCCTCCTTGCCGTCGAAAAGGAATGCTCCGCCTGCGTCCTAATCTGTCCGCGGAAAGCCATCATCGAGGAGTTTTCGCGTGCGACCTACACAGCGATGGTGCGGATTGATAGCCAACGCTGCAACGGGTGCGGCGCCTGTGTCGCCGTCTGCCCCCCGCGGGTGATCTCGGTGATGCCGGCGACGATGACTGCAGGGGGGCTTATATGATCATGGGAGGGCCCTGACGCACCTGGCGGAGCGGACGGATCCACGCCGTAGAGGCGCCGGGTGCGCAGCGCCATGAACACGCGGCCCGTTCGCTGCCCGTGCGATTTACACGCGGTCTACCGGTTTAGAATCCAGAGGTGGAAGTTGAGGATGCTTGCGAAGGAGGTCCAGAGGGCGTAGGGGATCAACAGGCAGGATCCCAGGAGGGTCGTACGCCAGAACCATGCGATGAGGAACCATGCGGATGCAGCAATGAAGAGGCAGTCCACGAAGGCGAAGCCGATAAGATGCCACTTGAAAAAGAGGGGTGTCCACAGAATGTTCGCGATGATATTCGCGGTATAGACTGTCAGGCCTAGTTTGCGGGTACGGCCCTCGCCACGCAAAGCGAAAATGACGAATGCCACCACCATTAACACATACAGCACGGTCCACACGGGAGTAAAGATCCAGGCGGGTGGGTTATAGGCCGGTTTCGAGAGCGTACCGTACCAAGATGCGTCCATCAGGCGTTCCTTTCTGAAGGCTACGGTTTGTTCGCTCATACGATAGCCCCTCAGGTCCTTCTTGGCAAGACTCTCCTGTGCGTGGCAAGGCTGTGCCGGGGGGGCCGTGCGTTGGGTTTGTTTCAGTGCGTCGTGACCAGACCGTTTTGAGAGGGTTTTTCCACCCCGGTGCAGCATCCCGGCGCAATCTTGACCACGCAAGCGGAGCCTGATAGCCTTCAGGGGACG
>CAZFOG010000074.1:3321-19204 GCA_964520685.1 uncultured Nitrospiraceae bacterium | reverse complement strand
CGTTCCGATCCAATACAAGACTGGAAGCGCGGTCCTTTCGGCCCGCGCGTTGATTGAATGGCGGGTTAGAAAACCCGCCCTCCGTTGCGCCCGCAATCCGAGTTCCTGAGAATGAAGAGGCTGGCATTCTCTTCTACGCTTCCGGAGGTATTCAACGTAGACGCGGCAGCCTGCCGCGTTCCAGCAACGCAGCCATTCAGCCGCAAGCCCCAACCAAGCGCGGTCCTCGAGGTGGCATACGCATCGTGCTCATGATTGTTGCGTGTCGCGCCGTGCCAAACGGTGACACGCAGCCGCGCAGCGGACGGCGCTTTGAACATGTCCCCGTTCACGCTCGTTCTCATCGTCTACGGGTGAGCCGAACCGCTCATGGTTCGCTGCCCCAGCGATACGGGCGATCAGCCGGCTGAATTCTCGACAGTTCGTGCGGTAACCGTCTTCGGCGGACGAACGTCGTCTTCGATAATCCCCGCGCGGCGTTTCATCTCGTCGATATCGAGGTCCTCGAACCATTTGGGAAGGTTCTTCCAGATCCCGTGAAAACCGAATCCGCCTTCGGTGAGTTCCTCGAGGGCTTCCTCTTTGGTCCAGCCTTCGATGGCGACGCGGTAGACGGCACTCATGACGCCCGTGCGGTCGGCGCCGTGCATGCAGTGCACGAGCGCGGGCGTCCGGTCGGGATCGGTCACGAGTTGCAGGAACCGTACAACCTCTTTTTCTTCGGGATGCCAGGCTTTCATGTAGATGTGTTCGTAACCGAGCCCCGTATCACCAATTTCCTTCCGGTCGGAATGGAATGAACGCAGGTTGATGATGGTCTTGATGCCGTGAACTTTGAGATTCTGCATGCCCTCGGCGGTGGGTTGCGCGCTCCGGTACAGCGCGCCGGATACCTTGTGAAGATTGGGCACCCCCGCCATCTCGACAGGCTGCGCCCACGTGGACGGACGCGCCTCGACCGCGGCCGTCTCCGGGACCGTTTCTTCGACACGCCATTCAGCCGCAAACCCCGACAGACAGACGGCCAACAGCGAGAGCTTCAGTGCCATGCCTCCATGACTCGCCGCTATCATGACAGGTCCCTCCTCAGCGAAGCATAATCCGCGCGTCTGGTAGAGGCAAATGTCCCGCTACCGGGGTTCCTGGCCGCGGGGATGCCGCTTTGTCCCCAATGACGGGGTAGTTTCGCGCGAGACGCGCCGCATCTATGGTGAACGAATCCTCAAGCAGGCGGATCTGAATCCCGCCGTGCCGGTCCGTGCGCAACACCTCGATTCCGCGCCGGCGGTAGCGTTCGAGCACGCCGGGATGGACGCCGTCTTTTCCGTGCCAGGGACCTGTCGATACCAGGGCATATCGCGGGCCGACCGCGTCGAGGAACGGCTCCGTGCTCGAGGTGTCCGAGCCGTGGTGGGGCACCTTGAGCACATCGCTTCGGCAATCGGCTGTACACAGGGCCTCCTCGACGGGCTGCTCGATATCGCCCGTAAGCAGCAGACTGCCGCCGGACCAGCGCAGCCGGCACACCACCGAACGGTTGTTGGGGTTTGGCGCATCGGCCCGCGCGGGATCGGGATGAAGCACCTCGAGGGACGCCCCGGCCAGCGCGATCGTGTCACCCGCCTGGACGTGCCGCACGGGTACCGCGTTCCTGGCGCAGAGCTCTGCCAGCCGTGCCTCGTCCGACGCCGGGTCGCGCATATCCAGCGCCGTCCCGACTATCAATTCCCCGATGCGCATCTCCTCGAACACGGTGAACAATCCGCCGATGTGATCGCGGTGAGGGTGGGTGAGAATGACCTTGTCTATACGAGCGACGCCACGCGCACGGAAAAACGGCACGAGAACGCGTTCGCCGGTATCCATGTATTCCGAGCGGTCGCCGCCGTCAACCAGAACGGTTTCACCGCCGGGGGTATGGATGTAAATGGCGTCGGCGTGACCGATATCCAGGACGACCACCTCGGGTTCGGGTGTCGGGCGCCACCAGAATACGGCCGCCACAACAAGCAGCGCGACCGCTATCCCTGCCCTGCGCCGTTGCCGCGGATTCTCGAGCGAAACCACAAGTAAGCCGAACGCTACCCAGTAGCAGAACAGCGCGAGGCCCGATGGTCGCGATACGTCGAGGTGCGAACCGGGCATGGCGCGGACGGTATCGACGACCCAGCCAATGAGAAAGGTGACGGGCAGCAGCGCATGGCCGAAAATCGCCGCCGCCCCCATCCAGACGAAGCCGAGCGCGCTCGTGGCGAAGCACAGCCACAGCCCCGCCGCCAGCAGGGGCACCACGAACAGATTGGCCAGGGGAGCCGCAATCGAAACGCTGTTGTAGTGATAGGCGGCCATGGGCAGGGGCAGAATCAGCACGGCCACCGGCATGGCGAGCGGCTGGCGCAGGTAGTACGGGACGCGCTCGAGGGCCCTCGAGAAATGGGGTAGAAAAAGCAGGATCGAGGCTACGCTTAGAAACGACAACTGAAACCCGGCATCGAACACGGTATCCGGCCGCCACGTCAGGAAAATCAGCGCCGCAATGCTCAGAGCGGTCGGGGCATCGCGTTCGCGCCCGGCGAAATCCGCGAGTACATAGACCGTGAACATGATGGAGGCCCGGAGCGCGGGCGCCCGTGCGCCGGACATCAGCGCGAACAGCCAGACCAGCCCCAGCGCAAGGACTGACGCCCGCCTGCGCGTCGATGTGAGCGCTTCGAAGAAGGCCGTGGCCGTCACAAACACAATCGCGATGTGAATGCCTGAAATGGCCAGGATGTGCGAGGTGCCCGTGTCGACGTAACGGGCATAGGCTTCCGGGGTAAGCCCGGTACGATCGCCCAGCCAGACCATCCGCGCGAAGGCGTGGGCGTTCTCGGGCATGGTCCGCTCGAACCGTTCCGCCTGGACGCGCCGCAGCCGTGCCGACCAGTAGCGCAGCGAATGCCACGGCGCCGCCTCGAGTATCTCGACACTCCCGCACCCGGCCGTTGTGATCATCGCATGGATGCCGTCGCGGCGCAGCTTGTCCTCCCAGCTCTCGACACCCGGATTGATGCGGGCCAGGGCGAGGTCCCAGCGCCCCGTCACGCGTACCCGTTCGCCCGGAAACGGCACCGCGCCCGGTTCGGACCATTTGACCAGCACGCCGCCTCGCACACCCGTTGCCTCCTCGCCAAAAACGAGCGTGTCCGCGTCGAGAAAGAACCGCGCGTATTCGTCAGGGGCTGTTGCGTGGGGCACCTCGCGCACAACGCCTTCGATGCGGCATATCCCGGGTTCGTGGGCGGATAGAAACCGGCTGAGGGGGTCGCCGGGCGGTCCGGCATGCCGCGCGTTGAAGAGCAGGCCGCCGGCCCCGAGAAAACAAACGAACACCCCGAGAGGCCGCGAGAACGGCAGCGCGGTAAAAACATACAGGCACAGCGCGCCGGAAAAACAGAGTATTGCCGGAACCAGAATACCCGGAGCGGCTCCCCCGGCGGCCACCAGCACCCCCGTCGCAACCCCCAGAGCCACCCATACCAGCGGCCGGTTCACTAGGCCCTACCCCGCTGAACCACAGCATACCCCCGTTTGCGTGGCCGCGCGGCCCTACGAAAGGAACGTCGCAAACAACAAGAGCAGGTTATACAGCAGGTTGTAGAGCTGCGACAGCGCGTTTGTCGGTTGAAGCACAATGACCTGCGACAACAACAGGTCCCACAGATTGCTCAGGCCATCCAGAATCATGACACGCTCTCCTTAAACGCGGTCCAGTGCGCGGGATATTCACAGTACCCTTCCAGAGTAGGGATCATGACACCCGGAATCAAGCCGAACACCATCATGCCTTGGCGGACGCCCCTCTTCCGTGTTGATTCGTAGCAGAGGGCAGGCCTTGCAAATGGCCGGTTGGCATGCCCTCCACATTTGCGGTAAGATTGGGAAAAGCGGCGCAGAACCATGTCAGGATGGCCCTGGAAGAGGCACCGTGATGGTCGGAGACCGTGAAAATGCCCACAATCAGCATGTTTTTCGGCATCGCCATCCGCATGTATTTCGACGAGCACGGTCCGCCACATTTTCATGCCTACTATGGCGGCGACGAGGCAGCAATCGCGATTGAGACCCTGGCCGTAACGCATGGCCATCTGCCACGGCGCGCGCTGGCCTTGGTTCTCGAGTGGGCCGTGGAGCACCGGGCGGAATTGGAGGAAAACTGGCGCCATGCGGAAGAACACAAGCCCCTTAAGCCAATAGAACCGCTTGTCTAGACAACCAATCGGAGGACGCAATAATGCGGCGGGTAGTTTCTGTCGAGGCGCTTTCCGGCTATCGGTTGCACGTAGCCTTTGCCGACGGCCTGCAGGGCGAGATCGATCTGTCGGACCGTCTCTTTGGACCGGTATTTGAGCCGTTAAAAGACCTGGACCTGTTCCGGCAGGTGAGCATTGACGAATTCGGCGTCGTGTGCTGGCCTAATGGCGCCGATCTGGCGCCCGATGCATTGCACGATGCCATTGCTGGTGTTCCAACCTGAGGACTGGGTACGCACCGTTCCCCGGACCGAGAGTTCGGGCCGCTGACGCTGAGAATGCCGCCGGATACAGAACCGGGCGCGGAACCAGCATGAAAAGGGAAACCCGCATTTGATCATTCCCCGGCGCCCGCCTCGTCGTTGCCGTACCGGTAGATAAGCCAGAGGTTGCGGGCGTAGATGAACATGGTGGCGGCGATGCCGGCGGCGTAGACCCATTCGCGCTCGCGGGTGAAACTGGCGCACATGAGGGCCGACGCCACGAGGCTCAGCCACCAGAACGCCGTGGGGACGACACTCTTCTTGCGCCGTTCAGTGGCCACCCACTGCACGAGGAACCGCATGGCGAACAAGGCCTGCCCCAGCACGCCCACGCCAAGCCAGAGAGCCGTTTTCTGCATCTCACCGCTTGGGCCGGCGCTCGCGCGATCGTAGACGTGCCACCATGTCCACGCCGTCACGCCCACGGAAGCCAGAATCACCGCCGCGACGAACACGTGCACGCCAATATCCGCCGCCGGGGACAGTTTGCCCTTCCCGCGCCAGATGTGGACCAGGTTGCGGCTGTATACCGCGATATTGAAGCAATGGCTGAAGGTACCGAGTGCGGAGCTTGTCACCACGCCGTAGACCAGCAGCATGAGCGAGCCCAGGCTGCTCATGTACCAGAACGAAACGGGCATGACGCTCTTGCGGCGAATTTCCGAGACGATCCACTGCACGTAGAAACGCCCGTAGAAAATCACGCTGGCGGGCACGCCGAGGACGTACCAGAGAATCGAGGGTTCGGCGGCGGCCGGCTCAACCATCCGTGTTTTCCCCTTCGACCTCGAAGGTCACGTAACGCTTGCAGAGCCACCGCACCCCGATGAGGTCGTAGAGCCCCCGCCACAGCCGGTTGTGGATGCCGTACTTGGACACACCGTGCTGGCGCGGGTGATGGGTCACCGGGCACTCCGTCACTGAGAAACCCGCATTGACGAGCACCGAATCCAGAAAGCGGTGGGCGCCGTTGAACGACACGATGTACGGCACGCACGCGCGCCGGAATCCCTTGCTGCCGCAACCGGCGTCGCGGGTGCCCGTGGGCACGAACAGCGCCCGCACGGCGTTGGCGACCCGGCTCGACATCAGCCGCACCCACGAATCCTGCCGGTTCGCCCGGTAACCGCACACGCAGTCGTATTCCTCGAGCAACTCGAGCATCCTCGGGAAATTGCAGGGATCGTTCTGGAGATCGCCATCGAGAATGAAGATGTACTCGCCCCTGGCGCGCCGCATGCCCGCCACCAGCGCCGCCGATTGCCCCCGGTTCGCCACCAGGTGCAGCGCGCGGATATGCGGGTCCGCAGCAGCCAGTCTGTCCAGCTCCGCGCGGGTGCCATCGGTGCTGCCGTCGTTAACAAACAGGCACTCGTAGTCATAATCCGCCAGCCCGGCGAACACCGCGTCGATCTTCGCCGCCAGCAACGGCACATTCACTTCTTCGTTGTAAAACGGGACGACCACCGAAACCAGGGTTTTCATGATGAAGCCCTCTCCACACACAAAGTCCGTATTATACACACCGTGCCCTCGAAAACGCGCAAGCCGGCCCTGCCTTGGGGACTCTTTCAGCGTTTCTTGTAGCGCAGGCGTCTCGCCTGCATTCTTGAGTCGCGTAATCCGGATGCAGGCGAGACGCCTGCGCTACAATCATGAGCAAGATGCTCATGCCACCTCACCGCCGCGCAACTGCGTGCCCCCGCTCGGAAGGGGTGCTGAGGCCTTACGCTTGTACCATTCCCCTACGTCCCCGCTTGGTCGCCTTGGGCGGTTTCGGAGGGGGGCGATTCGGGTTCGGCGGGTTCGAGGGGTTTATCTTCGGGGTTCCAGCCGTGTTTCGAGGGGAGGTAGGCGCCGCCGGAGACGATGAGTTTCATGGCTTCTTCGACCGGCATGTTCAGCTCGGTGATCTCTTCGGGGGGCAGATAGATGAGATAACCCGAGGTCGGGTTGGGCGTTGTCGGGACGAATACCGCGATGAGCTCCTTGCCTCTCCGGTGCTGCACGGTGCCCTGCTCGGACGAGGTGACGAATGCCACGGCGGTCATGCCCTCACGGGGGTAATCGACGAGACAGGCGCGTTGAAACACGGTGCCCTGGCGGCTCACAAACACGTCGCGGATCTGTACCACTGCCTGGTAGATCCGGTTGAAGAAAGGGATGAACCGCAACAGGCGTTCGCCAAAGGCGATGAGTTTCCGGCCGAGCAAATAGCGCGCCAGATAGCCGCTGACGAGAAAGATGGTGATGGTGAGCAGGATCCCCAGCCCGGGCTGGTATTTGACGTTCGCGAGAAATCCCAGTGGGGGGACGCGCCCGGCCAGTTCGTGCAGGTGCACCACGGCCGACTTGATGAATCGTTCGATGCCGAAGACAAGCTTGCTCAGCACCCACCACGAGACCCACAGGGTGATGATGAGCGGCAGCCACAGCAGGAATCCGGCAACCAGGATGCGCCAGAATTTGCCGTAGAGATACCGGATGGCGCCCCAGAGACCGCCCTTAGGCGGCAGGCCCTCCGTTGTGTCCGTTTTGAGTTTCTTCATCCGTTTTCGCACCGTATAACTGTTTTGCCTGGGGCAGAATCTCGACCCGGATTTTCGAGACGAAATTCACGCCGCCGTCGAGCACGGTCATGCGGAAGCCGTTGTGCAGCACCACCTCGCCCTGGGCGGGGATGCGTCCGGCCACGTGCATCAGCCAGCCCCCGATGGTCTCGACCTCGTCGTCCTCAATCACCACTTCCATGAACGCCCCGGCTTCTTCGATGCTCATCCGGGCGTCGACCACGTAGGCATCGGGGCCCACCTTGTTAATGGGCCGCGGCTCGCGGTCGTGCTCGTCCTGAATCTGCCCGAAAATCACCTCGAGAATATCCTCGAGTGTGATCAAACCGTCGGTGCCCCCGTATTCGTCAATGACGATGGCGATGTGCTGTTTCCGGCGTTTCATCTCCTCGAACACGTCATCGAGGGTAATCGTGTCGGGCACGTGCATGATGTCACGGACAAAACGGCGAATATCCTCGTTGCCGGTCTCGGTGTCGAGGAGGATGTCGTGCGCGGTGACGGTGCCGATAATCTGGTCGACCGACTCATGGAAGATGGGGATGCGCGTTTTGCCGGACTCCTCGAAGATCGCGAGCAATTCGGAGCGTGTGGTAGTGTCGGGCAGGGCGCTGATATCGATGCGCGGCACCATGATCTCCTTGGCCTGCTTATTCTGGAGATCGATGATCGCGTGAATCATGCGCTGTTCCTCGGGATCGATGGTGCCGTGTTGCGCGCTTTCATCGACCAGGACGCGTACATCCTCGAGGGTCGACATCAGGGGGCTGAGGAACATGCGCTTGTCGCGTCTGCGGAAAAGGAACTGCGTGAGCAATGCGACTGGTTTGGTGACGGGGGCCAGGAGCCAGTAGAAGAAATTGATGACGGGCAGGAGGGCGAGCGCAAGGCGGTTGGGATGGGTGCGAAAAACGCTTTTCGGGATGATCTCTCCAAACACGAGCAGGACCGGCGTAACCACGAGCATCGCGAGCAGTTCACCCATTTGGGCGCCCCTCTCGGGATCCGCTTCGTTCACGCCCAGCATCATGTTGAATTCCTGCGTGATGGCCATGGTGCCCGCGATGGTGGCAATGTTGGTGCCGATGAGAAGCATGGCCAGCATCTGTTCCGGCCGCTCGATGAAACGCAACAGCCCGCGTGCACGCGCATTGCCCTCCTCCTCGGCGAGGTAGCGGATGCGAATGGCGTTGGTCGACACAAAACCGGTTTCGTAGCCGGCGAACAATGCCTGGAACGCGATGGCGAGAAAGAACACGAGCAACAGGGAGAACGCCGCACCCATTACTGCTGCCCTCCCTCTTCCGGGCCTTCCGAGGCGGCCCGGGCCGAAGTCAGCTCGATGCGCACGGCCTCGATCCGTTTCCCTTCGCACTGCTCGACCACGAAGCGCACACCGTAATGCTCGACCACGTCGCCCGGCTCGAGGATCCGGTCGCTCATCTTCATCAAGAACCCGGCGACCGTTTCGTGTTCTTCATCCTCGAGCTTGATCCGGAGTATCTCGCTCAATTCATCCAGGGGCAATCCGCCGTCTACGCGGTAGATATCGTCGTCGAGACGCTCGTACGGCGGCAGCTCCTGCTCGTCCTCGTCCATGATATCGCCTACAACCTCTTCCACGGCGTCCTCGAGGGTGACGATGCCGGCGGTGCCGCCGTATTCGTCGACGACGATGCCGAGATGGGTGCGCCGCTGCTGGGCGTGGCGCACGAATTGCGGCACCGTCATGGTCTCGGGCACAAAAAGCGGCGGCCGGAGAAAGTCGTTGACGGGTCGGGCGGTGTCGCCTTTTGCAATGGCCGGCAACAGGTCTTTCATCACGATGACGCCGCGGATGTGATCGATGTCTTCCTCGAAAACGGGCATGCGTGAATACTCATGCTCGCGGTAGGCCTCGAGGGCCTGCTGAACCGTCGCGCTGGATGCCAGGGCGATCACGTCGGGCCGCGGGGTCAGCACCTCACGCAACCGGGTGTCGGTGAACTCGAGGATCCCCTGGATCATCTGGCGCTCGCCTTTCTCGATGGCGCCCTGGGATTCGCCTGTCGAAAGGGCTGCCTTGAACTCATCGTCGGTGATAAAGGGCGCGGCGCGCAGTTCATCAAACCGGGTGATGCGAAACAGCAGGTCGGTCAGGCGCAGGAGACTGTTGCGCAACGGGGCTAGAATGTAGTCGGTCAGGTTCAGGGGCAGGGCGGCGGCGCGGGCAAAGGTTTCCGCGGTTCGTACGGCGACGATCTTGGGCGATATCTCGCCGAAGAAGACCAGCACCGTCGTACACGCGGCCACGGCCGCCGGATACGCCAAGGGCGTGCTCCACCCGAACGCGTGCTCGAAATAGTGCTGCACGCGCGTGCCCAGCAGCACGGCAATCAACACGTTGACGGTCATGTTGCCCACCAGAATTGTGGTCAACAGCCGCCCGGGCGATTGCATCATGCTGGTCACGAGCCGCCCCGAGATGGTGCTCTCTTCGGAAATGGCGCGCAGCCGCAGCCTGTGGATCGAGAAGAAGGCGGTCTCGGAACCCGAGAAGAACGCCGAAAGACCCAGGAGCACGACAATCACGGCCAGTATGGGAACGGGCAGATAGTCGGTAAATGCGGTGGATTGCCCGGTTTCGGCCTTCTCGGCCACGCCGGCCTGCAATCCGGCGGGAAGCCCGCCCAGAAACGCAAACAACAACACCGCGCCCGCAATTACAAACACCGTCTTTGCGCGCGTACTTCGATACGGCCCCGCGTCGTCGGCCACTTGGCTTGTTTCTCCCATTCGATTCACTTGCGGATTGCCGCACGTTTCGTCGGCGCGTCGGGCCAGGCATTTCCGAGCGGAACATTCAGATACTCCGCCTGCTTGCCTGCCATAACGCGCCGCGCCGTCTCATCCGCGTGCGTGTAATTCAGAAGATGCAGCAAACCATGACAGAACAGCAGCCGCACCTCGTCTCGCATTGCCGCGCGGTCGCCCCGGCAATGCCGCTCAACGGTCTCCAATGATACAACGATATCGCCGAGAATCCGAGGCCCTCGGCGCGTCGCCTGTGCCTGCCCGAAGGACAATACGTCCGTCGGCCGGTCCAGGTTGCGGTATTCCTTGTTCAGGCGCCTGATGCGGGCGTCATCGCAGAACAGCACGCTAATCTCGACTGTCCCCGTGACGCCTTCGCCTGCGCACATATGTTCGGCGAGACGCCGCAGGGCATCCGTGCGGTACAGCTGTTTGCGCGCGGATTCGTTGCATAACGCCAACTCGACCACGGGCTTCGCCTTCCGGGCGCTCATCACTCCTGCCCCCCGCGAAGGACCACCACGTTGGGGGCGGCCTTCTGTACAGTTTCCTCTTTCTGATCCGGATAGGAAATGCGCTGGTGCGCAAAACTCACCAGGCGCGAGGTCACGATGTCCTTGATGATGTCGAGGTCCTTCAAGGTGAGGTCGCATTCGTCGAACTGCCCGTCATCGGCGCGCGCTTTGACGATTCGGTCGACGAACTCGCGAATCCGCTCTTCATTGGGATTCTTGATTGACCGCACACCCGATTCCGAGGCGTCGCAAATCATCAGGATGGCCGTCTCGCGGCTCTGGGGCTTCGGCCCGGGATAGCGGAAATCCTCCTCCCGCACGTCCCCGTGTTTCTGCTGCGCCAGGGCTTCCTGGTAGAAGAAGCTGATCAGGCAGGTGCCGTGATGCTCGAGAATGCCGTCGACGATGGGCTTTGGCAGATGCATTTCACGGGCCATCTCGGCGCCTTCCAGCACATGCGACGCAATGGCGCGCGCGCTCAGGCGCGGCGACAGGTCATCGTGGATATTGGCCCCGGTCTGGTTCTCGACAAAGTACTCGGGCCGCCGCAGCTTGCCGATGTCATGGTAGTACGCGCAAACCTGGGCGAGCAGCCCGTTCGCACCGATGGAGTCAGCGGCCGCCTCGGCAAGCTGCCCGAGACGCTGGCTGTGGGCGTTGGTGGCCGGAATCTCGATGGCCATGCGGCTGAGGATCTCGTTGTTGAGGTCCGAGTATTCGAGCAACTGGATGTCGGTAGTGATGCCGAATACCCGCTCGAGCGGCGAGAGCAGGCCGGGCACCAGGAACAGGCAAAGCAGGCCGTTGAGACCAATCAGGAAGATCATGCGAAACGCCGTCTCTGTAACGAGATTCCCCATGGCAAGCAGCACCGCGCAGACCGTCACGAGCCCGATGACGGTCGCTTTTACCGATGCGCGGGCCATGTCGCTGCGGCGGCGCACGACGCGGATGCTGAACACCCCTGCCAGGCACATGGCGCTCTGCACCACAAACAGCCCCCAGCTGTAATCGTACGCAATCGACAGCAGGGCCACTGTCAACAGGCTTCCGATCATCGCGACCCGGGTGTTGATCAAAATCGCGAGCAGGATGGCGCCCGCGGCGGCCGGCACAACATATCCCGAGGGGTCGGAGATGGATACCACAGAACCGGCGAGCACCGTCACCGCCATGATTAAGAGCGTAACGTTCGTCTGCTGGGGCGGATCGGAGCGCCGATCGCGCACGGCCCGCAGGCCCTGCAAAAGACAGGCCAGCACCAGGGCCACGAGGACCATGCGCGCTCCCAGCTCGACGAAGTACCGCTGTATCGGGCGCCGTGCCCGTTTTTCGGCCAGATAGGCCTCATACTTGGCGATCTTGGCGTCGGTCCATTCCTCGCCGGCGTCGATGATGACCGTGTCGCGGCGAATGTGCATCGTCTTGGGCTCGACTTTTCCGGCGGCCTCCTCCCGTTCCGAGGCCGTGCCGACACTGTCGAACTCGAGGGTGGGCGTTGTGAATGCGTTGGCCACGGCTACGGCGCTGGCCAGAGCCTTCGAGCGTTCCACGGGGAGCTCCGATGCCGGGCTGGAATCGCCCTGCAAAGCCTGGGCCAGGCGTATGCTCAACAAATTGCGCGCCGAATCCGGCTTGGGGACGTCTTTGGGCGTGAATACTTCACTTCGTGCCTGGTCGGAGGCCGGCGAATCACGCACAATCTTGATGTCTGGCTGTTTTTCATTCTCGACTACGGTTCCCCGTGCGTCGGGCGCAAGAATACCGAATTGCAGCCCGTACTCGAGGGCTTCGCGCGTCATTTCCAGCAACTCGTCGGCCGCGGCAAACGACAGGCTTCCCGCCGCGGGCGTCTTGTCACTCAAGCTCACAACGGGGCGCGGCTGCTGGGACTCGGTTGCGCTGGCCCCCTCGGGGGGAGGCTCGAACTGCCGCTCGGGAATCGAGCGCCCGTCGGGAAGGAGGAACACCGCCACGTCCTCGGGCGTAATGTCGAGCAGAATTTCGTTGTCTTTGGCGAGTGTCCCGGCGCGCGCTACTGCCGTCGCCCACACCAGCTCCTCGACCTTCTGCGAGGAGTCGGAAGCCAGCAAGGCTTCCCGCAGCGCCTGATCCATGCCCTTTCGCTGGCTCTGAACGGCCGCCACCAGCCGATCAAAGGCCTCGGTCTGCTCGCGTACGCGTTCGCGATTCACGCGGAATGTATCCGGAACCTTGCCTGCGGCTTCCGCACGAGCCAGGCGCGTAGCCTCCGGGTCGGGCGCGTCGAAAGCCAGCTCGGTTTGAATGGCGTTGGGGGCCAGCGCACTGTAGTCCATCTCTTCCTGGAAGGCCCCGGGCAGCGATTCGAGGTAGGGCGACAGGGCGACGCTGATCACGAAAAAGGACAATACCAGCGCCAGCCGGCTCTTGCGCGGAATCCACTTGACCAGCCCGGCGCGCTTGTCCTGCGCCCGGAATGGAGCCGCAGGCCGGCCTTTACGTTTTCCAGCCGGACGGAAGATCATGACCGCAACCCTTTTGCGCGAGACGCGTCTTCGCCGCTGCGCGCGCCGTGGTCATCATCGGCGCCCCCCCGCGTATCAGCCCCCTCGTACGCGGCGATAATGTCCTGAACAAGAGCGTGCCTGACAACGTCACCGCGCGTCAAATGGACGATGCCGATGCCCGATATGCCCTTCAGGATACTGCGGGCCTCGATTAGGCCCGACTTGACGCCCTTTGGCAGGTCGATCTGGGTGATGTCGCCCGTAATCACGGCTTTCGAGTTTTCGCCCAGCCGGGTGAGAAACATCTTCATCTGCTCGGACTTGGTGTTCTGGGCTTCGTCGAGGATAACAAACGCGTTGGACAGGGTGCGGCCGCGCATAAACGCAAGCGGGGCCACCTCGATGGTTTCGCGTTCAATCAGGCGCCGGACACGCTCGTAATCGAGCATGCTGTAGAGCGCGTCGTAAAGAGGCCGCAGATAAGGGTTTACCTTCTGTTGCAGGTCGCCCGGCAGGAAGCCGAGGTTTTCCCCGGCCTCGACCGCCGGCCGCGTCAACACGACCCGGCTCACCGAATTGTTGAGCAACGCCGAGATCGCGGCGGCCATGGCGAGATACGTCTTTCCCGTCCCGGCCGGCCCAATGGCCAGCGTGAGGTCGTGGGTCGTGATGGTGTCCAGATAACGGCGCTGGCCGCGGGTGCGCGGCTTGATCTGAAATTCCCGGCGCAGACCGGCCGGTACCTCGCTCAGCACGCTGCCGAGGTTGTCCAACTGGCGGTTGCGCGCCTCATTGAGGGCGTAACTGACATCCGATGGGCTCGGGGTATGACCTTTTCGAACGGCTACCAGCATCTCATCCAGCATCTTGCCGACCAAGGCGGTCTCTGCGTCGTCGCCGACAACCACGACTTTGACGCCCCGGTCGACAATACGCACGGTGGTCTCGTCCTGGATGCGTTTACGCAGTTCGCCGTTTCGACCCAGAAGCTTTACCGCTTCTTCCTGGCTATTTAGTTGTATCTCGTGTGTCAGAGCAGTCTTACCTCGAACCGGTTCGACTACTGAGAACGCATTGCGCTGCCGGATTCGATTTCCGGTGGCAGCTCGACACGGTAAATGGTCTCACCTTCGCGTACCAGATTCTTGTTTCGGCGGATCGCTGCTTCCATTTCCACCGGGTCACCACCCAGTTGCTCTACCTTGCGGGCAAGTTCCTCTTCCAGGGCCTTGGCGGCGCGCAACTCCTCGCGCGACGCCTGCACCTCGGCCCCGCGCTCACAATAGTGTTCGTAAAGAGCGAAAAAGTCACGGTGAAAGGCATAAGCAGCCATCAGGCCTGCCACCGCGACTATCAGAAGCATGTAACGATTTCGAGCTTGTTGTGACATCCGCGTATATACGCCGTATGCACACTACCCGTGGCCCGGGATTCACCCGGTTTTCAGGCGCTTCCGCTATTGTACCCTATTTCTTGCCTTTTGGGGCCATATTATAAAAGGCGCCCATCCCAAGGAATTCTGCCTGATCGCCCAATTCCTCTTCGATACGCAGCAACTGGTTGTATTTCGCAATGCGATCGCTGCGCGAAGCCGAACCCGTTTTGATCTGGCCCGCATTGGTAGCAACCACGAGGTCCGCGATCGTCGAGTCTTCCGTTTCGCCGCTTCGATGCGAAATCACCGCCGTATACCCGGCCCGTTGCGCCATCTGGACCGCCTCGAGGGTCTCGGTCAGGGTACCTATCTGGTTGACTTTTACCAGGATAGAGTTGGCGATGCCCTCCCGGATACCGCGGCTCAGGTATTGCGTGTTGGTGACGAACAGGTCGTCGCCCACGAGCTGCACGGTATCGCCAAGGGCGTCGGTGAGCAGTTTCCATCCGCTCCAGTCGGCCTCCGCCATGCCGTCTTCGACCGAAATAATCGGATATTTCTTGACCCAATCCGCCAGGAAATCGACATGCTCCTTGGCGCTCAAAGTGGGCCTTTCCTCCGCACTGAGGACGTATTTCTTGTCTTTATAGTATTCGCTGCTTGCGCAATCGAGCGCCAGCCACACGTCTTTGCCCGCCTTGAAACCAGCCGTCTTGATGGCCTTGAGAATGACCTCGATAGCCTCGACGTTCGAGCCCAGGCTGGGCGCAAATCCGCCTTCGTCGCCCACCGACGTATTCAAGCCCTGTTTCTTCAGCACGCCCTTGAGCGCATGAAATACCTCGGCGCCCATACGCAAGGCTTCCTTGAAGCTCTTGGCGCCCACCGGCATGACCATGAACTCCTGGATGTCCACGTTGTTGTCGGCATGCTGCCCGCCGTTGAGAATGTTCATCATCGGTACAGGCAGCACATGGGCGTTCACACCGCCGATGTATTTGTACAGCGGCATCTCGAGGGCTTCCGCGGCCGCTCTGGCCGCCGCCAGCGAGACACCCAGCATGGCGTTCGCACCGAGTTTCCCTTTATTCTTGGTGCCGTCGAGTTTGATCAGCAGGTTGTCGATAGCGCGCTGATCCGTGGCCTCCATGCCAAGCAGTTCTTCCGCAATGATGTCGTTGACGTTCTGGACGGCTTTCGAGACGCCTTTTCCAAGATACCGTTTGGGGTCCTTGTCACGCAGTTCCAGTGCCTCGTTCTCACCCGTGGACGCACCGCTCGGAACCGCCGCGCGTCCCCGGAAACCGCTGGCAAGATAGACATCCACCTCGACGGTGGGATTGCCTCGCGAGTCGAGTATCTCACGGGCTCGTACATCAGTGATCCGTGTCATGCTTTACGCTCTCCTTCCTCTTCCAGAAATCTCGAATCGCTACTAGGATACTCGATTCGCAAGCGAAAAATCCATGATCACCTCAGGCGCGCAGTCGCCGGATACCATGGCGGTGCAGGACCGCGTGCCCCCGGCCAGTCATCCTCCTCCGCCCCCCACGCATCCCCGCCCGTGCGGGTCCGAAGGGACGGAA
>CAZFOG010000074.1:0-3221 GCA_964520685.1 uncultured Nitrospiraceae bacterium | reverse complement strand
GGGGAAAGCACCAGCGACTTGCGCCGTCCTTGAACCAAGGGCGTAGTCCTCTACCCCTTCCAGGGGAAAAGGAAATCGCGGAACCCCCGGTTGAGATAGTCGTCCTCCTCATCGGCGGGAACCGCGGGCGGTTCAGGGACCGCCCCGGATTCGGCGGCCTTGAGGGCGTATTTCCGTGCGAGCATTTCGTAGGCGCTGCCGGTCAATGCCGCGAGGGCGGGCCCGTACACGAAGATGAACAGGGGAAAGATGGCCAGGCACAATGCCGTGAGAGCCAGCACCTGCACGGCTAAACCCAGTGAAAACAGCGGGTTGTCCAGAACGAGCAGTGCGGTCAGCTTGAGGGTTTCGCCGAGTCCCGCCTTCTTCTGCACCAGCGTGGGCAGGACGAGGAGCGCCATGAGTGCCGCGAACAGGAGGCACCAGAGGGCGATGCCACTGATGGCGTAGCCCAGCCAGGGCACGGAATCGCGGAGTTTGGCGGCGTAAAACCAGGTGCTCGTGCTGAGGCTTGCTACTCCAAACACAAACAGGATGCCGATGGCGATGGCCCGCAATGCGTAACGCCTGATGCCGCGAAAAAAGTCGCCGATGCTGCCGTCACGCTCGTCGATAAGAACTTTGATCAGGTGCGCGAGGCCTGCGCTGGGGATGGGAAGCACGATCCCGAATGCGATAAGGGCTGCGGGAAGCCCGATAACCGCCCGCACAGCAGGCTGGTCGCTCGAGAGACCCGCGAAGGCGACCCAACCGGGCACGAGAAGCGCCAGGGACCAGATGAGCCCGAGGAGAAGGAATTTGCCGAGATGGTCGTAGGTGACCCAGAAGGCCATTTTCATCGCGCGTGCGAGCATGAAATTACCCGGACGGCCGAGGTGCGGAGGCCAGCCATCGCATCAATAGAAGATGCGCACGCGGCTTTCCTTGCGCAACTCCTGTATCCACGTTTTGTAGAGTTCAGCCGCGGCCATGGCCCGCAACCGGGGTTGAATGTCTTTCCGCACGTCGTCGAGATCTGCCCCGCCCGCTTCCTGGCGCTCGTCGACCTTGAGGATATGGTGGCCGAAGGAACTCTCGATAATGTCGCTGATACCGCCCTCCGGCACGGAGAAAGCGGCCTGCTCCAATGACTCTACAAGGTCTCCCCGGACGATCCAGCCGATGGCGCCGCCCTGTGCCGCCTCGGGGCCTTTCGAGTAGGCCTTGGCGACCGCGGCGAAATCGCCACCCTGCTTCAGCTCGCTCAGGATTTCTTCCATGCGCGCCTTGTTTACCGCACGCTCGTTCGCGTCCGTCCCCGGCAGGAAAATCTGGCTCACGCGGACGCGTTCGGGGTGGGCGAATTCGTCTTTGTGGTCCTCAAAAAACTGGGCGACATCGGATTCGGAAACCACCACCTGCTTTTCGAATTCGCCCTGCTTGCGCACGGCCATGGCCCGCGCCAGGGTTTGTTTGCGTATGCGCACACGGAGATCACCCAGGGTTTCGCCCGCGGCCTCGAGTTCGCTGTTGAATTGCTCGGGCGAGTCGTAGAGCTTCTTCAATTCCGCGAGGCGCTCGTCGACGCGCGCTTCCTCGACCTCGAGGCCCGCCCGCATGGCTTCGCGCAGGAGAATCTTGGCGTCGATGGCCTGGTCGAGAGCCTCGCGGATCAGGGCGTCCGCGGCCTGTTGAAACGCGGCCTCATCCGCCACCGTGGCCTGGAGTTCCGCGAGCCGCGGCGTGATCTCCATCATGATTTCGCTTTGGAGGATCGCTTCCGTGTCGACCGTTGCGAGGATTTGATCGACGATTTCCGCGTGGACAACCGGCGCTGCCGCCAGCGACAACGCCACAAGGAGCATTTGCAGGGTACGCACCGTACGCCCATCCTCTTTGTTTGTGGGACCTGGAAGCTCCGGAAAGGCTTCCGCCTTATACGTTTACAGCGCGGCAACAGACCGTGCCATTACGAACACGCAGGATAGCACATGGCCTTCGCGCGCGCAACCGCGCCGCACCGCGTCCGCACATTCGCCGCGCGGGCGCCTGTCAAAGAGGGCCGTTACTCAGCGAGGGCCGCGTGAACCGCATCGGCAATGGCCAGGTGCCCTGTCAGGTTCGGGTGCACGGGTTCAGGGCAGAACGTATCCGCATCATGGTGTTTGAGGAGACTCTGGAACATGTCATGAGTTTTGACCAGCCGTGTCCTGTACTTCCGGCTGAGCCGCTGCACGACGCTGATGTAGGTGGGCAGCAGGTCCAGAACCTGTTTCCGAAACGAACCCTCTTCATTCTCCGTGCTGATATAGAACGGCGCGATCAGAAGCAGGCGGCATTTGGGCAGTGTCTTGACCGTGCGATCGAGGATGGTCTCGAAAGCCGCCTCGTAATCTGCCGGCAGTATGGGCGCGTTATTGAAGAGGGTGCGGTGAATATCGTTAATCCCGATCTTGATCGAGACCCAATTGGGCTTGTGGCGAAGCACATCGTCACTCCACCGGTCGCGAAGCCCGACAACGGTATCGCCCCCGATGCCTTTGTTGATGATGGCAATCGCTTTGGCCGGTTCGCGCACGGTCATCAGGTCCGCGAAAAGCTTCACATAGCCGTTGCCCAAGGGCGCGAACTCCGCCCGGCGCCCGCAGTCGGTGATGCTGTCGCCAATGAACAGGATGGTCTCGCCATTTCGGAGCTTTGTGCTCATAGTGCGTCTCCCCTTCCCCCTGCAAGTTCGTGGAAGCACCTATTAGACTGTGAATCCATAACGTAACGCAAGATTCTCCCCGCGCCCTGTCTCGGAAATTCTTGATTCGGATCGCCTGTCCCCCGCTGGCGGGGGTGATTCGGTGGCAGCCGATTTGGGGGTGGGGCCCAACTCGCGTCAACGGGGCAATCGAACAGCGGAAGCTCGGCCCGCTCGGCCCGCGCGTTGATTCAATGGCGGGTTGGAAAACCCGCCCTCCGTTGCGCCCGCAACCCGAGTTCCCGGGAATGAAGAGGCTGGCAGCCTCTTCTACGCTTCCGGAGGTCTTCAACGTAGACGCGGCATCCTGCCGCGTCCCCGCAACGCAGCCATTCAGCGGCAAGCCCTAACCAAGCGCTATCTTCGAGGTGCCATGCGCATCTTGCGCATGATGGACTCCGGAAACGGAGGACGGGTTTTCCAACCCGTCCAGTAGAGCACTGCGGGCGGACACGCCCGCCTACGGCGGACAGGCCCGCGAGCCGGTCCAATCCAA
>CAZFOG010000073.1:0-19213 GCA_964520685.1 uncultured Nitrospiraceae bacterium | reverse complement strand
TGTCGCTCGAGGCACTGCGCATTCCCCACTTCTATCACTCCTTCTACGTGTACAAATACGCGACCGGGATTTCCGCGGCCATCACGCTGGCCCGGCGGGTTGCCGAAGGCGGAAAGAAGGAACGGGAGCGCTACCTGAACTTCCTCAAAGCCGGCGGTTCGAAGTTCCCCCTGGACCTGCTCCGCGACGCCGGGGTCGATCTCACCAAACCCGAACCCGTCGCCACGGCCATGACCTGCTTCAAGACACTGGTGGATGAGTTGGCGGAGCTGGTGTAGACCTTACGGGCATTGAAGGGCGGCTACGGGGAAGAATCCTCCCCCGCGTCACGCGGGTCCTCGTGACTTGCCCCTGCCGAAGAGGGGGATGTAAGACCGCAGTCGGATGTGGCGAGTTTGTGTATCGTCAAAAGCATATGCACCAGACGTCTGAGACCGTAATCACGAGAGGGGGTTGCGCGCAATATCCCCCTTTTGCATCGGCGGTAGTCGATGTGGGCGAGGATTCCGGTCTTCCTCTTGCTGCGGCGTGGTCCCGGCAGCGGCCTCAGGCCGTGCCTTGGCTCTCGCCTGACAAAGCGGGTCCTCCGACCGCAGGTCTCCAACTGTTGCTAAGCTGCTCGCTGCGCGAATTCGCGCATTTCACTTCCCGCCGTTTTGTTTGCAGCCCTGGCAGCCGTCCCAGCAGTAGGTGCAGAGTTTGGTCTTTGGGAGGCCAATCGCCTTCACGAGGTCGCCGAGCTTCTGGTATCTCAGCGTGGTCAGGGAGAGGCGCTGCCGGATCCGATCGACCATCGCCGCGTATTCCGGTGTCGACGAATCGGTATACTTGTGGAGGCTCTCGTCGCCATTGCCCTCGAGTTCGTTGATTGCACGGCGCGCCGCCAGGTCCATAACCGACCGCGAACGCGAGAAGTTCAGGAACTCGCAACTGTAAACGAGAGGAGGGCATGCCGGCCGCATATGCACCTCGAGAGCGCCGTAATCGTAAAACTGCTGAATCGTGTCCCGAAGCTGGGTCCCCCGCACAATCGAGTCCTCGCAGAACAAGACCTTTTTCCCCTGGATGAGTTCCACGATGGGAATCAGTTTCATGCGGGCCACGAGCTCGCGCATCTCCTGGATTTGCGGCATGAAACTCCGGGGCCATGTCGGCGTGTATTTCACAAAAGGCCGTGCATACGGCACTTTGGACGCGTTGGCGTAGCCGATGGCATGGCCCGTGCCGGAATCGGGAATCCCCGCCACAAGGTCGATGTCCTGGTCATCATTTACGGCCAGGGCCGCGCCGCAGCGGTTGCGCACGACCTCCACGTTGATGCCCTCGTAACTCGACGCCGGGAACCCGTAATAGACCCACAAGAACGAGCATATCCGCAGTTCATCGCCAGGGGGCATCTTCTGTTCCACGCCGTCGGCGGTGACCAGCACGATCTCTCCGGGGCCGAGATAGCGCTCGAACTCATACCCGAGATTCGGGAGCGCGGCGCTCTCGAAGGTAACCGCATACGCCCCCTCCTTTTTCGCGACAATCAAAGGCGTCCGCCCGAAACGATCGCGCGCGGCGTAGATCCCCTCTTCCGTCAGAAGCAGCAGGGTGCACGAGCCCTCGATGGCCTTCTGTGCCGCGTGGATCCCCTCTTCGAATGTGGCTTCCTGATTGATCAGCGTCGCAAACAACTCGGTGGGATTGATTCCCCCGCCACTCATTTCCGAGAAATGGGTTGTGCGCTTCTTGAAGGCCTTTTTTGCCAGCGCGTCGGCATTCTTGATGGCGCCAACGGTGACAATGGCATACGGGCCGAGATGCGACCCGATAATCAACGGCTGAGATTCGGAATCACTGATGACGCCAATCCCGCTGTGGCCGTGCATATGCTGGATATCGTCCTCGAACTTTGAGCGGAACTGGGCCGTGGAAATGTCGTGGATGTGGCGGGTGTATCCCTCGCCATTCAGCACCGCAAGGCCCCCGCGCGACGTGCCCAGGTGCGAGTGATAGTCGGTCCCGTAGAAGAGGTCTCCGACGCAATCGCCTTTCGATACAACGCCAAACAGTCCACCCACGATGATTCTCCTTACGATAATGGCCAGGCAATTGAGACGGGGCCGGAAGACAGCTCCCCTGCGCTGAGAATGTACCCCATCGCGGGGGGGCTGGGCAAGCTCGCGGACTGGCGCTCAGCGCTCCGGGGACGGCGCCAACGCCGGAGAGAAACGGGGGAGCCGTCGAACCAGTGCGAGAATGCCGGCGATATGGCAGCAGCCGCGTTACTCCACCCAGAAGGAATAGAGTTTTGCGGCCTGGATGTGAAATCGCAGCAGGACGGGTTTGCCAGAGAGTTCCTTT
This sequence comes from uncultured Nitrospiraceae bacterium, assembly GCA_964520685.1. Lineage (GTDB taxonomy): Bacteria > Hydrogenedentota > Hydrogenedentia > Hydrogenedentales > SLHB01 > UBA2224. Next base: position 16,864 of record CAZFOG010000073.1, on the reverse strand, counting down.
AATGTGCGGCCCCTCTCCCATGCGACAACGGCATCGAGACTGTCGGCCATGCGAAGGGGCCTTGCGTCTTCCCTGGTAAACCCATCGATTGAAGCACCGTCGCTGTCCAGCACTTCGACGCGGATGGAACCCGGTCGTGCCAAGGCGTTTACATGGAGCGATTCTCCTTCGAGGAGCAACGGAACCGTGGTGGCGGTGCCCTGATGCGCGTGGGTGGTATTGCTCCGGTCCAGCGGTTCTTCCGGTTCCAACGACACAAAACCATCGGGACGCAGAAACGCCAAGCCGACGGAACCGATTATCCCGAATGGGAGGACGGACCAATGCAGAGTCTGGCGCCCCTGGTAGAAGATGTAGAGCGTGTCTCCCACTTGGATCGGAGGATTGTGGGATGGGCACACCCAGGCCCGGTCCCAGGCACCGGGGGGACCCCAGTCCACAAATGCCTCGCGGTCGCCCGCCCGGTGCCAGTGAAGACCGTCATGGCTGTAGGCCAACTGGGCGTTCAGTTTGCGCTGCGGAATGTAGAACATTTCGATGACGCCAACGTGTAAGCCGGCCCACGGAAACCGTACCATGCCGTAGAACTCGGTCCCTTCGGGGTCGTCTTCGTCCGCGGCCGCGATTTCCCTGACAAACTCGAAGCACTCCCCGTCATCGCTTTCCCACAGGGCGCAGGTACGGTGCTTACTGCGCCACACGCGCGTGATGACGTAGAACTTGCCGCGCAAAGGATCGTAGCCCGCCGTGGACCGGTCGCCGGACGCCACGGCCACCCTGTCGGGGTGGTTCCAGTGGATGCCGTCGGGCGACGATGACACCCGAATGCCTATGACCGTCTTGTCGTACCACGCCATAAGGTATTTTCGCGCGCCGTTATCTCTGGGGTTGCGAAACACCGTCGGCGCATCGAAATGACCGGTCATCACCACGTTGTTTTCCGCAGAGCCGTCGACGTCAAACAATCCCAGCGCCGGTTTCTCCCAACTGAAGCCGTCCTTGCTGGTGGCGTAGCAGAACACAATGAACTCATCGTCGGGCGGCGGCAGTTTCTTGTAGACCATGTACCACGCTTTGAACCGCTCTTCTTCCACGTCATAGAGGACCGACCCGTACATGGTCACGCAGTTAGCCTCCCACGGCTTGGTGTACGTGAGGACCGGATTCGCGTGATACGTGACCGCCTGATTAACGACGAGGTCCAGGCCGTCCATCTGGGTAATCAGCGATCCGTCGAGCATCAATTGGTGCGTGGCGCCGATTCTTCGCGGCGATGGCGGCTCCCCGCGCACTTCGGGCGGAGGGGAATCCGGTTGCGCGACCTCGTACACGCGATTTCGGTCGCCCTCGAAGAACCACTCCATCGGAACCACCTGCAGACGCCAGTCATAGGCGTTCTTCTGTGTCATCGACCTGCTGTACGTGATCACCGCATCGTTGCCCGTGAAGCAGACGTTAGCCATGGTAATCTTGCCGGGGAAGTCGTCCGACCCATCGAGATGACGCACCCAGGAGAACGTCTTCCCGTCGTCCGTCGAAACGGCGGCGCTGATGTAATTGCGGGGCCACGGGCCGTCGATCTTGTCCTCGGGCGCCCAGTTCCAGATGAGCAGAATGCCGCCGCTGGGCATGCGCTTGATAGTTGACATCGAGCCTGGCGCGGGGATGCCGCTGGCCTGCGGCTCGGTCCAGGTTTCCCCCTGGTCGTCCGAGTACGTCACCCAGATCGACTTCAGATAGGTCCGCATGATCATCATCAAACGGCCGCTGTTGAGCTCGATGATCATGGGTTCCTCGGCGGCCGGGTCGGTCTTTCGCCCGGTCGAGCCTTTGGGCACAGAAATGAGGGCCGTCTTCTGCCATGTCGCTCCGCAATCGTCGGAATACAGGACATAGGTGTGGGCGGAAGCAAGTTCGTCGAGGCTCACCCAGCACGGCAACAGGATACGGCCGGACGAGATTTGGATGGCCCGGTCGTTGCCCGGCCCGCCGTAACCCTCGTAGGCCATTCGCACGGGTTCGCTCCATGTCTTGCCGTTGTCGGTGGAGCGTTTCATCCAGGGCCCGCCGTCTTTGAGTGCCGCATCCGTCACAAGGAAGAACCCAAGGATATCGCCATTGTCCAGACGCAGGAGGCTCGGGGACATCACGTTGCGCGCGCCGATGTTCTCCTGCCAGACGGTTGCCTCGTCTGGGGGTGTCCACGTCAGACCGCCGTCATGCGAGTGGAATTCGAGAATCTTCCCGGGGGTGTCGTCATGGCCACCCTGACCGAGAGCAGTCACGACCATCAGCAGATGCCTGTCGCCGTCAAGGTTGAGGGTAGACCCCTCCGACCAGCGGAAGATGCCCTCGGGAGCCGGGTCACTCGGCAGAAGGACCGTGTCGACCCTCATTTGCGTTGCGGCGCTTACCCAAGCCGGAAACAACAGGCCCAGCACGGCTGCAACGATGCTCGAACCGCGTGAGAACATCTTCATGCTCGGTCTCCGCCTTTCACGGTTTCCGGGCGCGCGGCCTTGTCGCTCTATGAAGGCAGGCGAACATAATGGCGGGTCACGATGCCCGATGCCAATTCCCGCGCCTCGATGGTCCACACACCCGGGGTGTCGTTCGGAGCCAGCGTCAGGGTGATGGACGCCTGCCCGTCCCGCGCACCGTAGAATCCGCTGAATTCCGCGCGTCTTCCGTCCGGATCCCGTATGACCAGTTCGAGCGGAATAACCGCATTTACGGGCGCCCCCGCATCGTCGACGACCGTGACCACTACGGGAAGGCCTTCTCCGCGGACCGCCTCCGCCGGGGCCTGAATCTGGACCCCTGCAATCGCCTTCTCGGTAATGAGCCAGAGCCGTCCGCCGCCGGGTTCGAGTTCGACGGGCATACGCATGACGGTTCCGTCGCCTTCGACGGGCACCGGCCGGTGGTCCAGCAGGTCATAAACAAACCCCGCAGACCGGTTTACGGTGAACTGGGCACTTGCGGGTAGACCGTTCTCCATGACCAGCCCGTGGTGGCCGACATAATTGCCGAACTCGCGCCGGTCGTTGATGGCGAAAATGTAGTCGGATGAGCCGCAGGAGCGCCGGTAGGGCAGCGCATCCTCGAGCGACGAGTCCACGTAGGGCTGGTATCGTGCATCGAGTTGCTCGCGCAGCAAGCGCGCACGCGTTACGAGCGCTTCCTTGTCGGCGTCGGCCTGTTTCGTTCGCTGGTATACTTCCACGAGCACATCGGGCTTGATTGCGGGACACAGGCGCTCGTCGCCCACGATGATGCCGCCGGATTGTTGAAACGCCAGGATGCGCTCGACAACAGGCTCGGGCAGGACGTCACAATCCGCCGCGACGAGGATGCGGTAACCCTCCAGCCCGGCCTTCACGATGGTTTCTTCATAGACGATCTCGGGCTGCAACCGGGCGTAGAGCATCACGTGGTAGGCGTCGCCCCCCCAGGAACCGCCCCAGCCGTAGGTGCCCCGGCCGGCAAACATGGCCGAGGAGAAGCTCTCGAGAAAAGCCACATCCGCGGGCGCGGGGGGCACCTGAAGCAGTGTCGGCCCCAAGGGTTCGACCACGCTGCCAATGAGTTCCTTCAGGGCATACCGGGTTTCGGGGTGAGTGAACCGGTACGCTGAGCTGCCCTCGGTGGGCACCAGGGATTGCCAGCCGTGGTACATGATGCCCTTTACCGGCCGGGCTATCTTGGTCCAAAACGCTTCCTTGAGGTGCATGGGCGCAATGGTGATGTAGTTGGCGTCGGGGTCGTAGTCCTCCCAGGGCGACGAGGCGGCCGCGGGTTCCTCTGCCTTGGCCGGAGGAGCGGTCTGCGACCGGTACCAGATGATCTGGGTCATCTTCATGACATCCTGGCCCTCGGGACCGCCTTTCGCCATGGCGAAGAGTTCGTCGGTGGTCAGCCCGATTCGGATAGGATCGGGGTAGCTGTAGGTCCAGTGGGACAGGAAATCGACGTTTCCTCCACTACCCCAGAGCGCCGGAACCCGGACTGCCGGGTCGAAATAGGTCCACAAATCAGACCGCCCGGCCGAACGCAGCCCGTTGTTCACCGCCGAATGGAACCCGTTCCAGCCGTCGCCTTTGCTCCAGAACCACCGGTAAAATTGCAGCAGGTCAAGATCGTCGGGCACGACGCGCGATTCCGGAAACCCCTCGATATCCGCGAATGAAACTCCGTTTTTGCGCACAGCGGCCTCTGGGAAATCCTTGCCCGTCTCGGCCCGGTACAAGTCCCGGTCGTGGTCGTGGAAACACAGTTGGGTTCCGTCGCGGACCTCGGTGTTGATCATGGCCGCATGGAATGCGGGAAACGCCCCGAAGGTTTGCGCAACCGATGCGCCGACGTTCTCCGCGAAGGGGGCCAGTTCGGGAAAATTGCAGCAGATGTTGCCCCGTTCGTACGGTTTGCCCGCCTGGTCAACCCGCAGCAGCTCGGGCTTGTTTTCCAGCCAGTGCCCGAGCCCGAGGCCGACCACGATCCCGAGGTCATTCACCAGCGCGTGATCGAGCATGCGGCGGCTTGCTTCGAGTTCCTGGTCGCTGACCGCTGTAACGGGCTTGCCCGCGTCCCAGATCGTCTGATAGTCGCATCGAAGCCCCAGACAGTGGGTGAAACCGATGTCTTTGAGCGTCGGCACATTCTCCGTGACCGAGTCCGTGCCCCCCACGCCCCACATGATAACAGGCATTCGGTGTGGCGGTTTTCGGGGAACAATGTTCACCTCGAAGGATTCGCGATTGACCCAGGTGTCCGGCCCCTCGCCGAGTTGGCATGTCACCGAAACAGGGTACGTGCCGGGGCGTAGCGACGTATCAAAGGGGAATTCGAGCAAATGGGATGCTCCCGGGGCGAGTTCCGGTACGGCAAACACTTGGTCGGTAAGGCCCGGTGCGCTTACGGTTGCCGCCACGCCTGCCAAGCTGTCCCGGCGCATGTTGGTGAGCCGGAATTGCAGCAGCGGGGCAGGCTCCATGCGCAGATACGCGGTTCGGGCGTGTTCGGCGGCCACGGTCAACGGGCGGAACTCGCGCATCCCTTCGGTGATGCGGATTTCGTCCATCCGCCCGGGGAAGCCGTGGTAATAACTGCCCACGCGGTCGCCAAGCGACAGGAAATGACCGCCTGGGACAATGCTTGCGCGTCCCGGTTTTGTGGTCTTGCCCAACGACCGGCCGTTCTGAAAGAACTGAACCGTCCCGGCGCCGTCATAGGTAAACGCGATGTGTGACCATTCGCCAGGCTTGAGCGCTGCCCGCTCCGTTGAATACCACGTCTCGGAGTCGGCTCCAAAGCCCAGGGAAACGCGCATGCCCCGCTGCCCCAGCGCGTCGGCCTTGGCGATCACCCACTGGTAATCGGCATGGGCGACGTATTTCTTGTCCACAATAAAGGACTCGTCATACCCCTCGAGCGTATCCGCGGGGCACACCCACATTTCGATGGTAAATGCGCCTTCGGGAGAAAGGGACGGGGCATTTTTGACGCGCACGGCGTGGCGCACGTCTTCGACCGGCCATCCGGGAAACGACTCGATGCAGCCTCCAAAACGGCCGTCGGGACGCCGCACCACGCCGTCCATCTCGCCGTCGTGCCCGTTGCCCGATGCATCCAGGACACTGTCGCCGGCTTCGTCGAAATTCCACAGTGCGATGACATGCCCGCCGGTCGCGTCTTCACCGGCATAGCTCGCCTGCCACGGTTCCGCGGCCTGCGCAAAGGCGGGACCACACAAAGCAACCACAACAACGGCCAGACCGAAGCCAACCATTCGCATAGCAGGTATCCTCTCTTTTTGCGCGAGCCACAACACACGGTGATAGGTTCGCCCCCAGGCCACGGCCGCGGAACCCGTTGGGACACGTATAAAACCCCGCTGCATTGGAACAGATGCCGCCGAGACGCGTCAAGCCGGGCGTGGATGGGCGGTTCCTTGACGGGTGGTTCGCGAGTCCCTACGATACGGCGGTAAGGAGGAGATCATGACGCCTGACGGGGACAGGTCCGCGGGGTCTGGGCTCAAAGTCCTGCTGCTCCACAATTTTCTGACGCCGTACCGGGTGCCGCTGTTTGCCGAGTTGGCAAAGCGGTTTGACCTTACGGTGTGGATTCTGGGGGATGTGCGCCGCATACGCGAGTGGACGCCGGACGCCGGCGCGAATGCCTTCACGTGGCGTGTCTTGCCCCATGTGAGTCTTCCGGCCGGGAGCCGCGATTACCGTGTGCTGCTCAACTATTCGCTGCCGCGGGAACTGTCGAGGCAGACGCCGGATGTCCTGATGTGTTGCGGGTGGGACACGCCGGCGGCATTCTACGCCGCGCGCTGGGCGTGGAAACGCGGCGTGCCGTTCGTTTTGTGGAGCGGCAGCACGGCGGGCGAGCCGAATTGGCGCCGGACGCTTGCCCGGTATCCGGTGCGGCGGCTGGTGCGGAGCGCAAGCGCCTGGCTCGCTTACGGAACCCGCGCCAAAGCCTATCTTGAGTCCTTGGGAGCGGACCCGGAAGGCATCTTCTGCGCCTATAACACTGTCGAGACGGACCAGTTCGGGGTGATGAGCGCGCTGGACCCTGACGAGCGGGAACGCATCCGGCGCGAGTGGGGGCTCTCGACGCGTTTTATGGTGCTCTACTGCGGGCAGCTCATCGAGCGCAAGGGTCTGAGCGAGCTGATACCGGCCGTCGCGCGGTGCGTGCGGGCGGGAGTGGACGTCAGCCTCCTGGTGGCGGGTACGGGGCCCCGCGAGCAGGCGTTCCGGGAGCTGGCGTCGAGGGAGGGCGTATCGGAGCGCGTCGTCTTTGCGGGATTCGTTGACCGCGTCGAACTCCCCCAGCTCTATGGTTGCGCCGATCTGATGGCGCTTCCATCGCGTCAGGAGGTCTGGGGGCTGGTGGTGAATGAAGCGCTGGCCTGCGGGGTTCCCGTCCTGGTTACGGCCAATGTGGGGGCCGCGCCGGACTTGCTCGAAGACGGCGTGAACGGATACGTGGCGCGCGCGTGCGATGTCGAGTCTCTTGCCGGGGCCCTGCTTCGGCATTTCCACGAGGCCACGGACAGAGTAGCCATGGCGGAGGCCGCGCGAAGCTCGATTCAGCCGTTCAGCATCGCAGCCGCGGCCGATGCGTTTGTCGAGGCGGTGGCTCATGCTTGCCGGAGGGGAAATCGCGTCCGCAATCAATGAAACCAGGCGAATTTACGAGGCAGGGCCTAACCAATTGCTCTCGCGGACGTTAATGCCCAAGCTGCGCGGGCAGAGCGCCGCGTTTTGGAAAAATAATCCCGCGTAACGTGATCAAGATGAATAACTTTGAACATTAATTGTAGACAAGTATTACATATGGCGCGTAGAATGGGAACTGCCCGATGTCAATAGATAGCGGGCGCGTGTCCATGGTATTCAGGGGCAAAACGGGTAGTCTGGGAAACATTTCGCGGTAAAAATGGATTCATTTGACACGTCTGCAGATGTTTTCATTCTGTCCAGAGGGTGGTCTTAATCCCGCGTCGCACGAACCTGTGCGGTTGGGATGGGGCTTATTTGCATGGAGGAGCATGGCGATGCGCTGGGTAGGGATCGTAGTTGGTGTGTTTGTGTTGACGGCGTTTGCGGGCGCCGCTCTGGCAGAGCTCCCCGAAGCAAATCCCGAGGATTTGCGCGGGCTGTACAAGACACTCGAGGGGGCCACCAAGTCGGCGGAGCCGCCTCGTGAGACCAAGACGGCCAAGGGCTATTTGCGGTTCCTGGGCGCGCCACCGGGCGCGGTGTTCCGGGTGTCGGCCACGGGGTCCGCGGATCCCACGGTTACGGCGGCCGCATTTCTTCAGAAGCACGGCCGGGCCTTCGGCGCCGTGAGCGCGCGGAGCGCCTTTGAGCCCGCGGCCACGAAACTCGAGAATGGGCGGGGCTCTGTATGTCTGGACCAGGCATACTCGGGCGTGCCCGTGTTCGGGGCGCGTGTCTGCGTGCAAACGGATACAACGGGCGGCGTACTGTCCACGCTCAGCGACATTATGCGGGAAACGTCGCTGCTGGACAGCAATGCCATATCCATAAGCCCCACCGTAACCCTCGAGCGGGCCCAGGCACAGGCGCTGGACCTGATGCGCTCGACCTATGGAGGCACGGGCTTCGACGTGCTGGATGGCCAGCTTTTCGTGTTTTCGCCTCCGGTTGTGGGCGACAGCGGGGACCCCTGCCTGGTATGGGGCATTGTTGCGGCGAGTCAAACCAATCCCCTGGCGAAGGAGGTCATCCTGGTCGATGCCCACACGCTGGACATTCGCCTGCACCACGCGGTCGTGCCCCAGGCGCGCGAGCGGCGCATCTACGACGCCGGCAACACCTACAGTGTCCCGGGCCTGTTGGTTCGGTCCGAGGGAGACCCTCCCTCGAGCCTGACGGACGCCAATCAAGCCTATGACTATCTCGGCGATACCTATGATTTCTATATGGACCACCATGGGCGGGACAGCATTGACGGCATGGGCATGGTTCTGTCTGCCACGGTCCGGTTTTGCGATCCCTATTACGAATGTCCCCTGATAAATGCGTTCTACGATGATACCGGAGGGCGGATGTACTTCGGGGACGGGATGGTGGCGGACGACGTGACAGCGCATGAATTGACCCATGGCGTGACCGCGAAATCGTCCAACCTCGCCTATTACTACGAATCCGGCGCGATCAACGAGTCGTTCTCGGATATCTGGGGCGAGTTTGTGGACCTCACCAACGGCCGCGGCGACGATGGTCCGGATCAGCGGTGGCTGATGGGAGAAGACACGCCGATTGGAGCGCTCCGCAGCATGGCGGACCCGACGCTGTTCGGCGATCCGGCCATCTATTATGACCCTTACTGGTACCACGGCGACGCCGACAATGGTGGAGTGCACTTCAATTCGGGTGTCGGGAACAAACTGTGCTACCTGCTTACGGATGGCGGCACGTTTAACGGGTATTCGATCCAGGGCATTGGTATCGATAAGGCCGCGGAGGTGTTCTATCGCGTACAGGACGTGCTGATTCCCTCCGCCAAGGGTTTGTTTGCCGAGAAGGTGTTGAAAGCCGCGTATATCGACTACGCCGATCTGGGCGACCTGCTGGTCCAGTCGGTGAACGACCTGACGATTCTCGAGCCGGCCCGGTTCGACGAGGACGACGTGCGGTCGGTGAAATCCGCCGCGTATGCCGTCGAGATTCTGCAATTCCCCGGGCAACCGCTGAAGGAATTCCGCGCGATGACCATCGAGAACGAGCCTGCGGTCGTAATGACGTGGGCCAACCCTGTCTATCCGTTCTTCGACCAGGCGGTTGTTGTGCGTAATGCCAATCGGGCGCCTGTCAACATGTACGACGGGCAAGTGGTATACACGGGCTCGCAAAACTGGGCGATTGACGAGCCGCTAACACTGGGTAACACCTACCATTACGCGGTGTTTGCGCTATTCAGCGACACGGAACCGCCGCAATACCGGTATGGGTCGGCTCAGGTGGGCTCGGGCGGCATGGGGGTTGCCTACGAATCCTTCTCCTCGGGTTCGGACCTTTCCTACAAGCAGATTCTGTTTACCCCGGTAGGCGATGCAGGAGACGGCGGCTACACGATCACGGTGAAGCCGAACGTGCTTACACTGCCGCACACCTCCGCCAATGCCCAGTTCTTCCACCTCCTGGAAGACGGCTACATCCGGTGGAATTTCTCCGAACCCTTCCCCTTCGCGGGCGAATACAAATCGCATTGCTGGATTGCCGAAAACGGATTCCTGTCCTTCGGCAGCGGGCCGGTTCCCCGTTACAGCTACCTGAATTTCCCGTCCGGGAGTTCCCTCAATGCCATGGCGCGGATTTGCGCGGCCTTTACCGATCTGTCGAACATTTCGTCGGGCTCGATCTGGGGCAAGGTATTGCCGGACCGCTCGGTGATCACGTTCGACAAATTGCCGCTCTGGGGCAGGCATTACTACACAAATACCGCCCAGGTGGAGTTGTTCTACAGCGGGCATATCCGGATTACCTGCCTCGAGCTGACCGCGCCCGAGCTGGTGACCGGCGTGACCGATGGCCAGGGGCTTTTCTACGATCCAGAGATTTTGCTGAATCACGGCATGCTGGTGACCAAGACGCTCGATATCTCAGCGCTTCCCGATGGGTCGCGGACCGTCACTATCGAGCCCATTTCACCCATCACCGTGAACGAAGGCATGCGCGCCGAATTCCGGATTGTGGCGCATTCGCCGGGAGGCGCCCCCACGATCACGGTGTCCAATCTGCCGAGCGGCGCGCAGGTAACGAGCGTCAGCCCGACGGAAAGCGTCTTCTCGTGGCTCACGGGGTACGACGACCGGGGCAATCACACGGTCCTGGTGCAGGCATCCGAAGGCGGGCTGTCGGCAAGCCAGAACGTGGTGATCCATGTTGGAAATGTCTACCGCGAGCCTGCAGCCAGCCAGGTTGAGGTGACGCCCCTGGCTCCGGCGATGGGCAATACGTTAAGCGTGTCCTGGTCGCTGTACTCCCCCGAAGATGACGGCTCGCACGACGTCTACATCGAGTGGTACCGCAACGGTTCCCTGATGCTGCCGTTATTGAATGCCCCGACGGTGCCGGGATTCGCCACAAACCAGGGCGATGTGTGGTACGCGATTCTGACCCCGTACTCGGTGTTCGGCTCCGAGGCCGCCGTTGGCGAGCCCGTCGCCTCGAACGTGGTGACCGTCGGGCCGCCCGGTGATGGGGACTCTTCCTCGGGCGGCGCCGGTGGCGGCGCCAAACTGGTGGATGTGAACGTCGACGGGGTTATCAATGCCATCGACATTCAGCTCGTGATTAACGGCGTGCTGGGTGCCGGGGTCGTCCCCACGGCGGACGTGAACCGCGACGGCGTCACCAATGCTATCGACGTGCAGATGGTCGTCAACGGAGTTTTGGCGTTCTAGCAGCCGGTGCGGCGAGTGTCAGAGTCAGCCTGATTACGGCCAGCCCGCCGCTGGGCCGCTCCCTGAGGCGGTATGACCGTCGCGCACCCCATGGGTGCCCATGTGGACGGGGGAACCGGAAAATCCGGATCTCATGCGGTTGGGGCGCCCCCGTTTCGCCGACGCGTTTTCGGCTTCGAACAGTTCGGCTGACCCTGACTCTTTGACACAATTCGGCATGCAGCGTATAGTGGCGCTCGATAAGCCATGCGGCATCCCACGCACCGGCGCGCGGCGATCTTTGAGGTCCGACGGAGGGGTCAGCCTATGGCAGAGCACATTATCGGAATTGGGGGCGAACGAAGCATTTCGGAGGTGGTTGCCGTTGCCGAGGCGGAGTTGAGCCGGGCAGAAGGCCATCCCAAGAAAGTCAAGTTACGCGCGGAGAATTGCGAGATACTCGCCGAACGGCCTGATTTCGACGGCCGGTTCGCGACATTTACCTTGCGACTGCACCTCGACGATGCCCAAGTCAAAGCGGTCAAGGCGCTGTTGCCAGGCCTGGGTGGCCACTACGATGTCAGCCAGGACGACGGGTGGTATATTCTCCAGTGGCCGGCCGCGCCCGAGGAGTCCAGGGAAGCCCAGCAGGCGGATACGAAGAAGCTCGCCTCCGCGGTGCGGCTGCCCGAAGTGTGGCGCGTCCAGGGGACGGATTTTCGCATTGAACGAATCAGCGCGCAGCTCCTTTTCCAGGCCATGCTCCAGTACAAAGCCAGCGACGTCCACCTCTTCCCTGGGGCGCCCCCCGTGTTCCGCGTCGATAACAAAGCGCAGGAATCCAAGATCATGGGGCCGCTCTCTTCCCATCAGATACGGGGGTTGATTCGCGAAATCGCGGCCGACAAGTATTGGGATGAGTTCGAGCGCGATTTCCAGGCCAGTTTCAATTACCACCAGGCCGGGCTCGGCTATGCCCGCGTCTCCGCATTCATCAAGAACGGTGCGCCCCACTGCACCTTCCGCTTTCTGCCCGAGAAGATCCCGTCATTCGAGGACCTCAATGTGCCCGCGGACACCATGGTGCAGTTGGGCAAACTCCACCACGGCCTGGTCCTCATAACAGGGATGACCGGCAGCGGCAAATCCACTACCATGGCAGCCCTCGTCGATTGGATTAATTCCAACAAGGCCGTGCATATCCTGTGCATCGAGAACCCCGTCGAGTATGTTCATGCAAACAAGAAAGCGATTGTCTCGCAACGCAGCACCGGGGTCGATGTCCGAAACTTCTTCGACGCCGTCACGGGCGCCCTGCGCCACGACCCCGACGTTATCGTCATCGGCGAGATGCGTGACCCGGATACGATCCGGGCGGCCATCAATGCGGCGGCTACGGGGCACCTTGTCATCAGCACGCTTCACTCGAACACCGCATCGGAAGTCGTCAACCGGGTTGTGAGCTTCTTCGACCCGGTCGAGCGCGACCTGGTCAAGCTGCAGTTGCGCGACTGCGTCCGCTGCGTGATGTGCCAGCGCCTGGTTCCTCGAATGGGAGGCGGGCGTGTACCCGCTCTCGAGTTTCTCTTCAACGACATCAAGCCGATCACGGATGCCATAATCGCGGGCAATACCGATGCCTTGCGGATCGGTATGCAACAAACCGTGTCACATTCGTTCTTGTTTGAAGAGTATCTCTTCAAGCTGTATAGGAAGAAACTGATAAGCCTGGAGAATGCGCGGGAATTTGCTACGGATGTCAGTGTGCTCGACCAAATGCTCATGGGGACCTACTCCGTTCCCCGGCTCGATTCCATCAAAGCGGCTCACTGACGCCCCGGAAGCGAAATGGGAGGCACGGTTTTCCACAACTTCTCCACAGGAGGAAAACAACTGCCACGCGTGGTCAATCCATAAAATCCCGATGCAAACACCGCGAATATCCTGTCGTGCGGCGCTAACTCGTTGGGGGACGGTAGAAAAGCTGTATGCTTCTATTCGTGAACGCATTACATGGGGCGCAGGGACTTTTGTCCCGGGATGCCATTACTTTGCCGTGAACCGAGCCGTTGGGCACTATAAATTCTGGAATTTTACGCGCCATACGCCCGTTTTGAACGCCACTGGTCAAGTTATCCCCAGAGGCAGTTCTACCAGGGCGGGCAGCCGTGTCGTGAGGTCACAATGCGTGTAATTGCAGGCGAAGCCAAGGGGGCGCGGCTGACCGTCCCCACGGGACCAACTATCCGACCCACACTGGACAGGGTTCGCGAGAGTCTGTTCAACATTATTGGAAACCGCGTGCCTGGCGCCCGGTTTCTCGATCTCTATGCCGGTTCGGGGGCCAACGGCATTGAAGCCCTGAGCCGGGGTGCCGCGCACGCGGTCTTTGTGGACAAGGATATCCGCTTCGTGCGGCAGAACTTGCGAAAGACCCGGCTGAATCCCCGAGCCGAATGCATTCAGGCCAATCTTCCCGGTGGACTCAGCAAAGTGGACAATCGAGCCCCCTTCGACATCATCTTCGCCGATCCCCCCTTCAAACTGACGTCCTTCGGCCACCTTCTGGACGTGGTTGCCGAGCGTAACCTGTTGGCAAAAGGGGGGATCATTGTCCTCGAACATTCTTCGCGGGTAGCGATCGAAGAACAGCTCGGAATCTTCCATCGGGAGCGCGACCGGTCGTACGGCGAAACCCAGTTATCCTTCTATCTTGACGCCTCAGCCCCAATTTGATAGAGTGGGCACACAACATGTAGTTGTCTGGGGTTGAACGATGGATTCTCTTGTGGTAGCCGCAAAGTAAACCGGGAAAGCGTTGTCCTCATGCGTTGTCCATTCTGCAGTCACACCGAAGGCAAAGTTGTGGATTCCCGTTCGTCCAAAGAAGGCGATTCAATTCGGCGCCGGCGCGAATGCCTGAAATGCGGGCGCCGTTTTACCACCTACGAACGCATCGAAGAGGTTGCCCAGATGGTCATCAAGAAAGATGGCCGCCGCGAAGCGTTTGATCGCTGGAAGATCAAGAGCGGAATACTCAAGGCATGCGAGAAACGCCCTGTCAGTCTTGAACAGGTCGAATCCCTCATTGACGACGTCGAGCGGGCGCTCTTCAACTCGTCCGACAACGAAGTCTCGACCGAAGCGATCGGGAGTGCCGTAATGGATCGGCTGAAAGACATCGATCAGGTCGCATACGTGCGATTCGCCTCTGTCTACCGGCAATTCAAGGACCTCAATGAATTCATGGACGAACTCAAGGGGCTTCTGATCTAGACCTGCCAGCGCAGTTTCCCCACCGGCGCACTCCATTGCTGCTTGTGAATCCGTTAGAAAGCCGGTAAACTGTTGCCCAACATGCCATTGCGGTTTACCTGAGATGTGGGGGCGTTGGGCGTGTTTTCTCCCAGTGAATACACATGATTGATCCGAAAGAACATCAGACCGACAGCGGTGCTCCACGCGCGGATGCTGCGCGCGAGGGGGCATACGATGAACAGTTGCGGTTCGATTCGCCGCTGATGCGGCCACCGGCGCTGGTGCGCACGGTGGTCAAGCGCGACGGCCGTGAAGAGGTCTTCGACAAAGGGAAGATCGCGGGGGCGATTCTGAGAGCGGCCGAGACGGTCGGCGAGGGCGACCCCGATCGTGCCCAAAGCCTGGCGTCGGGCGTCACTCTCTATCTCAGCAAGCGATTCGAGGGGCGTGCTCCCACGGTGGCCCAGGTTCAGGATGCGGTCGAGAAAGTACTGCTCGAAATGGGACATGCCCGGACCGCGCTCGCCTTTGCCCGCCATCGCCGCAAACGCACCCGCGTCACCCGGCTGCGCCAGGGCGACCTGCAAAGTCTGTTGGATGAGTTCGACGAGGCCCAATGGGAACAGCGTCTGCGAGACGAGCATAATGAAGGCGCCCTCTTCGTCCGAACAAGCACGGAAACCCTGTGCGGATGGGACCGGTCCCGCATTGTCGATGCCCTGGTCCGTGAGACGCGGCTGGACCGTCCGCGGGCCGAGTCCATCGCCGAAGAGGTGGAAGCGCAGATCATGTCGGCGGGGGTTGGTCCCCTGACCACGGCGCTTGTGCGGGAACTGGTAGACGCGAAACTGGCCGAGCACGGTCTGGAAGAGTTCCGGCGGCGCCACATGCGGATCGGGGTCCCCCTGTATGATGCGGAGCGCATTATCTGCATGCCGGGCGAGACCGAGCGCGAGAGCCGGCAAGACCCCGAGACGACGGATCGTCTTCTTGCGCAGCGGGTAAAGCGCGAGTATGCCCTGACCCAGGTCTTCACGGAGCGTATTGTAGATGCCCACGTGTTTGGAGACATCCACATCTGCGGCCTGGGCTATGTAGACCGGTTGCAGGCATTTTCCGCGCCGATAGACTTTCTGGTGCGCTATGGGGGCGGGCTTTCCGGAGTGTCGGCCATAGCGTCGCCGCCCCAGGACCTCGAGACCCTCCTTGTTCAACTCGGCCGGTTCCGCACCCAGATCGATGCACATTTTGCGGGGCCCGTAACGTGGCAATTGCCCCAGGTCTACCTCAGCCCGTTTCTGGAAGGCGCCGAGCCGCAGGCGCGGCGGCGCGCGGCCCACATCCTCTTGTTTGTGCTGGGTACCGAAGCCGCCCAACGCGCGGCCAAGCCCGAGATTACCCTGACGTGGGATATCCCCCGGCATCTTGTGCATCGCAGGGCGGCCGGTCCTGCGGCGGCCGGAGAAGGCAAGACCTACGCGGATTTCGAGTCCCTGGCCCAAAGTTTCACGGAGGATATTCTTGCCGTTTATCTCCAATCCCATTCAACGTGCCTGCCCCTGCCGCGGTTCATCGTTGGAGCCGCGATGTTCAGCAAGCGCGGATACTGGGACGTACTTGTGCGTCTCGCCGAGACCGCCTTGGGGTATGGGATTCTGGAACTCGAGTTCGACCGGGCGGACCCGGGCGGGATGGGGGCTTCGGGTGCCGAAGCCACCCCCGTGGCGCAGGTGGTGAATCTCAACCTCGCGCGGATGGCGTTTCGTTCCCAGTCGGAAGCCGCTCTGATGGAGAACCTGGACGCCCTGGTCGATCTGGCCGCCCAGGCGCATCAGGAGAAATGCGCGTTTCTCGAACGCCTGGCCGCGCTGCGCGCACTTGGTCCTCTCATATTCCTGGGAGACACACCTGCTCACCCGCCGCTGGTCGATCTGTCGAAGGCGGTGTACGCCGTGGCGGCCGACGGGCTGGGCGAGTGCGTGGAAGCCTTCTGCGGAAAGGCGCTCCACGAGCCGGAACATACCTCGCTGCTTGGCATGCGGATTCTGACGCGTCTCGCGGAGGCGTGCGGCACGGCGAGCGAGCGCACGGGCATCCGCATCGTGCCGGCTCAGGCCCGGTACGAATCCTCGACGCGGCGTTTTGCGGCTCTCGATCTGCGGCCTTTTCCCGACGAGGCGCGCCGCGTCGCGAAGAGCGATCCCATCACGCAGGACATCCACTACACGGTTGGCGCGCGCCTGGCCCGGCGGCTTCCATGCACGCCCAGCGAGCGCGCCGTCTGGGAAGGCGAACTGCAGGAAGTGGTCTCCCAGGGGGCATTGACCCGCATTGAACTTCCGGCCATGGACACCACTCCCGAGGCAATTGCCAGTTTGATCGAGACCATGTACTTCCGGTCTCGGGCGCGCCACGTGCTGCTCGAACGTCCCGGCGTGCATTCGGGAGTGCTCGCGCACGAATAGCCCTTCGGACATGCACGCACGCGTCTGGCTCACAAACGCACGGTGGGCGGAGCGGCCATGGCCGGGTCTTCCAGCTTGAAGAACTCACGTTCTTTGAAAGCGAACATGCCTGCGATGATGGCCGACGGAAAGGTCTGGACGCGGTTATTGTTGTCGCGCACGTTTCCGTTGTAGAAGCGGCGGGCGGCCTGGATTCGGTTCTCGGTGTTGG
>CAZFOG010000072.1:0-19230 GCA_964520685.1 uncultured Nitrospiraceae bacterium | reverse complement strand
ACGTTGGAATTGTGGGATTTGGCGTTGGACGGCGTTCACGAGGTCGTCCAACGTCGCGAAGTATTCATTGTGGGTTGCCAGTCGGCGCAGCAGTTTCCAGACGCGCTCGATGGGATTGAGTTCAGGGCTGTACGGAGGGAGGAAGTCGAGCCGATACGGCGCGGAGCTCGCGTCATTGGCGTGATGGTAGGCGGCGTTGTCGAGGACGAGGACCGTGGAAGCACGGCGACGCCGATGCCGGGCAAGCAGTCGAAGGAAGGCCTCAAACGTGCCTGCGTCGAAGACTGGACAGAACATGGTGACGAGTTGGTCGGTGTGGAAGTTGACGGCTCCAAAGAGCGCCGGGAATTTGCGCGTGGGCGCGTGCAGCACCGCAACTTGCCTTCGCGGGTGCTCAGATCACCAGCGGCCAGGCCCCCTATGATGCGGTGTTCGCCCCTACTCTCCGAGCGTGTTTTTATATAGGGTGGATGATAGTCGAATGCCGCGATTCCCGCAAACAACCGCCCCGGGTTTGCTGCGCCGAGAAGAAGCGGACACCCCCTCGAACGGCGGGTTGGTTGCAGACCATTGTGCTGTGACAGTGTATTGGTTGCAAAATGGTTGCAACCGTTCAGTGGTTTTCGCTAGTTTTTGCCGGGAAAGGCGAAAAGAAACCCCCGCAAAACGCCTTGTTTTACGGGGGTTTTAATATCTGGCGGAGAGACCGGGATTCGAACCCGGGGTACGGTTACCCGCACAACGCCTTAGCAGGGCGCCACCTTCAACCACTCGGTCATCTCTCCGCTGAAGCGGGTGACACTCTACCATGTAAGCGAGAAGGGATGCAACCCGTCCGCGCCGCGTCATGATGCCAATGACTCGCGCCGCGCCGGCTTCACGGCTGCACGTTCGCCGCGACCATCTTCGCGGTAACTGCGATGGGATTCGTGTACACCCACGGGGTCCACTCGCCGCGAATGTTCAGTTCCGCCTCGACTCGGTATTTGCCGGAGGCTTGAGCGCGCCACTCGAAATCACGGCCTTCGGCCTGGTGCACAACGCTGCCGTCATGCACTACGGTGAACCGGCACGGCACAGGCGACGCCGCGCGCAACCGCAGCTCTGCCGCCAGCGGGATGCGTTCCCCCATCACCGCGTTCGCGTCGCCGGATTCCGCCACAAAAACAAACCCGGTGCTGTCAGCCAGCACGTCAAACGCGATGTATACCCGTCCCTCGCGAAGCGACTCTAGAATGGCCTCCTTGGACAGTTCCTGCGCCAGAATGTGGGTGCTGACGTACCGCACCATCCGCTCGTAGGGGTCAAGCTGGAACCGGAAGAGCTCGCGGCCCGGCTCAAGCGGGCCGAACAACACGCGCAGACCCAGCCGCTTCCACCAGTTCAACTCGTACTCACCAATGGTATCAGGGCTTGTATCTTCGACCAGCAGCTTCCCTTCCCCGGTGTAGACTCCAGTAAGACCGTTGTTCTGGTGGCAGTCATTGGCGGCGATTCCCACGATGTCACGGTCCCGGCTCAGGCGGTCCCAGTTCGCGAGAATATCGGTCTGCCGATCAAAGATGGTGCGAATGACATGATCCGGATACTTCCGGATACTGAAAACAATGTCGGGCAGCAATGCGCCAAACCCGTCTTCGTCCTTGAAATCGGTGTGAATGTTGTAGATTTCCATGCCCACAAGCTGGGCCAGGTCCCAGCGCCGCTCCTCTTCGGTGTGTGCGAAAAACAGCATGCCGCCCGCGCTGTCGATTGTTGCCGCAAGCACATCGAGGTCCTCGCCGCAGTTCAGAACCGTCTCCCGTGGCAATCCCCACGGCATAAACCCCTGCGACATCTCGAAGCCGGGCACGAACAGGATGCCATCCCTGACCTCGTCCCACTGCAGCGAGTAGTCCGCCTTCCCGTCAATACAATGGTCGGACATCAGGATGAAATCACGGCCGGTCTCTTTAAGAACCTGCAGGATCTCCTCGAAGGGCACCTGCGAGTCGTGCGAGAAATGAGAATGGCTGTGGCACACGCCCTGGTAATCGTTCCAGCCGTCGTCCAGGGTTACATCCGCACGCTGCGATTCGAGCTGTTTCCAGGCTTTCGCCTCGCGGGGGAACCGCACGAAGCGGTTGTACAAGGCGCCCCGGAACACAAACACGAATACAATGGCCAATATCACGATCAACGCCAGCAAACCCCGGAACGACCACCGGAGAACAGACCGTACTACGGATCGTTTCTTTCGCGGCTCTTGCACGGAAGGTCCAGCCATGGCTCTCTCATCCAATCCGGGCTAATGCGACACTCTGAACAATACAACGGCAGCACAAGCATACTGAAGGCTGGCCGTGCGGGTCCAATCGGTGTGCAGGCGGCCCTGGAGTCAAGTGCCACAAGCCCGATTCAGGGCTGCCTCGAGAATTCAAACACCGGGTGTTTCCCCGTCCGTGTAGGTCCGTGTTTGTCCGTGTGGGTCCATGTGCGAGGGTTTTGCCCGTCACACCCGCCATTTTCATCGCCTACGGGCGAGCCGGCGCGCGGTTCGTTGCCTCCCTATTTGAGACGCTGTGCCGGCCACGAATTACGCAGCACACAACCCGAGAATGGCATCCACCTCCGCAGGGCCGATATCGCCATGCTCGCCAAGCGCGCTGCCCCGGGCGCTAAACCGCTTGGCGACCTCATCGTAACCCCCGGTGATGCCGTATTCGTTCAGGCGCGTCTTGACATCCAGCGAACGGAAAAACGCCTCGGTTTTCGCGATGGCTGCATCGATACGCTCATCCTCGGTGCCCTCACGGACGCCCCACACGCGCGCCCCATACTGAAGTATCTTCTGTCCCTTCTGCTTGCGCTGGTGCCGCATCATGGCAGGGTACACGACAGCCAGGGTCTGGGCATGGTCCAGGCCAAACAGTGCCGTCAATTCATGCCCAATCGCATGGGTCGACCAGTCCTGGGGCACGCCGCACGATATCAGCCCATTGAGCGCTTGCGTAGCCGTCCACATGATGTTGGCACGAGCATCGTAGTCGCGGGGATTGGCCATGACCTTCGGACCTTCCTCGATCAAGGTCAGCAGCACAGCCTCGGCCTGGCGATCCTGGAGCGGCGCGTTGACGGGATAGGTCATATACTGCTCCATGACGTGGATAAACGCGTCAACAACGCCGTTGGCGGTCTGGCGTGGCGGCAGCGTGAACGTTGTCGCGGGGTCCAGAATCGAGAAGCGCGGGTACACCTTCTCATTCGAAAACGCCAGCTTTTCCCGTGTCGATTTCCGGGAAATCACGGCATTGCCGTTCGACTCGGAACCCGTGGCGGGAAGGGTCAGAATACTGCCGAGCGGCACCGCGTCCGCGATCGGGGCGTGCCGGGTCAGGATATCCCATGGCTCTTCGCCCGGAAACCGGATAGCCGCGGCGATGAACTTGGTGCCATCGAGCACGGAACCGCCGCCTACCGACAACAGGAATCCAATGCCCTGCTGGCGTCCAATCTCGACGGCCTTCATGAGCGTCTCGTAACTGGGATTCGGCTCGATTCCACCGAATTCCACCACGTCAAACCCTTCCAGCGCAGCCGCTGTCTGGTCGTAAACCCCGTTCCCCTTGATTGACCCGCCCCCATACGTCATCAAGAGCGGGGTATCCCGCGGAAGCAGCTCCGGCAGCCTCGCAATTGTGCCTTCTCCAAAAACAATGCGCGTCGGATTGAAATACTCGAAATTCTCCACAGCCTCTCCTCCGAACGGTTGACGCCGGCGCAGGCCGGCGCAGGGTACTGAAAACACCACTATCGTAACACGTCCAGCACCCCGATTTGCTCCCCTTATTAAAAAGCAACGCCGGCGTGAACGGGAAGAAGTCCGGCCGCAGGAATTGCGGCTACGTGGCCCTGAAAGCCCCATCAGGCGGGGAAGTCCCAAGCATCCGGGCCCCGTGCTCCTGGGCCGTTGACATGCCGTCCCGGTATCTTCGAGAATGGCAGACGCGCAGTGCGCGGCCCGCAAGCGTGGTCTTGCGTTGCTTGGCCGAGGGCACGTGCCCCGCAAGATTTGCCGTGGGTGTGGAAGCACCGGCTGAATCGACGCCGCCAGGGAGAACAGCCCCCGTGAGATACATGGCCCCGGTTGCCGTCTTACTTGCGTCAGGAATGGCTGCATGTTTTACGCCCAAACCTCCCGAGCCTTCCGGCCAACCCTTTGAACACCCCGGAGGTTTTCATTCCCAGGCGCAGTTGACGTCCTGCATGAAACAGCAGAATGAACCCGGCCTCGATGCCGCGTGGAAACAACTCATCGCGGACGCCGACGCCGCCCTCGGCCGCACACCCACCCCCCAGCCCGTCGTCAACATCCCCGCATACTATAGAAATGCGCAGGCCAGCCAGGAAGCGAAGAGACCTCTCAGTGACGACGCATATGCCGCGTATGCCCTGGCGCTCGCCGCGCACCTGGGTCCGCCCGAAAAGCGCGATGTGTACGCCGCGAAGGCTATCGAATACCTCGATGCCTGGGCCACTACCAACACGAAAGTGGCCGGAAGCGACGGGCATCTGGTCATGGTGTACGCGGGGGTACCGTTTGTCCACGCGGGCGAACTCGTGGACAACTGTCCGGAATGGAGTGTTCCCAGCCGGGACGCGTTCAAGAACTGGGTTCAGCGTGTCTTCCGGCCAAGCGCTCTTCATGCACGCAAGAAAGACAACAACCCCGGCGATTGGGGACTTTTCGGCTCACTGTGCGCGGCGCATTTCCTGGATGACCGGCGCGAGTTCGACAAGGATGTGGCGCGGCTCAAATGGCGCATCGAACACACCATCGCCAACACCGGCGAACTCCCCCTCGAGAACCGGCGCACCAACAGCGGGATGTGGTATACGTTCTTCGCTCTCGCGCCCATGACCTGCTCGGCACAGGTGGTGCAAACCACAACCCGCGAAGACCTATTCCGCTACACCGCCTCGAATGGCAGGAATATCAAGATGGCGCTGGACCGCTTCTTCACCTACTGCGAGGCCCCCGAGACGTGGCCATACGCGAAACCGGGCGGCATTGCCGGTCTCATGTCGCAGCTCCTTTACCCCTCCGCGGACCACGTCATCTACCCCGAACCTGCGTGGACCGGCAGCCTCTTCGAGGCACTGCTGCCGGTATTCCAGGAGGACGGATGGGAAGGATGGATAGCCGAAAGCCGCCCCATCCACAGTGCGCGCGGATGGATATACCCCACGCTCCTGCCCGCGGGCCCGGTCGGCATGCCCCCGGGTTAAACCGGCCCCCCCTGGCGCCCCGCCGCTGCGCGGAGTACCAACACCCGGCACGCCGCCGGACAAACCCTCTCACCCGAACGAAGGCCATGCGTCGCCTCGACACAAAGAACCGCGAGCCGGAACAATACACCTCTGTTCCGGCTCGCGGGTGCAAAGCCGTCTTGTACTCGGCTTTTCAAAGATGCCTGAAAACAGGCCTTCGGAGCTTAGGCGCCGGACTTGGCCGGAGCTACCGTGTAGCCGAACCAGCCGGCAACGGTGTTGGCGCTCCACGTGGCGAAGTCAGCGATTTCGTTGAAACCAAGGATCCCCGGCTCGAACAGAAGAGCTTTGAGGTCGATCGTCTGTGCTCTTGCCGGCGTCGCTTTCGATACGCGAACGATATGCTTCATGGGGTTTAACCTCCCTCCACAGTCGGCGCACCTTTGCGCGCGCCGACACATAACCAGACTCACTGCTGCGGGGCGTTTCACGCCCCGCATCACCAGCAAGAGCCGCAAAGCTCTTGCCGCTCGGACTTACTTCACGTTTGCTTCAGGCGCGGGATAGAAAATGAGATTACCTTCACTATCCGTAGCTTCTATCCAGTCCTGCTTTTCCGCGCTGATCTGCGCCGGCCATTCCCAGATCGCCGCCTTCGACGGCTTGCTGACCTTCTTCAGATGTTTCATTTCTCCATACCCTTTCTTAAGCGTTTCCCTGTCGTTTGAACCCGAGCCCCGGCCCGGAACGTACGGCTCCGGACCTGAGGGCAGCGTCTTCATACGGCAGGCCGCCGCTTCACGGAAACTCTTGGAGTGGACAAACCAAGGTGAAAACCACGTCAGCCCACTCTCCTTCCGCTGTTTCGCATACGACCACGCGATGGGGCTTCACGCGCGCACACTTACTTCGTCAGCGCGTTGTTGATCTCGTCCAGTACCCAGCGCGCCTGGGTCGTCGTCAAAGGACTCGAAAAATCAGCGAATCCCATGTTGAACCCGAATACGTTTTTCAGGTCCACCAGCGCGGTCTGCTCAGCAGTCACCGGCTTCGACATATGCTTGACGTGCTTCATGTGGCGTTTCACCTCCTTCCTGCTTCCTCAGTACTTAAGGCGTCCACCCAGAATCTCCGGGCTTATCCCCAACAAAATCCACCGCTTCGGTGGAATCGTTGCCCCTATTCTACACGTTTTTGTGCGATAAGTGAACCCCTTTTTTGCACAAAACCGTCCAATCCAATTCCTTCACGATTGGGAACCTTCGAAAAGAGACAGATCGCCCAACTCCAGAATCTGCTCGGAAAGTTGATTCCAAAAGCTACTGTCTCCTCCACTAAGGAACAATTGATCCAGCGACTCCAGAATTCCCCCAAGGTTATTGATCTGGCTCACGAGTTCCAGCGCGGAAGTCGTCAGCCGCTCAATCTCCCCGGCAAGGCCGCTGCGGGCGTATAGCCCCTCCAGCTCTTCCATGGCCATCCGCTGGATGTCAATCCCTGCCAGCGCTTCCTCGCTGAGCCGGGCGCCCCCAGATACTTGCTCACCCAAGCGCTGGGTGGCTTCGTAAACCTGCTGGGCAGTATCCGGATCATCTTGAGCCTCATAGGCTTGTCCCGATTGTAACAGATCTCGTGCCAAATCGCAAAGCATATTGTACTGGTCTGAGCCGGCCAGGACCGCGCTCAACATCCGAGCGGCATCTTCCGGCATGCCGGCCGCAATCAACCCCATTTGACGGGACTGGGCCGCATCCAAACCATACGCCGAGGCGGTTTCCTTCCCCTGTAAAGCCAGGAGCGCCGCCAGTGCCGCTTCCGCGTCGCCCAAACGAAATAGAGCGCCCGCCCGCAACGCATCGAACAACGCGTTTTGAGGGTCAGCCTCCTGGAGTGCCGCCACCTCCCCCAGAAACGCCCGAAGTTCATCGTCCGTCATCCCATCAAACAAAGCGGGCTCCGGCAGTTCGGCCGTCGGTTCAGGCTGGGAAATATAGGTTTCAGCGAGAGCAAGGCCCGCATACGGCTTCTGTTGCTCCATGCGGCCAACCGCCGTAACCAGCAATTGCCGGGCTTCCTCATCCGGCAGAGACGCCGCCACCCCGACGATGGCCTCCGGCAACACGTCGGAATCGGAGGCGAGCTCGGCCACGGTTGCGGCATCAAGGGTCGCCATCCGCTGCAAGCGCGACCACGCCCCGGGCTCCGTCACCGCGGCCTGCCGCAAGGCGACCACCTCATCTTGTGTCACCTTGCCGATCTCCGGCGCGGCCGTCGCATGAAAATCACCCTTATCAAGATGCTTCGATGGCGTGTCCAGCTTCTCCGCAACCCCTTGGGCAAGCTGTTCCATGGCTTCACTCAGCCGCCCGGACGCAGGCGTTTCGCCGGGCGTCACCAATGCCACCGTCTCGCCGGGAATATCCGGCGCATCCGGCCCTTCAGCGACAGGAGGAACATCCTGCCCGGCCGGGGCAAACAGACCAATCTCGAAAACCAGCCCCAGAACGACCAGCACCACGGCAGCAGCGAGCGCCACGGTGCCCCAAAACGCCAGGGAAGGCCTGGACCGCTTCCGGACATCCAGCCGTACGATCCGCTCGGCGGCGTCCGCTTTCTCGACGGCCCGCATAACGGCATCCAGAACGTCGATCTCGGGCGCATCGTGCGCAATGCTCTCGCCGATAGCATGGAAATCGCGGGCAGCCGTCTGCAGCCAGGCATAGTCGGCCTTGACCTCACCCGAGGCTTCCAGAGCCTTCTGGACCGCCAGCGCCTCCTCTTCGGACAGCATCCCGTCCAAACAGTCGGCCAACCGGTCCAGCGTTATGTCATGTTCATCCTCTCTCACAGATGGTCCTTCACCACGAGACTCTTCTCGCGGAGTGCTTTCAATATGCGATGAAGCCGCGTGCGAACGGCGCCCTCCGTACTGCCCACCACCTCCGCGATGTCCCGCGCCGGCATCTTCTCGAAGAAGCGCAGGGTCACGATCTCGCGGGACTCGTCGTCAAGGGTATCCAACAGCCGCCCCAAAGCCTCGCGGCGCTCCTGCTCCATCAGTTCCTGGTCGGGCACGCCGTCCGCAGAGCGCTGCAGCCCGCCATCTTCGTCGCGGGCCGTGCTGGCGTACTCCTCGAGAGACTCCATGTGCACGGACTTCTTGCGTTTCAACTCGTTCAGGCTGAGATTCCGGGCGATGCAGAGTACCCACGGGCGAAACTTGCGTGTTTCATCGAAACGCTGGCGCGCCATATAGACCCGCACGAACGTCTCCTGGGCCAACTCGCGGGCAATCTCGAAATCGCGAAGATAATGCAGACAGAACCGGAAGATATCGTTCTGATACCGCCTCACCAGTTCGGCCAGCGCCTCGCGGTCACCCCCGCGGAGGGTCACCATGAGTTCTTCGTCCGTCTTATGGACCCGATCCACGCAGTCCACCCGGTCGGTGTGTGAGCTCGCGCCCCTGAACGCTGCGCGACTCACCTCGCCGCCTGTTCACGTTACAATCCGCCCTTTTAAACGTCACAACTTTCTCACTTTGGCCCGGCCCCCTTGAGGCTGCCGCCGGCGAGACCCAAGCTAAGTCATTTTATGCATGCAGGTTGCAGAAAACAACCGCGTCGAACGGGCGGACGGTCAATCATCCCTGTCCGCAAGACCGCGGCTGCCTCGGGAACGTTGCATGCAACACGCTACACACCCTCGAGCAGCCCAACGCGCCCTTCAATAGCCGCCGCCGTATTCGACCCGACTTGCACAACCTCGCACGAGAAGTCTCGCCGCACGAACCTCGACGCTCCCAACCCATAGTATATTCATCCGCCGCGAAACTACAAGATATGGGATTTCCGCCTGCGCCAGATTTCCCCTGCAAGCCTCCCCGGCCGAAGCGCCAGTCATTTCAGAAGGCGCGTCAGGGAGTCACGCTTGTCTTGCCAGGCCAGAGCCCGCTCGTAGTCCGGATAGGCCTTCTCCAATTTCCGGAACTCGGGGGTGTGAATCCGGCGGCGCCCATTCTCCGATTCAGAAATACCCAGATAGGCGTGCAGCATTTCATGAAATACGATGTAACGCACAAAAAACTCGGGCACAAAGGGTTGGTCGAGGAGGGGATGGATGCGAATCAGGTTCAGCTCGTGGCTGTAGCTGCCAAAGCGAATCGACCGGCGTCGACGGTTCGCAGGCATCTTGCCCCACGTGATATGGGCCTCAACTCCTCCCTCGAAGTGCCGGGCGTTCACTTCGTCAAACATCCGCTGCAGGTCGAAACACCGGCCCCGGGTCTGCACCCGGATAACGCGGCGGCGGTTCGGCGCCTTACGGATTCGATGGCGGTTTACGCGTATAAACGCGTCCAAAACCTCGCCGGCGCGCGCCGCCTTCGGCCGGCGGATCCACTCCGCCAACGCCTGCAGAGCCTTGGCGTCCGCATCGAAAAACATGTGATGCAACCGCACTTTCACGTGGCCGGGAGCGCTATCCGGCCGCACCGACAGCACGTTGTGGGTGTTGTCGGTAATGGTAAGGTCAATACGGAGCCCCGATTGCCGTTCCAACGTCTCTTTCAGCGTGTTCGCGTCGTTCCAGAAGAACTCGAGTTGCATGAATGGACCCGTCTCCAGCAGTGTTTCTTCCCAGAGGGTAACGATCCGAAACAGCCAGTGCAATCCCTCCGGCATGAAACCTGAAAGTTGAGCGGGGGAGTGCATGAAACGTAGGATATCCGGCGATGAACCGAGCGACCCTGATTTACGACGGTGAATGCCCTTTTTGCTCCCGGGCGGCGGCCTGGGCGCTGCGGCATGCCCGGGGCAATACCATCGAGACGCTCCCGTGCCAGGACGAGAACCGCGAGACGCGCTTTCCCGAAATCACCCGGGAGCAGTGCCTGAAGGCCATGCAATTGGTGACTGCGGAAGGGCGCGTCTTCTCGGGCGAAGAAGCCCTCCCGCCGCTGATGGAGCTGATGAAAGGCTGGCGTTGGCTGGCCCGAATCCTGCGCCTGCCGGGCATTCGCCATGCGTCACCCGCGGCCTACCGGTGGTTCGCGAACCACCGCTACGCGCTGGCCGCACTGGCCGGTCACAAACGTAGAGAAACCTGTACCATCAACCAACAAGAGGCTTCCAGCGAAAGGGACACGTGTGAGTAGCGACGGAATTACGTACCTGCCAAATTCAAAACCCTGTTTCATCTGCGGTGAGGGCAACCCTGCCGGTGTACAGACCCGGTTCTACGTCGAGGACGGCGTCGTCAAAGCCCCGTTCACGGGCAAAACGCACCATTGTGGCTTTGACAAGATCGTGCACGGGGGTATTGTCGCCGCAATCCTGGACGAGTGCATGGGCTGGGCCGTGGCACGGGAAATTCACCGCATGTGCTTTACCGGGGAATTGACCATTCGCTACATCAAGCCTGTTCCCTCGAACCGCCCCATGACAGCCTGCGCGCAGGTGCTCAAGGCCACCCGGCGACTGGGGACCGCCCGTGGTTGGCTCATCGACGCAGACGGAACGGAATACGCCCGCGCGGAAGGCCGGTTCATCCCCCTCTCCGCTGAAGGCACGCTCGAAGTCGACGACAATCTGATTTACCGCGGCGGCGAGGAACGGGTCTTCGACTGCCTGCGCAAGGACTGCTGAATCCTCTGCGAGGCACCGGCCGTTTCTACTTCAGATAAATGACCGGCGACCACGCTTGTTTGCCGTCGGCATCGGTGATCTCGACCCGCACATACGCAACGGGGCGTTTCGACGTGAAGATGCCGCTGGTAAGGGGCGCATTATCCGCAAGGATCTGCGAACCATTGGGCGCGGGAGCATAGAACTGGATCTTCTGTACCGGTGAGCACTCCACGGTCACGGTATCCCCTTCGACCCGCAGATCCATGAACTCCGGTCCTGTAGACGCGTAGTAGGCGCCCTTGCGCAAGGCTTCCATGACGGCATTGAGGGTCAGCGCTTCCGCCTTGATCATGGTCCACGCCATCCGCAAGGCATTGTCGCCGTGCACATCATCAACGGCCACGGCCGGGATCCGCCAGCCCTTGGCCAACAACTGATCCCAATGCACCGAACTGTCCGCCCGGCCATTGAAACGGCACGTCGAGTTATAGACCTCGAGGGCGCTCACGCCCTCCGCCTTCAGCGGCAGCAATTCCTCGAGAGTGAAGCCGCACCAATAGGGGTGCGCGGCGATAACATACGCGCCGGCTTCGCGAAGCGCCTCCATGCGCTCTTCCATGGCCGCTTCCTTGGCGAACGACATGCCTACGGGTACATTGATGCACAGAAGATGGTACGCCATGTTCGGATTCGAGGACTTGGGATGCGTCTCCATACCGCTGATAAGCAGGAAATCCTCCGTGCAGAACGGTGCGACTTCGCTCGTCTTCTCATGATCCGTCACGGCAAGAATGTCATAGCCGTGGGACTTGTACTGCTCGACGCGCACCGGAAGTTCGACGTCGCCGTCCGATTGCGTCGTATGGGTGTGCAGATTGCCCTTGTACCAGTTCCCCGGCAGCTCGAAGGGATTCACCGGCGTCTGGTCCGCCGCAAACGCCGCGAACCCGAAGCCGAAAACCATCAGGAAAGCGCATAGAATGGATGCAGAACGTCGCATTTTCAGTTGTCCTTTCTCTCTGAATCGTCTCGGGTTGCAGCATACTGACCCGCCCGCTTCTTCGCAAGTCTGCCGGGAATCTAATCAACGACGATGCGCCCGAGCGAGTAGCGCCGGTGCCCGTCGTGCCCCGGCAACGGCAGCGCAATCACTGGCGTTCCATCACGCCAACCGACTGACACAAAGACGTCAAACGTTCCCGGCGGCATGTTGCGGGCAAAGCCGTGTTCGGATGCGGTGTTCATCGCCGCCGCGTCTCCGGGCGGGCCAACCTCGAGACGGCGCACGTCAAATGCTTCATTGACGAATACCGCCACGATGCCGCCCTGTTCGTCTTTCAGCGTAAACGCCACATGGCCGCCCGGATAGCACGGCGCCACCCCCGCGTTAGCCCATGCGGATTCAAAACGGATGCGGCTGTCGCGCGTAGTGTGCGCGGGCCATGATGCCTCGCGCAGGTGCAGCCGGTACCCGAGCCGCAGGTTCACCCGGTCGATGAGTTCGCGCTCCTTCTCCAGAAACTCCCGGGGAAACCAGTGGATGCACAGGTAGGCCGCGTGGTACTCCTCGATGGCCCGCATGAGGATATCCCGGTCCCAGGCGCCCCTGTCCACCGACGGCTGGTAATGTTCATGCTCGAGAATCACCGGCAACGCGGGCCAGAAAGCCTGCGCCATGTCCGAGTGAAAATACGAGTTGGGCGGCGGTTGCACACAGATACTGTCATCGCGCAAGGTCATGCCCCTGGACCAGGCATACTCGATAATCTCCTCGCCCTGAAATGCAAAATCGTCGTTCGCCGCGAGCAGCGTCCGTTTGAAGTGTTTTGTGTGCAGGTCAATGTGGCGCTTCACCGTTTCAGGCGGGTACTTCTTCTGTGTGCTCGCAAAGAGATGCCCTTCGCCCCACACCCCGAATGAACCGGCGTCAATGAACGCAACGTTCGGATTCCCGTCATACCGCGCGGCCGCCGCCGAGAGGAAATTCTCGAGCTTCTCGAGGAACACCGGGTCGTCGTAATCCGGCTCCCAGAACGGCCCCTCCGGGTCCACACCCTTCCCGTAAGTGAAATTGTAACCCTTGGCGCCGGCCTTCTCGACCCATTCCGGCGTGGCATAGCGCATCCACGACTCCGAACACGAGAACCGGAAGGCCACCTGCAAACCATTGTCTATCCACCGCTGCGCAGGCGCATCGACGATGGACCAGTCAAAGTGCCCCTCCTCGGGCTCGATGTAGGCCCAGGGTAGCCGCAGATAGATGCACGACAACCCCGGAAAATCGTCCAGCGTATCGGAGGCGGTCAGCCGTGAGCCGTAATTGTCGAGGATGTTCGAGTAGAAATTGAGCTTCCAGCCCATGTTGGGATTCACGAGCGCTTCGCCCGTATCCTCGGGGTGCACCACCACCCGCCCCTCGGCATCCGCGGCGGCCAATACACACAGTATCGCGGCAATCATTTGCATGGCTCGAACTCCCCTCCTTCACCCGGTACGCGGTAACATGCGCGAACGCGCGGTACCTTCCCCCGCTGGCTCAGATTCTTACGTTTTCGCGGCGCGCTTCAGGTCACGCGGTTGGGATTCTTGGGAAACCAGCCCCGTGCCACGCGCTGCTCTTGTTCTTTAATCTCGTGTATCGACCACAAAGAAGAGAATCCCACGACCCCGAGCGTCACCGAGCCGTACGTATTCCCGACCAAAAGCGAAAGGACCACGCACACGACGCCCACCACCAGAAAGACCGGCCAGATCCGCGCCCCAAAATAGTACTCGCCCTTCGTCACCACGGGGTGGAATATGCCGATGGTCAAGAACACGATGGCACCCAGTATCACGCCCTGGAAATTCATACTGCTTCTCCTGTCTTGAAATGCGTCATCGAACCGCCGTCTTTTCTGACACGTGTTTTCCGCAACAGGCCTCGGGAGGAGCCGTACACGTTTTACCGGCTTTGTGGGCCGCCTCCAGGGGACAGGCCCGCGCATCAACGCCGCATGTGTCGTGGCAACTCCGCCCCGTTGCGCTTCTGCGGAACCACCAGCCCGCAATAAATGCCGCGGTGCAAACGATGACCCCGACTACCAATAGTTCGAGCATCCAAGTAGCTCCCTATGTTACGCCAATACCAAACACCAGACCGCCTTGATAAATGACCACGGCCAGCACAAAGGCAATGGCTGTCGAGTAGACCGTAGAAAAGACCGCCCACTTCCATGAACCGCTTTCGCGCCAAATGACCGCCATGCAAACGAAACACGGCGCATAGATCATAACAAATATCATCAAGGCGAACGCTTTCAGCGCATTCCACGCGGGATCCTGGGCCAATCGCTGCGAAAGCGATTCGGAGTGCTCGGGTTCCACATCGCCCATCGCCGTCACCGTGCCCAACGTGCCCACGACAACCTCTTTCGCCATGAAACCGCCGACCAGGGCGATATTGGTTCGCCAATCGAAGCCGGCAAACTGCGTTACCGGCTCGAGAGCGCGCCCGAAACGCCCGGCAAAACTGTGGGCCAGGGCATCGGCGACCTCCGCCTTCTCGTCTGCGTCAACCGTCACGGCCGTATCCGGCCCTGATTCCGCGTCGCTCGGCTCGGGCGGCTGCGGGAAATACATCAACGCCCAGAGCAGCACGTTGATGGCCAGGATAATGGTCCCCGCTTTCTTCATATACATCCACGTGCGGTCCCACGTGTGAAGCAGCAGGCTGCGCAGCACCGGCATGTGGTACGGTGGCAGTTCCATGACGAATGGCGTCTGTTCCCCGCGGATCACGAACTTGCGCAGCACCCAGGCCGCACACAAGGCCACCACCCACGAAAACGCCCAGAGCAGCAGCATCATTTGCGTGCGGTGGTGTGGGAAGAACGCCGCAATCAGCATGGCGTACACCGGAAGCTTGGCCCCGCAATTCATGAAGGGCGCCACGAGCATGGTGATCAGACGGTCTTTTTCTTCACGCAGCGTACGCGTGGCCATCACGCCCGGCACGGCGCATCCTCCGGCGCCCAGCCCGCCCGACACGATCATGGCGAGTATGGATTTCCCCTGCAGGCCGAAGGTCTGGAGCACGCGGTCCAGAATAAACGCCACGCGCGCGATATACCCGGAATCTTCGAGAGCCGAGATAAACAAGAACATGGTGAAGATAAGCGGGACGAACCCCAGCACTCCGCCCACACCCGCGATCAGGGCGTCGCTGAGCAGCGAATGCAGGATGGGCGCCTGCCCTTCCAGCCCCGCAATGGCGCCTGCCAGTTGCTCGAAGAACCACTCCACCCAATCGACGGGTGCGTACCACCCCCCGAACCACGGTATCCACGCCCATTCGGTCGATACCTTGAATACCGAGAAGAACAGGGCCGCTACAATGCCTATCAGAATGATGGGCCCCAGGAACCGGTTGCACACGATCACGTCGATACTATCCGTAGCGAGCTGACGGGCTTCCCCCGTAAGCGACACGCACTCCTTTATGATGCCCGCCGCATACCCGTAGCGGCGCTCGGCAATGATCGTGCCGCAGTCATCGCCGCAGTGACTCTCGATGGCCTTGATGGCTGCGCGCGCTGCATTCAGGAGATGTTCCGCCTCGCCGCCTGCCAGTTCGCGAACCGTTCGCTCGACCTCTCCGTCGCGTTCCAGCAGTTTGACGGCAACCCAGCGAGGGTTATACCGTGCGGCAAGCGGTTCGACGCCGCTCACAAGTGCCGCGAGCCGGTCTACTTCATCATCAACCTCATGACCGTACGTAACCACGCGCGGGGCGACGGAAATCGCGCCGTCAATGGCATCGAGACACCGCTGCAGGAGCTCCTTGATGCCCATGCCCTTGTTCCCGATTGTTGGCACAACGGGAATCCCGAGGAGTTCCGACAATTTCGCGTGGTCGATATGGAGCCCGCGGCGCCGGGCTACGTCCACCATATTGAGCGCCAGGAGCAACGGCGCCCCCATCTCCATGAGCTGGATGGCCAGATAGAGATGACGCTCGAGATTCGACGCGTCGATGACGTCCACCACGAGGTCGGGGCCGTCTTCTATGATGAAATTGCGGGCAACGAGTTCTTCCTGGGAATACGCGGTCAGCGAATACGTTCCGGGAAGGTCCACCACGCGAATACGGCGGCCGTTGAGCCGCGCCACGCCTTCCTTGCGTTCGACCGTGACTCCCGGGTAATTCCCGACACTCTGCGTGGCTCCGGTAAGGTGATTGAACAGAGACGTCTTGCCTGCATTGGGGTTGCCGGCAATCGCGATGCCTGCCACGTCAGAGTTCCTCTATCTCGATGTATCTGGCCTCGTTCATGCGCAAGGCCAGCGAATACCCTTTGAGGGTGATCTCGACCGGGTCACCCAGGGGAGCATGCCGCTCGACATACAACTCGGTACCGCGCGTAATACCCATGTCCAGCAACCGTTGCCGAAGCCCGGGAGCGCTTTCGCCCCGCACGCGCACGATCCGTGCGCGATCGCCACTCACAAGGTCAAACAGCGTTCTTTTACTCATGCGTTACCTGCAAAATGCCCTCGCCCAGCGAGTGCATGCGGAAAACTCCCAGAAGCAAACCATGCCGGAATGGCTACGGGACAATCGTGCGGCGAAACCCGCACTCACACGGCCGGCGGTTGTTCCACGACCTCGACGCGCTCCGCCATGCCCCGTCCTATGGCAATACGGCCGCCACGGCACGCAATCACCACCGGCCCGGAGGAACCCTTGGCCACTACGCGAACCGTGGTCCCCGGAAGCACGCCGAGTCCCGCGAGGTTCTCACTCAACCCGCGCCCGCCGTGCAACCGGACGACGCGCACGGTCTCGTTGCTCCGCGCTTCGCTCAGCATCTTGGTCCGTGTGCCGTTTACCGTACCCGTTTCCATGTATTCCTGCCCTGCAACAAGGCCCGACATCGTGCCCGGCTACTCCCGGTCTTCGGGTGCGCCGTCCTCGTCTGTCGTATCCCCGGAGCTGTTTCGAAATCCGTTGTCCACGTCACTCCACTGCAATTGCACGCCGGGCGCTGTGCCCACGTACTCCACAAAACGCACCAGCCGGTCGAGCACCAGAGCCGGCATGGCGTGCTCCATGCCGCAGGCAGCCGATTCCGCTTCCTCATTCTCGATGCCCAGCACTTCAACGAAAAAACTCCGTAACGCCTCGTGACCCCGCACGATCTCTCGGGCCACACGGTGGCCTTCAGAAGTCAGCGTAACAAGGTCGTACGGCTCGTAATTCACCAGACCCCGTTCCTTGAGCGCATGCAGCGCGCTGGTCACCGAAGAACTGTTCACGTTCAGCCGATCGGCAATGTCCTTGGCCCGGGACGCCTGCTTCGCCTCCACAATGTGGAAGATGGCCTCCAGGTAGTCCTCCAGGCTCGCGCTGAGCCGTTCACCCGGCATCATCTTTACCGCCTCTCAAAAGTTTTGACGTGCCTAACAATTATAGCCGCGGTGATCTAGCCAGTCAAGAAATTCTGGAAATTTCCGGTGATTCACGCAGGAAATCCCGGTTTTACCCCGCTCTCGGCAGAAAACACGAGAGGCGCTGCGCTGCTGGAAGGCCGCCCCAGGCTAGAATTCGTATTCCAACCCGGTCATGAACTTATGCTCCCATTCCTCGGCGTTCACCCCCCCGGTGTCGCTGTCGTACTCGGAGTTCAGCCGCATTTTCAGGCTCATCTTTTCCGAAAGGGGGGTCAGAAAGGCCAGATCCGAAAGAAGCCGGAAGTTCGAGGGGTCGTCAACGTCGGGTTCGAGAGTCAGGTCGGAGGTAAACAGGCTCCTGGCGAAGACCTGTTGTTCATAGTGGCTCGAAATCTGAACGTTGACCGTATCTTCGGTGCTTGTGTCATTGTGGAATTTGAGGCCGTTGATGTCGCGCACGTAACGCAGGCCCGCCTCGATAAGGTCGAACCCCGTCAGACCGGCGATCTCGTTCACAAACTGGTTCAGACGCACCCGCTGCGCGTCCCGGCTGGCATCACGCATGTTGCGCTCCGCCACAAGATCGTATTCAAGCCAGTACTCGCGCCGATAACCCACACCGGCTTCGAAAGACAGTTTGCGCTTTTCATTCTTGATGAATTCACGCCCGAGTCCCACGTTGGCACGCAACCGCAAATCCACTTGCCGCCCCGCATCATGTTCGGCGCCGGCCAGCCCGTAGCCGTAGAACCGGTCGGTCCAATAATGTTGCCACTTCATCTCGCCGAGGATGCGTTGCGTGTTCTTGAGTGACTCCACTTCGCCGTAGGCTGCCTCCGTCTTCAGCGTCAGGGTGTCACGGGGCCATTCGCGCACTGCCGCAACCCCCGCCACTGCGTCAAAGGTGTCGCTCGCCCCTTTTCGCCACGTAGCGCCTGCCGAAACACTGCCCGCCCATTTCCTCGGGGGCGCCTCTTCGGCAGCCTCGGCCTCGGCCACAACAGGTCCTTCTTCAGCCGGTTCCTCCGGTCTTTCGACTTCCTCCGCCATCTCCACGCCCGGCACCGCGATGGTCAGCACTTCATCGAGCGTGATGTGCTTCACCTCGCCCTCGGCGGCCAGGCCCTGTGCGTCGTCGAGCAATATCAGCCTCCCCGTCACGGTTCCGCTGTCGTACAGCGAGAGTTCTACTTCTTCATCCGTGGTGACCGCAAACACGTCCGTCCAGGGAACGCTGAATACGCTTGTGAAAGTGCCCTGAAACCGCATTACCCCGTCACCCAGGCCGAGGAGCGTTCCGCTGACCCGATCGCCGTTCCGCAGGTACATCACATCGGCCCCCGCACTCACCGCACATACAGCCACAGTGCAGAAAAACACCAGTGCTCTCATACGAACCATCAGTACCCCCTGGATCGCTCCTTCGCGGGAACGGGCCCTCGGACTGTTTATTGCCTGGAAAGGACCGGATCATGCCGTATTCCCGGCACTATTTGCAATGCGGCCACGCGCCCAATCGACCGCCTCGCACCATCCCGTCCATCTGCCTGCGGCGGACAGGCCGGTCCACCCGGTCCACCCGGTCCGTGTCGGTCCGTGTGCGTGCCCCCAACCGGCAGGGCAATCGCACTAGAACCAGATGGAAACCGTCAGTTCGCGAGAAGAACAGGTGCTCTTTTCGTACCCCAAGTCAGCGCATCTCTTTCCAATTCAGGCACGCGTGAGCCGGCGAGAAATGCGCGCTAATTCGCCAGAAGAAGATGTTGATGTCCGCCGGAGACGGGGGACAGCGAGCCATGAGCAGCGGCTCACCCGAAGGCGATGAAAACGAGCTGGATCAAAAACCCAGGGACAGACCCGTCTCGTTCCTGCGTCGCTCGCTTGGGTCAGTCCCGGTTTTTGAATTTTCGAGGCAACGAAG
>CAZFOG010000071.1:0-19338 GCA_964520685.1 uncultured Nitrospiraceae bacterium | reverse complement strand
GTGTGTACCGTTGGCATCCTTCCGTGAGCAATCAACGGGCAGCAGAGGATGAGCCGTCCGGCTCAGCCGGAGACGATGAAAATGGGGGGCGTGATGTTCAAGGCAGCGGGCAGGGTGGACCCACACGGACGCACACGGACACACACGGACACGCACGGACTCGCACGGACACACGCTGGTGCGAGTATACGGGGTGGCGGAGGAGGATGACAGGCGGGGGCGCCGGTCCCACAGCAGGAGGACAGAGTGGGCAGTATGGACACCCGGCACCCTGGGTGCTTACCATAGCGCAAACAGGCTGCCGCCAGTGCAGTGCCTTGAGAGTATTATCCGTGCCGGAATGAACCATAGGAAGGGCCTATCCATGCATTCGTGTTGGATGACCGCTTCAGTGAGTTTTCTAGCTCCTCGCCGGGCGCTGCGGGTCCTTTGTGCCGCGCTGTTCTTCTGGATACTCGGCCATGCCGGTATCCCGGCCGGGGAGGTCCCTGCCGAGGGCCTGATTGCCTCGCCCGAGACCGGCTGGCCCCAGTGGCGCGGTCCACGGCGCGATGGCATTTCAGACGAGATGGGACTGATGCGGGAGTGGCCCAAGGACGGACCGCCCCTGCTCTGGCAGTTTGACGGCCTCGGTGAGGGTTGGTCCTCGCCTATCATCGTTGGCGAGCACCTATACATCACGGGGGAAATCAACGGCGACCTGATGGTGTTTGCGCTTGATCTGCAAGGCCAGGTGCAATGGCGCGCACAGAATGGTACGGCCTGGAAGGGCTCGTATCCGGGTGCCCGCGCGTGTTGTGCGTACTCCGATGGCCGCGTGTACCATCTCAACGCCCACGGGCGCCTGGCCTGCTTCAATACAGCGGACGGCACGGAACTCTGGGCCGTAGACATCCTCGAGCGCTTCGATGCCGAAAACATCTCGTGGGCAATCAGCGAATGCCTCCTGGTGGACGGCGCCCGCGTTGTCATCACGCCGGGCGGCAAAATGGCTCTGGTGGCGGCGCTGGACAAACTGAGCGGCGAGACCGTCTGGATGACTCCTCCCATCGAGGGCGAGCATGCCTCGTACGCGTCCCCCATCCTGTTTGCGTATGCCGGACGTCGCATCATCGCCAATTGCTCGTCACGGCACGGATTCGGCGCCGATGCCGATACGGGGGAATTGCTGTGGACCGTACCGATGACCAACCGGTTTCTGGTCAACTCGTCCACTCCCGTGTATGGTTCCGGCGGCGTATTCTACGTGACGTCCTATGCCGAAGACGGCCGCCTGTACCGCCTTCAGCAAGATGGGGACGGGCTGTCCGCCAACCATGCCTGGACGGTGCCCGTGGATACCGTGACCGGGGCGGGTATCCTCGTTGAGGGAGTGCTCTACATTTCGGGGTATCAGAAGGCCAAGAGGTGGTTTGCATTTGACTGGGCATCGGGCGAGACGAAATACGAGCACGAGGCTCTGACGACCGGCGCGGCCATCTACGCGGACGAGCGGCTCTATGTGCAGGACGAGCGGGGCATGGTAGCGTTGCTGAAACCCGCCCCGGAAGGCTTTGTAACGGCCGGCCAGTTTCAGTTGACCGATAAGCGGGTGCGCGATGCCTGGGCGCATCCCGTTCTGCTTGATGGGCGGCTCTATCTGCGGTACCACGGTACGTTGTGGTGTTACCGTGTGCAATCGTAAAAAGGGGTTTTCCGCAGACGGCGGTTCGACTGTACTGGGCGGACGGACAGGCAGACGGGGGTAAATGGCATTCGTTGACAGGCCCAGCCAGGCGGGTTCGCGGCAAAGTGGACTCGCGGAACCCTTTGCGCCTACCATAGCGTGACTGGGATGCTGTCTCGCACGATTCAGCCGGAAAGAGTATGTGAAAGGGGCAACATGACGCACCAGAAACAAATGTCGCCGGTCCGACCCGGTTGGCGCGGATGCGCCGTTCTGTGGTTGATGCTGTTTGTGGTTTCATCGGCGGGATGGGCGGAACCGTCCGGAACCCTGCCCGCGACGGGGACCTCGGAAGCGATGCGGCGCCCAGTGGCCGAAGAACTCGAGGAGAAGCTGGCGCGTATCCCCGTGGAACTCACGGAGCTTCGGGCAAATGGCATTGAATTCCCCGCTCAACAGGCGCGTTTCGTCCGGCTCGCGATACACCGGACCAGTGGTGATACCCAACCCTGCCTGGATGAGTTGGAGGTTTACGGCCCGGACAACGCGGACAATCTCGCCCTGGCATCCCGGGGCGCGGTGGCCAGCGCTTCGTCGGTGCTCGAAGGCTATGCCATTCACGCAGTGCCGCATTTGAATGACGGCCTGTATGGCAATGACCATAGCTGGATTTCGGCCACGGCCGGGACGGGCTGGGCACAGATCGAATTGCCCGAGGCTGCCGATGTGAGCAGGGTGGTGATTTCGCGCGACCGCGAGGGCGGTTTCCGCGATCGGCTCGTCACCGAGGCCGAGGTGCTCGTGTCCCTGGAAGGCAGCGAATGGCAGTCCGCGGCGGCATTGAATCTGGCGTCGGACGCCCCGTTCCCCCGGCGGCGCAACCCCATGTGCCCGTACGAACTCATGCCCTATCTACCGGTGACCCGGCTGGCCGAAAAGAACTGGCAGGGTGTGCTGCGATATGCCTTTCTGCGTGAACGCGACACCTGGGGCCGCATTCCTGCCGATGACTATCTCTCGCCGCTGGTGACCGAGCGGCCGGCGCGACCGGGGGGCGAGCCCTATTGGGGACGTATTGCGCGCCTGGGAGCGCTGGACCGAGTCCTGGTGTTGTTCGGGGAAATGATTGATCGCCTGGATGCGCAGGGGCTGGACGTCACCGTAGAACGCCAGCAATTGGCGCAGTTCCAGGCAAGAGCCGCCAGCGAAGCCGGTGCCGCGGAAGACGAGGAATTTTATCTCGCGGTGCGGATGGCGAAACGGCAGCTCTTTTTCCGGGACCCCGCCCTGGCGCCGCTCGAACACGTTCTGTTTGCGAAGCGGCATCCCTATCTCGAATCGCACAACTACAGCGAGCATCTGGACGGCACACTCGAACCCGGCGGCGGGCTCTATGTGCTGCACGTCCCCCGCGACGCGCAAGGGCGTCTCGACCCCGGCAGTGCGGACATCGAGCAGATCTTCGACGGCAGCGCGGGCATTGTCCGCGAGCCGGTGCTTGATTACGACGCACAGACGGTTTTCTTCGCCTACCGGCCCGAAGTGCCGGCAGTCGAGGGATGGGATTCCTACTGGCACCTGTATTCACTGAACCTGGAAGACGGGCGATGGCAGAGACTCACCGAAGGGCCGTTTCATGACTTCGATCCGGTCGTATTGCCTGACGGGGGGCTGGCGTTCCATACCACGCGGTGCGCGGTGCGCTTTCTGTGCTGGCGGCCGCAAGCCTATGTGCTCTTCCGGATGGAGCGCGACGGGTCAAACATACGGCGTCTTTCCTTCGCCAACCTGAGCGAATGGAAACCGTCGGTGATGAGTGACGGGTATATTCTGTGGACACGGTCCGAGTATCTCGACAAGGGCGCCGACTTCGGCCACACGCTCTGGAGCATTCGTCCCGACGGAACGCACCCGAAGCTCGTGTTCGGCAACAACACGCCCAACTGTTACAGCCAGGCGCATGAGGTGCCCGGCGCCAGCGAAATCGTCTGCACCCTGATGTCCCATGGCGACCACCATGGCCCGATCGCGCTTCTTGACCGGAGCAAGGGGCCATTCGATACGCAGGCCATCACCAACATTACGCCGGATACGCGCCCGCAGTATCAGATGAGCCGTTCCCACACCGACACGTTCCGCGACCCGCATCCCGTATCGCGGGACCATTTCCTGGTAAGCCACAACCCGGATAATCACCATAACTTTGCGCTCTACGTGATCGACCGGTTTGGGAACCGCGAGCTGCTCTACGTCGACCCCGAGATCAGCTGCAAGCGGCCAAGTCCATGGCGCGCGCGGCCCCGGCCGCCCGTCCTGGCCACTTCCATCGACCCGGCGCTGGCCAAAGAGAACCTGGGCGTGTTTGCGGTCCAGGACGTCTACGTTGGTCTGGGTGCCGATGTGCCGCGGGGCCGGGTCAAGTACTTGCGGGTATCCGAAGAAGTGCCTGCCACGCTGGAGCAGCTTGCTTGCGGCCAGTTCCGCGACGACCATCCGCCGTTCCAGGATTTTTATGCCGCGCCGACTCACCTCGTCACGGGGCCGACCCCCAGCTACCTGACGCGTACGGCAAACGCTCCGCTGGCTCCTGTGGCAACCCATTACCAATGGGACAAGCAGGTTTCGAAGAAAAGCCAAGGGTTGTTTGAGGTGACCGAGGGGGGCGGCTGGCCGAGTTTTGTCGCCAAGAAGTCACATGGCATCGTGCCTGTTGAGATGGACGGTTCGGCGAATTTCATCGCGCCGGCTTCGCGGCAGCTTTACTTCCAATTGCTCGATGGGGACTTCAACGAGATTCAGCGCATGCGGAGCGTGATCCAGCTGCAGCCGGGAGAGCAGCGCAGCTGCATCGGGTGCCACGAAAACCGCCAGGAAGCGCCTCCGGGGGCAGGGCTGCAACAGGCCCTGCAGCGGCCGCCCGTGCGCCTCGAGGCGCCGCCGTGGGGCGCCGTTCCGTTCGACTACGAAACGATGGTGCAGCCCGTATGGGACCGTCATTGTGTCTCTTGCCACGACGCGGGCCGCCGTGCCCACGCTCCTGACATGCGGGGCGAACTGGACCGGGAACGCGTGCCGCTCTCCTATCGCTCGCTGATCGAGGGTGGATGGGTGCATTATTTCGATTATACGTGGGGCATGCGGCATTTCAAGGCTGAACCGTTGTCGTTCGGAACGCTCAAGAGCCGTCTTTTCGACGTACTGGGCGATGCAAATCATGCCAAGGTCACGCTGAGCGAGGACGAAATGCGCGCCGTGAAAGCCTGGATCGATTTCAACTGCCCGTTGTGGCCGGACTATATGTACCGCCGGGAACGGCCCGCCGAACGGCAGCAGGTGGCCCAGTCAGAATAGCGCAGGAAGAATACCGCAGACTCTGCAGGTAAAGGGGATGAAACACATGCCGGACACCATGGAGAACCGTTACCGGGAACGCCTCGACCGCTACGTGACGGCGTTGCGCAACAAGAAACCGGACCGCGTGCCGCTGCGCCCGTTTACGGCCGAATTTACCGCCAAATACGCGGGGTATACGTGTCAGGAAGTGACGCACGATTTCCAGAAAGCGTTTGACGCGGTGTGCACATGCGCGAAGGATTTCGACTGGGACGCCATGGTTGGCAACATGGTCTACGTGTGGACCGGCCTGACCCAGGCTATCGGGCTGCGCTACTACGGCACCCCGGGCATCGATGTGCCCCCGGATACCGGATTTCAGTATCTCGAGCCCCCCACGGGCGAGGAATTCATGCGGGCCGACGAGTACGACGCGCTCATTGCCGATCCCACGGGATTTCTGTTTGACACCTGGCTGCCGCGCGTATCGCGGGACATCGTGCCGCCGGGCGCCCCGAGTACATTCCGGAGCAACTTGGCGTTTCTCAAGGGCGGCATGGCCATGTGGAACTATTTCATGGGCTTCGGCGCACAGGGTCAGCGCATGCGCACCGAGTGCGGCATGCCCGGAGCTATTGGAGGCATTCTGAAGGCGCCCCTGGACATTCTGGGCGACAAGCTGCGGGGTTATGTCGGTTTGAGTATGGACTTGTTCGAGCAGCCCGGCAAGGTTAAGGCGGCTTGCGAAGCCCTGGCGCCCCACCTCCTGAGCACGGCTTTGGCAACCTCCGATCCTGAGCGCAATGTCCCCATCACCATCTGGATGCACCGGGGCTGCGTGCCTTTCATCTCGATGGAGAACTTCAAGAATCTCTATTGGCCGACGCTGAAACCCATCATCGAAGCGATCTGGGCCTCAGGTCACCAGGTGCTGTTCTACGCCGAAGGTGATTGGAACGCTCATCTCGAATCGTTTGCCGAACTTCCCAAGGGGAGCATCATCTACCATGTGGACAAGGCGGACATCTTCGAGGCCCACAAGAAGCTCGGCAAGCGGTTCTGCATCAGCGGGGGTGTTCCGAATTTCCTGCTGACGTATGGTACGCCGCAGGAAGTGAAGGACCGGTGCAAGAAGGTCATTGATGAAGTGGGCGCGGACGGCGGATTTGTCATGGACGCCAGCGCGATCATTCAGAACGACGCCCAAGTCGAAAACGTGCGCGCCATGACCGAATTCACCCGCGAATACGGCGTCTACAAAGACGGCGCTTCCGAACCCGCCGCCAACGCCGAATGGAAACAGACCCAGCCCCCCAAAACCCCGCCGCAGGTGGGCCGCGCCGTCAAACGCGCGCCCGGTGTCTGTATCCCCTGGGACGAAAAACTCGCCGAACTCCCAACCATCCAGGGCGATGCTGCGTTGGTCAGACGCATCTGGGAAGACATCGACGCATTGGGCTTCACTTTCATCATGCACTGCCTCGTTTCGTTTTAGCGCGCGTTTCTCACCCACTCAGGCGTGCCAGAGTCGGAAAGAAATCCGCAGGTGAGGGGATAACGCCATGACACGTCAGACATCAATCGCGGCGGCTGGACTGGTGCTCATGCTTTTCGTCACCGGCTGGTGCATCCCATGTTCAGCGACAGGGGCGGCGCCCGAGGGCGCGCAGGACCTCACCGGCGATGATCTCTCCGCATGGGCCGGCGACACGGGAGAGTGGACCATCGAGAGCGACGCCGTCATCGATCCCGACGACGCCAAGAAACTCAAAGGAATCCCGGGGACCGGGGTGGCTCTCAATGGACCCACCGGCCGCACGAAACACCTCGTCAGCAACATGGAACACGGCGACGTCCGCGCCCATATCGAATTCGTTGTGCCCCGCGAA
The DNA here is from genome assembly GCA_964520685.1 of uncultured Nitrospiraceae bacterium. Taxonomy (GTDB): domain Bacteria; phylum Hydrogenedentota; class Hydrogenedentia; order Hydrogenedentales; family SLHB01; genus UBA2224. Next base: position 12,450 of record CAZFOG010000071.1, on the reverse strand, counting down.
TCCAATTCCGGGGTGTATTTCCAGGGGCGGTACGAGATCCAGGTGCTCGACAGTTGGGGCGTGGCCGAGCCGCAGCATTCCGATTGCGGCGGCATTTACCAGCGCTGGGACGAAAACCGTGAACCCAACGGCTACGAAGGCGTGCCGCCCCGCGTGATTGCCGCCCGTCCGCCGGGTGTGTGGCAGCGGTTCGATGTGATTTTCCGGGCGCCCAAGTTCGATGCCAACGGCAATAAGATTGCTAATGCCCGGTTCGAGCGTGTCGTCCACAACGGCCAGGTTGTTCACGATGCGGTAGAGATTAGCGGACCGACCCGCGCAAGCCTGTTCAATGACGAGAAACTGCTTGGTCCCCTTATGCTGCAGGGCGACCATGGCCCCGTGGCCTACCGCAATGTCTGGATGCTGCCTATTGAAGGGAAGGAGGTGCGCATGTTTCCGTTTTTCGCAATGGACACGGGCACCAGAGACGCCGAGCGCGACACCCCCGAGAAGCAGGCCGCCATGCTCGAGGAACTCGGGTATGACGGCAAAGACGTTTCCGGCGTCGCCAACGTCGAGCCCATGCTGCGCGCTCTCGATGCCCACGGCCTCCGGCTGTTCGGCGTCTACGAGGGCATCAGCATCGATCCCGGAGAATTCGACGTATCGGCGTGGGAGCCTGCGACGAAACTGCTCGACGGCCGCGGAGCCGTGCTCTGGACGCCCCTGCTCAGCAAAAAATACGGCGTATCTTCGCCCGACGGCGACGCCGATGCCGTGAAAGCCCTGCAGACCCTGGCCGATGCCGCCGCGCCCTACGGCCTCCGCATCGCCATCTACCCCCACACCGGTTTCTGGGTCGAGCGCGTTGAAGACGCCCTGCGGGTTGCCCAGAAGGCGCAACGTCCCAACATCGGGGTCACGTTTAACCTCTGTCACTGGTTGAAGGTGGATGGCAAGGACCTTCGCCAGCGTCTCGAAGCCGCTGGGCCCCGCCTTTTCATGGTCACGATCAATGGGGCCGACCCGGGAGAGAGCTGGAACGAGCTGATCCAGACCCTCGACCGGGGTTCTTTCGATACCGGACAAATCCTCGACGTGCTGCAGGACATTGGCTACCAGGGCCCCATCGGCCTCCAGGGTTACGGCATCGGGGGGGACGTCCGCGACAATCTGACCCACTCCATGCGCGCATGGCGGCGGCTGTGCGGCACCGGTGAATAGGCTGGGGCGCACGGCCTAAGGAGGCCGCTCGCCAGGGGAAATGCCCGCGAAACGGAGATAATTAAACATCCGGAGCGGCCTGGGGTATTCCGGGTGCGAAAAACTGTTCCCGAGCCGTGCTGTTTTGCCATACTACTGCGTCCGTGGCCGGACACGCCGTGGTAGGCGGCAGGCAGGGCATGCGTATGACCTTACAGCGGAAGACTCTCATAATCATCGGCGTAACATTGGTATGCCTGTTGGCGGGGCTGTACCTTGTATCCCGGTTTGTCTTGCTGAAAGGTTTCGACGTGTACGAAATGGACCGGGCCCGCCACGAAACGGAATTGATTCGGCGCTCGTACCTGTCGCGTCTGTTGCAGTTGGACGTTCACCTTCAGCAGTTGTCCGCCTGGGACGCCATGGCGGACTATGTGCAAAACCCCGACCCGGAGTTCGAGCAATCGAATTTTGTGGATAGTGCCTACGAGTCTCTCGGGCTCAATCTCATAGCCGTTCTTGACCTGGAGGGTACTGTTGTATTTGCCCGGGGCTACGACCTGCTCGAGCGGCGGACACAGCCCATCTCGCAGGCATTCATGCAGACCATCGAATCCATGCCGGAACTGCGCGACCACGATTCCCCCGCGTCATCCGTCTCGGGTTTGATCGCGTTACCCGAAGATCCCTTGCTCATCGCCTCTCGGCCCGTTGTGTCGAGCAATTTCGAGGGTCCGATCCGCGGCACGCTGCTCATCGGGCGTTACGCCGACGGGAATCTGGCCGCGCAGAGCGGGGCGTTGCTCGAACGCGAGGTAAAGGCCATTACCTGGCATGACGCGCCAGCCCCCGTCCGCATGGGTCTGACCTCTCCGGGCGGAGTTTATGCGCATCCTTTAAGCGAAAAGACTATGGCCGCCTATGCGCGGGTGGATGACATCACCGGTCGCCCTGTGCTGGCATTGCGTGCGGAATTGCCGCGGGAGGTGCATGCCGCAAAGGTCATCACGGGCCGAACGCTGCTGTCGTCCATTCTGCTCGCGGGCATCGTATTCATTACGGTGGTCATTGCGTTGCTCCGGTATTCCGTGCTTTCGCGCATTGCTTCCCTGGAAAACGAAGTGCGGGCGATTGCCGATTCGGGGGATGCGCGGCGCCGGGTCGTGCTTCGTGGAAATGACGAGCTGACCGGTTTGGCGGGGTCCGTCAACGGGATGCTCGAAGCCCTCGAGGCATCGCGCGAGGCTTTGCGAAACAGCGAAGAGACATCGCGAGCGCTTATGGACGCCACGATGGATTCGGCGTTCCTGGTGACGCGCGACGGGACTGTGGTGGCGGTGAACGAAGCGGGCGCCCGGCGACTGGGGATGAACCGGGACGAGATCACCGGGGCGAAAATCCGAGATCTGTTCCCGCCCGCTCTTGCCGAGGCACGTATGGCCAGGATTATCGAGGCATTCGATACGCGGCGCCCCGTACAATTCGAGGACCGCCGGGGGGACATCTTCTTTGATGTGATGCTTTACCCCGTCGCGACCGTGGATGGTAAATCCGAACGGCTCGCTATTTTCGCACACGATATCACGGACATCCGGAAGGCGGAGGAAGCCCTGCGTGAAAGCCGGGCCCGCTACAAGGACCTCATCCAGAGCGTCAACAGCGTCGTATTGCGATGGGACCCGGACGGCATCATCACGTTCCTGAACGAGTACGGACAGCGCTTTTTCGGATGGACCTGGCAGGAGGTTGTCGGAAGATCCGTCCTGGGCACGATCGTGCCGGAAACCGACACCTCGGGTCTGAACCTTCGGGACCTGATCACCGACCTCCTGCACGATCCGGAAAAATACGTCGCGAACGAGAACGAGAACATGCGCAAGAACGGCGAGCGGGTCTGGATGTCGTGGAGCAACCGGCCGATTTTCGACGAGCACGGCAACCTGACGGAAATCCTGTCTATTGGCAACGACATTACGCGCCGCCGCCAGGCCGAGCAGTCGCTGGTTCATCGTGTCGAGATGGAAGAACTGGTGGCGTCGGTTTCTTCGCGTTTCTTGAGAGTCGGGCCGGGAGATCTGGCAGACACGGTGCACGATGTGCTGCGCGACGCCGGGGAATTCGTGGAGGCGGACCGGGCCTACATCTACATGATGCGGGAAGACGGAAAAACGGTAGATATGACGCACGAATGGTGCACGCCGGGAACCGCCCCCTTCGACAGGCCCGACTCGGGATTATCGGCCGATCAATACGCGTGGTTTGCCCGGAAACTGCTTCTCGAAGGCGCCGTGTATGTGCCCGATGCCGAAGCGCTTCCCGAAGAGGCTGCGGAAGAGCGGGCCATGTTCGAATCGCTGCATGTGCAGAGCGTTCTGGTCGTGCCAATGCTGTGGCGGGACCAGGTGATCGGCATGCTCGGGTTCAGTTGCATCGCCCGAAAAGCGGACTGGGACGAGGACGACATCCGCCTGCTGAAGCTCGTTGCGGGGGTTTTGGTGGCGGCGTTCCAACGGGCCCGGGCCGAGGAAGCGGTGTTGTTGCAGAGCCGGCGGCTGGAAGCGCTGATCGATTTGCAGGACATGGGTCAGTCCGGCCCGAGAGAGATGATGGGGTTTGTACTGCAAAAGGCCGTTGATCTGACCCGGAGCGAATTTGGCCTCATCGGCGAGTTCGATAGGCGCAAGGGCGAATACATGCCGGACAACTGGGCGCGCGGCAACAATGCCAGCGTCACCCCTTCCGACATGACGGAAGCGGTGTCGGTGCCCGAATTGTGGGAGATTCTCCGCGACACGCGCAAGCCTGTCGTGCTGGATCGTGCCGCGCTTCCAGCCGCAAGCGCGCAACATATCGTCCGCCTGCTTGCCGTTCCCATTCTCGAGAACGATCGCACCGAGGCCCTGGCTATTGTCGCAAACAAGCCGGTCGAATACGACGAGGCGGACGCCAGCCAGATGCAGTTGCTGATGACCGGCGCATGGAACCAGATCCGGCGCAACGAAGCCGTGGCGTGGATTCAGCGTGAAGTGGACGAAATCGCAAACATCCAGCGCGCATTGCTTCCGCGGTCCATGCCCACCGTGCGCGGGATGCGTGTGCGCGCGTTCTCGTCGACGTTTGATCGGGCGGGCGGCGATTATTATGATGTGCTTCCCGTTGGCGCGGCGCCCGGCGATGACCTGAAGAACCATCCGCGGTGGCTTGTCTTCATAGCGGACGTTTCCGGCCACGGCCCGTCGTCGGCGGTGGTCGTGGCGATGCTGTCCACATTGCTGCGGGTGCGCACGGGGAAAGATTTCTCGCCGGCGAAGATTCTCGAATACCTCAACAGGCATCTAATGGCGCGCACGGTGGGCCAGGTTTTCGTGACGGGGTTCCTTGCCATCATTGACCTGGATTCCAACACGATCGTGTATTCGAATGCAGGCCACAATCCTCCCCTCCTCCGGGTTCGCGACAGTGGAGTGACCGAACTCGAACATACGGGCGATATTCCGCTGAGCATTCGCGGGGACTGGCGCTATTCCGAACGCACCATCGCGATCGAGCCCGGCTCGGCCCTGTGGCTGTACACCGATGGCGTGGTGGAGACGCTCTCCCCTACTGGTGAAGCGTATGGCGAAGACCGTTTGCGCAGCGCCATAGGCCACCTGGAAGGCGGTTCTTCCCGTGCCGTGGCCGAATTGGTTGGCATGTTGCGCGCGTATGAAGCCGGACGCCGCCCCAGTGACGACCAGGTCATTATGCTGGTCGAATTCAAGTAAGGGCTGGCGAAGACATTACCGGGCAGCGCTGCGCCCGTCCATGCGATACCGCTCCATGAGCCGGGTCAGCTGGGCCACGATTTCCGGCCTCGAGCCATACAGGTCGGTAGTCTCACTGAGGTCCTCGCGGAGATTGTACAGTTCCCCGGGGATCTTGCGCGGATTTCGGGGCTCCGGCCCCTCATACCGCCGGCTCAAGCCCCCTTCCCCGTCGCCGAAGATGAGTTTCCAGTCGCCTTGGCGGATCGACGAGTGCACCACAAGACCTTCGCGAATGGGGCCTGCGTAGCTCTCTCCCAGCATCGCCGGAAGCACGTTGTAGCTGTCCTCGCCAGCGTTTGCAGGGAGTTCCGCGCCAATCACCGCCGCGAACGTGGCTAGCATATCCGTGAAACAAATTGTTTCATCCGACACGGAACCCCGAGGAATTACGTTTGGCCATCGCGCGACGAAGGGCATCCGGTGCCCGCCTTCGTACGCGTCCGATTTCATCCCGCGCAGGAGATAGGCCGAACGGTGATCAAAGCGGGCCGCGTCAGCCTCGAACCATACGGGGCCGTTGTCGCTGGTAAACACGACCAGGGTGTCGTTGTCGAGGTGCAATTCGTGCAGGGTCTTCACGAGCTTGTCCACGGAGGCATCGACCTGGGCAACGAAGTCGCCGTAGTCCCCGCAGCCGGTCGCGCCCCGGTACGGGTCCGTGGGGAGCCAGGGCGTATGGGGGGCGGCCAGTGCAAAATAGACAAAAAAAGGGGCATCGCGATGTTGGGCGCGGTGTTCCCGGATGAAGCCCGCGGCTTTATCCGTAAACAGGGGCAGTACTTCGTCATGTTTGAACCCGGGCGCGATATCTCCTTCGCGCCAGAACGCCCCCTGGATAGGCGTAACGTCCGGGCTGTTGCTGGCGTCGATGTGTTCCGTTGGAGCCGCCACACAACGGTCGTTCTCGATGTAGTAATAGGGCGGGATGTCCAGCGAAGCGTGCATGCCGAAGAAATAGTCGAAGCCATGATCCACCGGGCCGCCCCGCATGGGCTGACTGAAATCGCGCATTTCGGCGCCGCCTTCGAATCCCAGATGCCACTTGCCGATGCAGGCGGTATGGTAGCCGTGCTCCTTCAGGAGCGACGCGATTGTCATGCGTCCGGCTTCGATGATGCTGTGTTTCACGTCGAGGGTGGTGCGGAATGGATATCGTCCGGTCAGCAAACCGTACCGGGACGGCACACACCAGGCGCCCGGGGCATGGGCATCGGTAAATCGCACCCCTTCGCCGGCGAGGCGGTCAATGGCAGGCGTGGGGGTTTTCGAGTGGGGGTTGTAGCATCCGGGATCGCCGTATCCCATGTCATCCGCCATGATGAATACAATGTTCGGCCGTCGGGGCACGCGCGTGGCCGGAGTCTCGATTGCCTGCCGCCGGGCACAGGCGCCGCCGAGCCATGCGGCCGAAATAAGAGCGGAGGCTTGCAGAAACCCGCGGCGGTTTAGAATGGTCATGACACACCCCCATGTATCGGCAGGATTGACAACCTGTCCGCTTCCAGCAAGAATACACGAACCACCGTGAAAGGAGAAAATGAGCACCGGGAAACCCACACTGAAGCGCGTGATCCTGTGGTCAGGCGTGTTCGCCGCCCTTCTTGTGGTGTGCCTTGCCGGGGCGGGCCTTTACATTTACCACACCCTCGAAACCGAGGGCCAGTATTTCGATTCGCAGGGGGTGCGCCTTCATTACCTGGAACAAGGCACCGGCCCGCCCGTGATCCTGCTGCACGGATTCGGCACCAGCGCCGCCTCCAACTGGATGGTCACCCGGGTATTTCGAACACTCGCCCACGATTACCGCGTCATCGCCCTCGACATGCGCGGTCACGGCCACAGTGGCAAACCCCACAACCCGGACCAGTACGGCATCGAAATGGTCCACGACATTGCCCGTCTTATGGACCATCTCGAAATCGACCGGGCGCATGTAGCCGGCTATTCCCTTGGGGGGTTCCTGGCGTTGAAGTTCTCGGCGGTATACCCCGAGCGCACGTTAAGTGTTGCGTCGTGCGCATCAGGTTGGCCGGAAGATGCCGAAAAAGACCTCGGGTTCCTGAAGGAACTGGGACGGGTTTTGGACAAGGAAGCAAGCCTCACGCCCCTGCTCGAGCGGCTGCAACCGCCCGGCCAGGCGCACAGTGAAGCCCGGATACTGACTGTCAATCTTGCCATGTCGTCGCTGAACGATTTGACGGCGCTCGGGGCCCTTCTCCAGAGTGCTGACGCATTACTGGTGAGCCGGGAGGAACTCGAGGCGATCCCGGCCCCGATCCTGTCCATCGTAGGCGACCGGGATCCGTTCAGGGAATTCGCGGAAGAAATGAAAAAAGTCCTGCCGCGCGTGCAACTGGTGGTGGTCGAATCGGGCGACCATTTTTCGACGATCACGAAACCGGAATTCACGAAGACACTGGCGCACTTCCTGAGCGCTTCGGCTGGGTACAGGCACGAACCGTTTGAAACCGGGCTCGCGCGGCCGGCACATCCGGCCGCAACGGTAATTGAAGGGAGATGACACGATGAGAACCTTGGCATCCATAGCAGGCGTTGCTGCAACTGTTCTTCTTGCCGCCATTCCGTGCGCGGGCGAAGAGGCGCAGACACTCACGGCGGAGTTGAAGGGCGACCACGTGGATGTCCTGGTGAACGGCACCCTGTTTACCAGCTACAAATTCTCCCACGATCAGAAATACCCCTATTTTTGGCCCGTCGTTGGCCCGGCATCGGGCAAATCCGTGACCACAGAGACCTCCGAGCCGTATCCCCATCATCACTCACTCTTCTTCGGATGCGATCGCGTCAATGGCGGCAATTACTGGCAGGAAGGGAACGAACGCGGCCAGATCCTCTCACAGGGCCCGGAACTCGTGAACGCATCCGGCGAACAGATTGTCATCCAGGACACGTGCCTGTGGCAGCAGCCGGGCGAGGACCCCGTGATTCGCGATACCCGTACCATCACCCTATCCGCCCCGGATAAGAACACCCGTTTCATTGATTTCGGAATTACCCTCGAGCCACTCGTCTACGTCAAGATCGAGAAGACCAATCACTCGCTGTTTTCGGCGCGTGTTGTGCCCGAGCTGGGCGTCGTATCTGGGGGCACCCTCATCAATGCTGAGGGCAAGACCTCGGAGAAGGGCACGTTCGGCGTGGCATCTCCCTGGTGCGATTACTTCGGCACGCGTGACGGAGTGACCGAAGGCCTCGCCATCCTTCAGCACCCCCTGAACCCGTGGTACCCCGCGAAATGGTTCACCCGCGACTATGGTTTCTTTTCGCCGACGCCCATGTACTGGCCCCAAGGGGATTCCACCGCGCTTCCCGCCCGCGAACCCGTAACGCTCAATTACCGGGTCGTCGTACACGCAGGAGACGTGAAGGAAGCCGCGATCGCTGACATTTTCGGGGCCTACAAGGCCGCTGCCCTGGTCCGCGAGCGTTAGAGCGCGTATGGCGTTAGTTTGCTTCGCGCCTAGGCTTTTCGGTTATCCTGGAGTTCCGTTGCGAATCCCTGGATCCGGTTGTCCGTAAACGTGTTCTCGCCGCAATCCTCGCCGATGCGGATACCGATACGCGATGCAGGGCCGCGGGTCTCGAGGATCTCATTGCGCACCAGGCTGTTTCCGGCTGTAACACCCTGGAAATCGACGGCGGCGCCGTTTTCGGGCCCGTTGTCGACGATGCGGTTTTCCTCAAGCACATTTCCGGTCGCCGTGAACCCTTCGCCCCGCTCGGGCCGGAACAGCACCCCCGTCTCGCCGCTCCCCGTGATCTCGTTCTTACGGATAATGTTGTAGTGATCGCGATGACCAATCGAAAGGCCCTGTCCGCGGTTGTCGGACATCCGGTTGCTTTCGGCAAGCCCGTACTGGACTCCCCAGCAGAAGAAGATGCCAACCTTGTTGCGTTCGACCCGGTTGTTGCGTATACAGGGCCGCTGCGACCCCGACCCCGGATGCATGCCCAGGCCGGCATTGTCGTGGCTGTAGCAGTCCTCGACGGCCACGTCGTGGCAGACCTGCCAGCTTATGCCGTCGCCGTTATTGTTTCGGGTCTCGACGCCCCGGATCACGATTCGGCTGCAATCCTGGAACCAGATGTTTCCCGCGTAGTTGCCGTCTAACGGCGCGTTTGCCTCCATGTTGCCATCGATCACAAGGTTCTCGATGGCCATGTCCGTTTTTTCTTCGGCGGTCAGCAAGGGGAAGAGCGTGGAGACCGAGGGGTTCGTGGACACCCAGATATTCGTCCGCAAAGGCCGGTCCAGCTTGAATCGGCTCCCGCTTCGCGCCACGAGGGTGCGTTTGAGCACCTCCCGCCCTCCGTCGTGCGGGTTATCGGCCTGGATGCATATGCCGTCACCGACCTCGAACCCCGTGGCATCGGCCAGGGTGATCTCCTGATCAAACCAGTCGGAATCGGCCGCGATGGTGGTCTCGACGGACGGCTCTTTCACGAGCACCGTGTCGCTGCCGTCGCCCAGCAGACGCACACCGGATGGGATATACACGGCGTTTCGCATGCGATAGGTGCCCGCGAGGATACGTACCGTACCTCCACCGAGCCGCGCAAGGTAATCGGCCGCCGCCTGGATGGGCTTTTCCGTTTCACCGGCAAGGTCGGCGCCCCGGGGCCCGACGGTTACAGTGAGGCGCTGTTCCCAGTCCGGTTCGACGGCGCTATCACCAGACGTTGCGCGGGGCTGGGCCACTTCCGGCATGCCGGCTCCGGCGGCCCAGCGCATCCAGCCCCATCCCGCGACCGCCCCCGAGGTCATGCGCAGCATATCGCGACGGTTGATATCATTCTTCCTGGGATTCATATCGTCATCTCCTGAGGGTGTGCATACCCGCGATGAGTGATAGTGTACCATGCCATTCCGTGAGGCGGGACGTTTAAGCCACCGGCCCGGATTGCTATGATGCCAGCATGACGCCGGCTGCAAGAAAGGATAGGCATACACGATGATTTCCCAGACGTTTTATGCACTGCTGGCTTTAGGAGGTGCTGTGTTCTCCGTAAACGACAATCAGGGTCCTGCCGCCTACCCCGATACCAGACGCGTGGACCAGGTTGATGTGTACCACGGCATTGAAGTGGCGGACCCCTACCGCTGGCTCGAATCGGACGTGCGCGCGTCAGAAGAAGTGGCCGCATGGGTGGCTGCACAAAACGGAACGACGTTCGCCTATCTGGAGGCAATCCCGGAGCGGGCGCGAATCCGCGAGCGTCTTACGGCTCTCTGGAACTACGAGAAGTATTCGTCGCCATTCAAGGCAGGCGGCCGCTATTACTATGCCAAGAATGATGGGCTACAGAATCAATCCGTCATTTACGTCATGGAGGCTCTGGACGGCGAACCGCAGGTATTGCTCGACCCGAACACGTGGTCCGAAGACGGCACGACGTCGCTGGCCGGTCTTGCGTTCAGCGACGATGGCCGGTATGCGGCCTATGCGAAGAGCGAGGCGGGGTCCGACTGGCGAACGTGGCAGGTCATGGAGATTGCCTCGCGCAAGACGCTCGAGGACACCGTGAAATGGGTCCGGTTCAGCGGCGTATCCTGGACAAAGGACGGGCGGGGATTCTTCTATTCGCGGTTTCCCGAGCCGGAGGAGGGCGAAAAGCACCAGGGCCTTGCCCTGAATCAGAAGCTCTATTACCACCGCGTGGGCACACCTCAGGATGCCGATCCCCTCGTGTACTACCGCCCCGATCAGCCCGAATGGGGGTACGGGGGAAGAGTTACCGAGGACGGCCGGTATCTGATTATCCACGTGTGGCGCGGCGCCGAACCCAGGAACCGGGTCATGTACCGCGATCTTACCGAGCCCTACGCCCTGCCGGTCGACCTCATCGGCGAATTCGAGAACGAGTTTGGATTCGTCGGGAACGACGGTCCCGTGTTCTATTTCTACACCAACTATAAGGCCCCCAGGAAACGCGTGATCGCCATCGATACGCGCAATCCGGACAAAGAACGCTGGCGCGAAATCATACCCGAGCGCGACGAACCCCTTGATGGCGTTAGGCTCGTGGCCAACATGTTTGTTGGGCATTATCTCAAGGACGCCCGCACCGAGGTGACCATGTACGCCATGGACGGAACCAAAGTGCGCGACGTCACGTTTCCCGGCATCGGTTCGGCCTGGGGGTTTGACGGCAAACGCACCGACACGGAGACCTTTTACGTTTTTTCGAGCTTCGCCACGCCGCCGAGTATTTACCGCTACGACATGTTGACCGGGGAGAGCGCGCTGATGCGCCGCGCCGACGTCGACGTCAAGCCGGATGACTACGAAGTGAAGCAGGTCTTCTATGAGAGCCAGGACGGCACGCGCGTCCCGATGTTCATTTGCCACAAGCAAGGTATTGACCTGGACAGCGCCAATCCCACGCTCTTGTATGGCTACGGCGGTTTCGGTAATGCCCTGACGCCCGGGTTCTCGGTGAGCCGCGTATTGTGGATGCAGATGGGCGGCGTCTTCGCCATGGCCAACCTGCGCGGCGGCGGGGAGTACGGAGAGGAATGGCATGATGCGGGCAGAGGCGCAAACAGGCAAAATGCGTTCGACGATTTCATTGCCGCGGCCGAATGGCTCTGCGCCAATGGGTATACCCGCCCTGACCGCCTGGCGATTCAGGGCGGCAGCAACGGCGGACTCCTCGTCGGCGCGGTGATGACCCAGCGCCCGGACCTTTTCGGCGCCTGCCTGCCCGCGGTGGGCGTGATGGATATGCTGCGGTTCCACAAATTCACGGCGGGACGGTTCTGGGTACAGGAGTACGGTTCCTCCGATGACCCCGAGCTGTTTCCAGTCCTGCACGCATATTCGCCCTATCACAGGATCAAAGAGGGCACGCGGTACCCGGCAACGCTGATCACCACCGCCGACACCGACGACCGTGTTGTTCCGGCCCACAGTTTCAAGTTTGCCGCGGCATTGCAGCACGCACAGGCGGGACCCGAACCGGTGCTCATTCGGATCGAGACGCGCGCGGGCCACGGCGCCGGCAAACCCACGGCTATGATCATCGGAGAGACCGCCGACCAGTACGCCTTCCTGGCCAAGGTTCTCGAGATGGCAATGGACTGACACGGACAAGCACGGACGAACACGGATGAGGGCCTCGGTCGACGTTCGTCTGTGGGTCTGTGACTTCCTCTGTTCGGGCGTTTCGCAACACGCCGCACATTCGGCTATAATTCGGGCGGTTAGATGCGGTTTCGATTGCGGGATCCCTCCGGCGTCCCGCGTTCTCGGCAAACAGGGGAAGACAGCCATGAAATACTGTGCACTTGGCAAATCCGGCATCGAGGCGTCGGTCATCGGGATGGGAACATGGGTTACTGGCGGCGGGATGATCTGGGGACAAGACCCTGACGACGCCGAATCCATCCGGGCGATTCATGCCGCCCTCGACACCGGGATCACGCTCATCGACACCG
>CAZFOG010000070.1:0-19340 GCA_964520685.1 uncultured Nitrospiraceae bacterium | reverse complement strand
GGCACGCCCATTGTGTACAATGCCGCCGAGGCAACACTGTCGTGCATGGACAAATCGGCGGCGGTACCGCTCGAAGACGGGGTGCTGGCCCTGCGGGTGCTGGTGGACCGCACGTCCATCGAGGTATTCGCGAACGAAGGGCGGGTGGTCATGTCGTTCTGCTTTCTGCCCGACCCGCTGGACAAGACGCTCGCGCTGACGTGTGAAGAGAACGCCGTGAATATCAACCGGCTCGATGTCTACGAAGTGCAATCGACGTGGCCGAAAACGCCGTGAATCAACCGGGGAGAACGACCATGAAACGGAAGACCATTCCAGCGTGGGCAATAGTGGCCCTCTACATCATTGCCGCCCCCCCCGTTTGGGGCGCTGAGGGAACCGCGCCCCCGGTGCCGCCTGCTACTGTCTGGACAACCTGCGTGATGGATTTCGGTGCGAAAGGCGACGGGGCGGCCGACGATACGGCGGCGTTCCAGGCGGCTCTGAATGCGGCAGGAGACAAAGGCGGCATTGTGTTTGCCCCCGCCGGAACCTATCTCATCGCTGGCACGCTGGACATTCCCCATGGGGTTGTCTTGCGGGGCGTCTGGGAAGCGCCTCACCACGCGGACATCGGTAAAGGCACGGTACTCTATGCAACGGCCAACAAAGGCGCCGAGGACGGCCCGCCCTTCATCATGCTCCACCAGAGCAGCGGTGTTCGCGGCCTGACCATCTTCTATCCCGAACAGGTCGCCACCGGTATCCAGCCCTATCCCTGGTGCATCGAGGGCGAGGGCATGCATTGTTCGGTGCGCGACGTTACGCTCGTCAATCCCTACAAGGGCATCAGCTTCGGGTCGCAATGGAACGAGCTGCACCTGATCGAAAACGTCTTCGGCCAGCCGTTGCGGCTGGGCATCTATATCAACCAGACCACCGATATCGGGCGCATCCAGAACGTCCACTTCAATCCCCACGCCTGGAAACGTGCCGCCCATCCCTCAGCCGATTTCGATTTTCAGGTCGTCATCGACTACCTCGAAGAGCACTTCGTCGGCTTCCTCCTCGGCAAGACCGACTGGGAATACATGCGCGACTGTTTCTGCATCTTCCCGAAGATCGGCTTCCACTTCGTCGACGCGGGGAACGGGCCGGGGAACGTCGTCCTGACCCAGTGCGGCGCCGATATCTGTCCCGTGGCGGTGCAGGTCGATGCCAGTCAGCCCCACGCGGGCATTGCCTTCACCAATGCGCAGATCATGGGCACGGTCATCATCGGCCCCGAGAATCGCGGACCAGTCAAGTTCGTCAACAGCGGATTCTGGACCATCCCGGATACCAACGAACAGGTTATCAACAACGGTTCCGGGACGGTTATTCTGAGCGCGTGCCATTTCAACGACTGGGGCATGGCCGACCCCGAAGCGCCCTGCGTGCGGATCAATGCCGGAGCGGCCATTCTCCAAGGATGCGACTTCGTCAATCCCGGGAAGACCCAGGTCACGATTGGCGAACACGCCGAGGCGGTGTCGGTAACCGGATGCCGTCTCCGCGGCGGGGAAAAGCTCGACAATCAGAGCGGTACCGCGGAAGTGGCGCTCGCAGGGAACCTGACACGATGACCAAGAAGAAGGACGACAACCAACACGGCACAACCGGGCCGGAATCCGTCGAAGCCCGCGTCGAGGAGGCAGACGAAGTTGGCGGTGCCGCTTCATCCGCATCCGACCCCCAGACTGGATCGCTCGTGGTGCAAGTGTTCCGGTGGGTGATTCGGATTCTCGCGTGGGGGATGATTCTGACCGTCGTAGCGGGGTACCTGGGCCGATGGCACCCGGTTCTCGAACTATGTGCCCAGTTTATGCCGTACTGGACGCTCGCGGCAATGGTGATCGCCCTCGCATTGCTTGTGTTGCGGGCATGGCGGACGTTGACGGTGGCCGCCCTGGCACTCGCGCTCGCTGCAGCGAAAGTCCTCCCCATCTACATTCCTCCGGCAACGCAGCATCCCGAGGGCAGCATCGCTCCCTTGCGGGTTACCACGCTCAATGTGGAATACCCGGTCCGGAACGCTGCGGAGGTCTTTACATACGTCGCGAAAAGCGGCCCGGACATCTTCACAGCGCAGGAAATCACCGAGGATTGGATACCGAAGCTATCCGGCCTGGCGGAGGTCTATCCCCACCGCATCGAGCGGCACCGTCCCAGCAATTACGGTGTGATTCTGTACAGCCGGTACCCCATGCGCGAGGTCAATGTGCCCGTAGACTACGACCTGGACCGGCACGCCATCGCCGCCATACTGAACATCCGCGGGACCGAAGTGCTCGTTGTGGCCGTCCATACCTACCAGACGCGTCCCTTGCAATCGAAAGAACGCATTGCCCAGATGCAGGTTCTGGCGAACTGGCTCGAGAGCGTCTCGCTGCCGAAGATCGTGATGGGCGACTTCAACGTGACCCCGTGGTCACCGCACTACGACGCGTTTATGGCGCAAACCGGGCTCGTATCCTCCCGCCAGGGCATCGGCATTCTGCCCACCTATCCCACGTTTGCAAAGCCCATCATGCTCCCTCTCGACCACTGTTTTGTAAGCCGGGATATCGTTGTCGAGCACTGCGCGCGGGGAACACACGTGGATTCCGACCACCTGCCCCTCGAGATCGGGCTCATGGTTCCGCGGCAGTATTGACGCACAACCCTGCACAGGAACCCGGAGAGCCGGCCGCCGCGAAAGAACGCCACAAGAATGCCCCCTCAGCAATGCTTGAGGTAGGCGTCTTTGATTTTTGCTAAGAACTCGTCCTGATCCGTCGCCCACCAGGCATCGGAAAAGATCTCGACCTCGATGTCGCCGGTGAAACCGGCTCCTTCGACCCACGATCGGATGCCGCGGAGGTCGATGCAGCCTTCGCCCATCAGGCCTCTATCGTTAAGCAGGTCGCGCGTCGGGGTGCGCCAGTCGCACACGTGGAACGACAGGATGGTCTTCCCGGCGCGCTGGATTTCGGCTTCGAGGCGCGAGTCCCACCACACATGGTAGACATCGACCGTGACCCCCACGTGGTCGTCGTTCAATTCCGCGACCATGTCGTTGGCGTCGGTGAGGGTGTTCACGGCCGAGCGTTCGTCCGAGAACATGGGGTGCAACGGTTCGATGGACAACTTGACCCCGGCCGCCCTGGCTTCCGGCAGTACGGCCGCGATGCCGTTGGCGATCTGGCCGCGGCCTTCGGCAAGGCGCATGCCCGGCACGGCCCCGCAGACCAGCACGATCAACGGCGCGCCGATGGTGTGGGCCTCTTCAATCGCGCGGCGGTTGTCATCGATGGCTTTCTGGCGCCCCTCGGCCGTCGTTGCAGGAAAGAATCCGCCCCGGCACAGGCTGGTCACGCGCAGGCCCGACCCCTTGAGCATCCGCGCGGATTCTTCGAGGCCCTGCGGTTCGAGCCACTGCCGCCAGACGGTCACACCGGACACCCCGGCTCTCTGGTACTTGTCGAGGCACTCCGCCAGCCCCCACGGTTTCGTGGTGATGGTGTGAATACACAGCCGCGAAAAATCGGTCAGTCTATCGGCCATTGTCAATACCCCTGCTTCCCGGACCGTTGCCAATCCGCGTCATGTGTGCACGCTTCCATCCCACTCCGGTTGTGGGACCGGCGCCCTCGCCGGTCTCTCAGCGGGTTCTCATGCCCTGCCCCTAGTCCAATTCCGGCACATCGACCCAGCGTCGCTCGTGCCACGACTGGTGGCCGAGTTCCGCTAACTGCACACCTTTCGCACCCTCGCGAAGGTCCCACCGGAACGGCTCATTCTTCACGAGGTGCCGCAGGAAGAGTTCCCATTCGGCCTTGAACGCGTTGTCGTATTCCTGGTTCGCGGGCATGCGCATCCAATTCGCGCAATAGTCGATGGGGCTGGGGATATCCGGGTTCCACACCGGTTTCGGCGTCGCCGATTGCGGCTGTACATAACACTCGCGCAGACCGGCCACGGCAGAGCCTTTTGTGCCGTCCACCTGGACCGTCAGCAGATCGTCGCGCCGCGGGCGCGTGCACCACGACGAGTTGAAGTGGCAGAGGATATCGCGGTCGGTGAGGAACGTGGCGTAGGCCGCGTCGTCCGTGTCGCAGTTGAAGGGCTTGCCGTTTTCGTCCACCCGTTTCTTGATGTGCGTGGCCCCGGTGCACGTCAGCGACGTGATGTTGCCGAAGAGGTTGTCAACGAGATAGCGCCAATGGCACAGCATGTCGACGATGATCCCGCCCCCATCGGCCTTGCGGTAATTCCACGACGGCCGCTGCATGGGCTGGTCCTCGCCCGTGAAGACCCAGTAGCCGAACTCTCCGCGCACCGCCAGAATCTCGCCGAAGAAATCGTTATCGAGGAGGTATTTCATCTTGAGGAAGCCCGGCAGCCACAGCTTGTCCTGCACCACGCCATGCTTGACGCCCGCCTTCTTGGCCAAGGTGTACAGCTCGTAGGCCTCTTTGGAATTCGTGGCGATCGGTTTTTCGCAATACACGTGTTTGCCCGCTGCGATGGCCTGCTTCACGCACTCGTACCGCCGCAACGTCGTCTGGGCATCGAAATAGACGGTGTATTTGCTGTCCGACAACGCCGCCTCGAGGTCCGTCGACCACGGCAGCCCGCCGTACGTGTCCGACAGGCCTTTCAGCTTGTTCTCGTTGCGCCCGATCAGCATGGGCTCGGGTATGATCGTCTCGTCCGTGCCGAGCTTCACGCCTCCCTGCGCCCGAATCGCCAATATCGACCGCACCAGGTGCTGGTTCGTCCCCATGCGCCCCGTGACGCCGTTCATGATGATGCCAATGGTGTGTGTTTTCATGGATTAACCTTTCCTGCTGCCGCATCCGTGCATATCTGCGCCGGTCTGTGTTCCCTACGCGAAAAACGTGAGATAGGGTGCCCCGTTGATTTCGCGCTGGAGGTACACCGCGAGTTCCATGGCATGGTAGTCGCCCCACATGGACGATTCGCCGAAGGGCACCTTCTTCCCGCGGGGAATGTAATCCCACCCGTTCGGGCGGTGGTACACCGAGTGCAGAATCAAGCCGTGGTGTTTAACGTCTTCCGAGATATAGGGCGGGGCGAACAGGGTCTTCGCGACCGTCAACCCAGCCTGATAGTACTTTCTCCCCTTGCCCTCGACGCCGAGCACATGCCCTAGCCGCAGGAGTCCCTGGGCGGAGATGGCGGCCGCCGAACTGTCGATAGGCTCGTAGGGATTATCCGGTTTCGAGCGTTCCTTGAGGTGTCTGGGCATCCTGGTTAGGCCCGGCGCGCCCGCATCCCAGTACGGCACGCCGTCCGTGGGGGTGTTGGCGATGTAGAAGTCCGCGGTAGCCGCTGCCGCTTTGAGCATCATCTCGCGAATGGCCTTGGTGCCGCCACAGGCCTGCAGCTCGCTGTGGCCGATGGTGTCGAGGCACTCGAGTTCCTCCGCATACCCCAGCAGGATCCAGCCGAGGCCGCGCGTCCACGTCGTGAAGGGCGAATACCCTTGCTGGGTGCTCGGACACCGGTAGTTGCCGTCCTTGGTGTTGAAAATGCTCTCGTGGACGACGCGCCCCCGCACGTCGTACATGTCCCGTCCTTCGCCGTAATACACGTTGTATCTGGCGGTGGTCATGGCGTGCTCGATGCCGCGCCGCAGCAGGGAGACAGGCTTGTCGTTCTCGCCCATGAGGCAGTGGCCGAGCTTGTGAGCCACCATGAGCGCCCGCACCGACCGGATCGTGTCGCTGAACAGCGAATGAGGGCCGTTGAACGAGTGAATGAAACCGGTGCCGTCGTGGATGGCCGTCCAGCGCGCCGCCTGCACCGCGCCCGAGACTTTGAGCGCCATTTCGTAAAAGAGCATGGCGTCGGGGGTTTCGACGGTGCGGCCTTCTCTCGCGAGACGGCGCAGGTTGCCGTAGGTCGACACATTGTTGAACCCGTGGTCGTGCACCCCGATATGGCTGACGTGCGGCGCCATGTGTTTGATGGTGTTCTCGCGGCCCAGGGCAAAAAAGGCGTCATCGTCCGTAGCATCGAATTGGAGAATCTGGCACCCGAACTGGAAACCCTGGGTCCATTCCGTCCATCCCCGCGCAGCATATTTCCCGCCCCGCGTGAACACGGGCGAACCCTTGGCGGGGTCCCAGGCTTTGTTCAGGGCCAGGATCTTCCTCCCCGACAGGTCAAAGAACCGTTGCAGGGCCTTGTCCAGGTTCTTCGGTTTCAGACGGTTGTCGATCTTCACGCCGCGTCCCCACTTTCTCGGGAATGATACCCAAGTATCTCCTGTGAACCGGTTGAGTCTGGATGATAGCGGATACCGGCGGCCCTGGACAATTCCCGCGCCGTGCGGCCGCCATGGCGGTTGCTCTGGCCTCGGCTCACCGCCGCTTCGCAGGTGCTTTTTCGGACTTCCCGCTGATACCATGAAACGAACAGGAGGAGCGCTCCTATGAAACCGCTACTGGTAATTGCATCCGTCATGTTGTGCGGGGCCGAAGAGACCGACGGCCCTCCCGGTGCTGTGCCCGTGTTTTTCCAGGCGCACCGCGGGGCGTTGCGGGAAGCACCCGAAAACACCATGCTCGCGTTTCGTCATGCATGGGAACAGCCCGGCGCCATCCCGGAGGTCGATGTGCGCATCACGCAGGACGGCCATTACGTCTGCCTGCACGACGAGACCCTCGCCCGTACCACCGACGCACCCGAAGCTATCTGCAAGACCCCCGTCGCCCAGTTGCCGCTTGCCGAGCTCCGAAAATGGAACGCGGCCGCGCGTTTCAAAGGAGACGTCCCGCCTCAACGCGTCCCCCTGCTGCGCGAGGTATTTGACGTGATGGCCGAGAAGCCGGAACGCCGCATCTATCTCGATGTGAAAGATGTGGACCTGGATACGCTCGCGGAGCTCATGGCCCAGTATGGCGTCACGAAGCGCGTGCTGTTTGTCCACGGCGAGCAAAGCCGCTGCAGGCAGATTCAGGAGCGGTTCCCGGGGGCTATAACGATGACCTGGTGCGGCGGTTCGCCCGAAGACATCAATCAACGCTTCGACGAGCTGGCCGGAACCGGGTTCGAGGGGCTGAGCCAGGTCCAGTTTCACCTGAAACCCGCGCGGAATGGCCCCCCTATCGAGTATCAGCTTTCCGATGCGTACCTTGCGGAGGCTGTCCGCAAAACCCGCGCGGTGGGGGTCGAACTTCAACTCCGTCCGTTTGTGTTTGATGTCCAATCCCTCCGGAGGCTCCTCGAACTGGGTGTCCGCTGGTACGTTGCCGATGAACCGGAAGCCTTTGCCAAAGCCATCGCGGAAGCGCAACAGCCCGGTGGCTGACTCGGCGACCGCCGCGAAATGTTCAAAAACCGGGATTTCCCGCTCTGTTGTGGGACCGGTGCCCTCACCGGTCATTTCTGTCTTCATGGTCTATGGGTGAGCCGCGGGCTCATGGTTCGCTGTCCCAAGCACGCGGGCCCACGTGGTTATCTGCTTACAGGCAGCCACATGCAGGCGTGGTGTACCGTCGTGTACGGACCCGGAACGGGTTCCCATTTGAACCTCTGCTGAATCCGGAGCTCTTGACCACGGATTTCACGGTTGACACGGCGCAGCATGGCCGCAACCAATTCTCCGGGACCGGAATCCTCCCCCCGAACGCCTTCCGGCGTTCTACCCCCTCCAAAGGGGGAGATAAGACATTGGAATTAAATAGTTTATGGCCCTCTTCTGCCAGATATCGTTGCAGCTTGCACGAATTCTAGAAGATAGTAGTACTGATGAGACATCCGAAGCCAGCTCCGACGTTTTCCGGTGTGGGACCGGCGCCCTCGCCGGTCATTCTCCCGTCAACGAGGGCGAGCCGGGTTATTGAACTTTTCCGCGTTTCCGGTCTCTTGCCGGAGCGTTGCTGTTCGGCGTAAACCAGGGGCGCTTCGCCAGGCAGGCCTGACCTGCTCAATTCGCCCGCCCCGGAAGCCGGTTTGCAGCGAATCGTTCGGCCCGTTATCCTTTCCCGATGTGGCAACGAATGAGCCGGAACACAAGTGAACGCACCGCCGTTTCATAGGTGAGCGGCAATACAGGCGTTCCAGAAGCCCATGAATCTGTACCCGATTAGCTTGAATGTGAAAGACCGCCTCTGCCTGGTAGTGGGTGGGGGGCGGATCGCCATGCCCAAAGCCCGGCACCTCGCCGAGGCCGGCGCGCGCGTCACTGCCGTGAGCCCGCGCTTCGTTCCGGGATTCGAGGTCTCCGGCGTCCATCTAGTGCAGCGCGAATTCACACCCACCGACCTCGAGGGCCTGTTTCTCGCCATCGTTGCTACGGATGACCGCGAAGTCAATCGCCGCGTGGGCGATGCGTGCCGTGAACGGGGCATCCTGTGTAATGTGGTCGACGACCCGGAAGCCTGCGATTTTTTTCTCAACGCCGTAGTCCGGCGCGGGGACCTTCAGATCGCCGTCTCGACCGGCGGAGCAGCTCCGGCTTTATCGAAGCGCCTGCGCCAGGAACTCGAAGACCGCTTTCCGCCTGACTATGGCGATTACCTCGAATTCTTACGCCGCGCACGCGATGAGACACGCTCCCGCGTTGCCATGCCCGCGCTCCGCGCCCATATCGCGGAGGAACTTGCCTCCGAGGCGGGGTTTCAGCGCTACCGCCAACTCGACCCGGCCCAGCGAGATGACTGGGTCGAAGAGATCATAGCGCAAAACCTGCCGGAGACGGATTCATGACGATACTCACGCTGACAGTGCTGTCTGTGGGAACGCTGGCATACGTGGGGGCCGCGGCCGCCGCCGTCGTGTACCTTTCCCGCGAAAAAGAGCCGATGCTCAATCTCGCCCGGGGCCTGGCCCTCCTGGGCGCCGGCCTATTTCTGCTCGTGTTCATATTGCGGTGGACCACCTGGGGCAACCTGCCCATGACAACCGCCGCCGACGCGCTTGTTGTGTTCGTACTTCTCGCAACCGTCGTCATGTATCTTTCGGCGCGGGGCAATACGCGCGCGGTCTCGTCGTTTTATATTCCGGCGCTCCTGGTGCTGGCGGCGCTTTGCGTGTTTGCCGCTCCGCGGGCATTCACGCACGCGCCCAAGGAACTTCGCGGGGTATTCCTTGCCGGGCATGTCAGCCTGGCGTTTCTGGCCTATGCGTTCTTTCTGGGCGCCAGCGTGACCAGTGTGGCGTATCTCTTTCAATCCCGGCACCTCAAGAACCACCATACCCGCGGGTTGTTCCAGGCACTGCCCTCGCTGGAGCGCCTCGACAAGAGCCTCTACCTCCTGATACGCCATGGGTATATCGTCTTCGCCTTGACCCTGGTTCTCGGCGGTATCTGGGCACGGGTCGATCGGGCGCTGCTCGGTCCCCACTGGTATCTCGCCCCCAAAATCCTGCAGGCCGTTGCGATGGTCGTCTTCTATGCCGTTGTGTTCCACGCGCGGCAGCTTGGTTTGCTGCGGGGACGCAAACTGGCGTTCGCGGTGCTTGTGGGTTTCTCGGTCATGCTCGGGATCTATTTTCTGCGCGCCCTGATGGGTCTTTCGTACTACTACTTCTGGGAGACCACGGCATGGGCGTCGTAGCGGTAGGCCTCAGCCATCATACGAGCCCGCTCGAGTTGCGGGAGCGCCTCCACTTTCCGGCCGAGACCATCCCGGCGGCGCTGCTCGAACTGCAAAACCGTCTCGACGGAGGCGCTGCCGTCATTCTCAGCACGTGCAACCGCGTCGAGATTTATGCCCACCACGAAAAAGACGCAGCAAGCCTCTGCGAAGACATCCGCGCCTTCATCGCGGGATGGCACGGGCTATCCGAGGGCGAATTTGCCGGTTCCCTGTACGAGTACAAAGGCCCGGAAGCCGTCGGGCACCTCTTCCGCGTGACCGCCAGCCTCGACAGCCTGGTGGTAGGAGAGGCCCAGATTCTGGGGCAGGTCCACGAAGCCTTCATGCTGGCCCAATCCCAGCAAACCAACGACAAGGTTCTGTCGGCCATGTTTCAGCGGGCCTTCTCGGTAGCGAAACAGGTGCGCACCGAAAGCAGGATCGGCGCCGGAAAGGTATCCGTCGCGTCCGTCGCCGTGGACCTGGCCGTCTCCATCTTCATGGATCTGGCCGACAAGACCGTCCTGATCGTCGGTTCGGGCAAGATGGGCGAGAACACCCTGAAGAGCCTGCTGGCGCACGGGGTCGGCCGGATACTGCTCGTCAATCGCAGTCAGGAAAAAGCGCTGGGTCTTGCGAGTGCGTTCGGCGGCGAGGCCTTGCCGTTCGAGGGCCTCGACGAATCGCTTCATCGCGCCGACATCGTGATCACCTCGACCGCCGCCACCACGCCCATCCTCAATCCGGGCCATTTTCAGCGCGCCTTGCGGAGACGGGCCAACGCTCCCATGTTTGTGATCGACATCGCGGTGCCGCGCAATGTCGACCCGCTTGTCAACGGCATCGATAATGTCTACCTCTACGACGTGGACGCACTGCAGCAAGTCGCCGCGGAAAACCTCGAGGCGCGGCGGGAAGAGCTTGAAGAGTGCATGCGCATGGTCGACGAAGGGGTCGGGAAATTCGTGCAGTGGATGCAGAGCCTGATCGCGGAGCCCGCCATTCTGTCTATTTCCGAGGAGTTGCACGGCATCCGCGAGCGGGAGCTTCAGAAATTGCTGACCGCGTATCCGGATATGACGGATGAACAGCGCGAGGCCATCGTCCAGATGACCCGGCGCATCGTCAACACCATACTTCAGCGGCCCATGAGCCAGCTCAAGCGCGAGGTGGTCACCGAGGACCCCAGCTTCGTGCTGCAACTCGTGCGCCGCATATTCGGGTTGAAGGAAACATGACGCCAAAACGCATAGTCATCGGAACGCGCGGCAGTGGGCTGGCCATGTGCCAGGCCGAGCATGTTGCCGTTGCGCTTCGTGCCCTCGCGCCCGATGCCGAGGTCATGATTGCCGTGATACGAACCACCGGCGACACAGTCACGGACGTACCCTTGTCGCAGATCGGCGGGAAAGGGCTTTTCACCAAGGAAATCGAAGAGGCCCTGCTGTCCGGCGAGATCGACCTGGCCGTTCACAGCATGAAGGATCTCCCCACCGAACAGCCCGACGGGTTATGCGTCGGGGCGGTGCCCAAACGCGAAGATCCTCACGATGTTCTCGTGAGCAGCGAAGGCGTCGCTCTGGCCCTGCTGCGCCCGGGGGCGCGTGTCGGTACCTCGAGCCTGCGGCGTGCCGCCCAACTTCGGGCCTGCCGCAACGATCTGGATGTGGTGTCTCTTCGGGGCAACGTCGACACCCGGGTGCGAAAAGTGCGCGAGGGCGACGTGGATGCGGCCGTGCTCGCGGCCGCGGGCCTTCGGCGGATGGGTCTCGAGGGCGAGATTACCCAGACGCTGCCCCCGGATATCATGCTTCCCGCGCCCGCGCAGGGGGCGCTGGCGATCGAAGCGCGCCAGAACGACCCGGGCGTGTTGCAGGTGCTGGCGCTGATGGACGATGCGGAAAGCAGAGCCGCGGTTACAGCGGAGCGGACCTTTCTTGCCGCCCTGGAGGGCGGATGCCAGGTGCCGCTCGGAGCATTGGCGCTCCGTGACGGCAAGCACATGATACTGGACGCCTGTGTGTGCAGCCTCGACGGCACACAGGTGTTGCGATGCAGGGTTAGTGCCGCCCATGATCACCCCGAAGAGGCGGGCATAAACGCCGCCGCGGAACTTCGCAAACAGGGCGCGGACGCGCTGCTGGATTCACTCCGATGACAGTGGAATACGGAAAAGTCTATCTTGTGGGCGCAGGGCCCGGTGACCCGGGCCTTATCACTGTGCGGGGCCGCGAATGCATCGCCCGTGCCGACGTCATCATCTACGACGCCCTGGCGAACAAACAGCTTCTCGATGAGGCCCGTCCCGATGCCGAGCGCATCTTCGTTGGCAAGGAGCGCGACCGCCATACCCTGATTCAGGAGGAAATCAACCGCCTCCTCGTCGAGTGGGCCCAAAAGGCCGGACACGTGGTGCGTCTCAAGGGCGGCGACCCGTTTGTATTTGGCCGCGGGGGAGAAGAGGCGCTCCTGCTCGCGGAACACGGGATTCCCTTCGAAGTGGTGCCCGGCGTGACCGCGGGTATTGCCGTTCCTGCCTATGCGGGCATCCCCGTGACCCACCGCGGAATGGCCGCCAGTGTCACCCTTCTCACCGGACACGGCCGCGAGGATGCGGGAGCGCGCGCGCTGGCCCTTGACGAAATCGCCCGCACCGGTACCCTCGTCTTTTACATGGGCGTGAAGAACCTGCCCAATGTTGTCGAAGAGCTGCGCCGGGTAGGCCGTCCGGATTCGACCCCGGTCGCGGTCATTGAATGGGGCACCTATGGCCGCCAGCGCACCGTCCTGGCAACCCTCGAATCCATTGTCGCGCGCTGTGCCGCGGCCGATGTGCAGCCCCCGGCCGTGGTTGTCGTGGGCGAGGTTGCCCAACTCCACGAGGCCATCCCGTGGTTTGAACGCCGCCCCTTGTTCGGCAAACGGATCGCGGTTACCCGCTCGCAGACTCAGGCCAGCGAGCTGGTGCGGTCCCTGCTCGCCATGGGCGCCGACGTGTTCGAGTTCCCCACAATCGAGATTGTGCCCACGGAGTCTGTCGATGATTTCGGATGTATTGGCGACTACGATTGGGTGGTGTTTACCAGTGTGAACGGCGTCGACATGCTCTTCGACAGGCTCGAAACCTTAGGGCAGGACGCGCGCGACCTCCACGGCGTAAAGCTCTGCGTGATTGGTTCCGCGACTGCCGAGGCGGTGCGAAAGCGGTTCCTGCGCATCGACGCCATGCCCGACAAGTACGTCGCGGAAGCGCTTATGGCCGAACTCCTCGAACACGAACCGGACATGCGCGGAAAACGCGTGCTGCTGCCCCGGGCCGACATTGCGCGCAGTTTCCTGCCCGACACGTTGCGCGCTCACGGCGCGGAAGTCACCGAACTCATCACGTACAAGACGGTCATGCCCGCATCGTCCGGCGCGTATGTCGATGCGGTCATGACGTTCGCTCCGAATCTGGTCACGTTTACCAGCTCATCCACCGCTCGCAACTTCTGCACGCTCCTCGGCGGGGAGCGGCTGGAATTGCTGAAGAAGAGCGCCGGTTTTGCGGCCATCGGTCCCATTACCGCCCGCACGGCCCGCGAACTGGGCATCGAGCCCGCGCTCGAAGCGGAAGAGCACAGCATTCCCGGCCTGGTTCAGGCTATAGTGGAATGGGCGGCAGCGAGGTAGAGGGTGCGGAAGTGATCGAACGAAACTGCGGAGAAAGCGAAAAACCGGGACTGACCCAAGCGAGCGACGCAGGAGCGGGACGGGTTTGTCCCCAGTTTTTTGCATCCCTCCTGGGATCGCCGAGCGCCAGCTCGGCACTCTTCTTCCTCGGCTTCCGAACGGGGACACGTAGTCGCGCCGCGGATGGCGCTTTGAACATGTCCCCGATCTCGTGGTTTTCGTCGTCGATGGGTGAGCCGAGCGGCTCATGGTTCGCTGTCCCGAGCGTTTTTCGCGTCCGCACTCCCCGCACCGCGCTCTTGCGACAGTCTCAGTAAGGAGGTCATCGTGGCGTTTCCCCAAACTCGTATGCGGCGGCTTCGGCGAAACTCGACCTTTCGCCGGATGATTCGCGAGACGCGTCTCAGCGTCGATAATCTCATCTTCCCGATGTTTGTGCGGCCGGGGGAAGGTGTCCGCAATCCCATTGGGTCCATGCCCGGCACTTTCCAGTTCTCCGTCGATACCCTCGCCGAACAAGCGAAGAAGGTCGCGGGCTGTGGTGTCCCGGCCATCATCCTTTTCGGCATTCCCGTGCACAAAGACGCCCTCGGAACCCAGGCCTACGCCGAGGACGCTGTCGTGTGCCGCGCCATCGAGGCCGTCAAGCGCGCCGCCCCGGAGCTGTGCGTCATTACCGATGTCTGCCTGTGCGAGTACACCGACCACGGGCATTGCGGGGCGATCAAGAAGAATCGCGACGGCGTGATGGATGTCGACAACGACGCCACCCTCGAACTCCTGGTCAAGGAGGCCCTGGCCCACGCGCGCGCCGGAGCCGATATGGTTGCCCCATCCGACATGATGGACGGACGCGTCGGCGCCATCCGCGACGGGCTTGATGCCGCGGGGTACCAGGACGTGCCCATCATGGCGTACAGCGCGAAATACGCATCGAGCTTTTACGGTCCCTTCCGCGACGCCGCCGAATCGCCGCCGCAATTCGGCGATCGGTCTTCCTATCAGATGGACCCGGCCAACGCGCGCGAAGCGATGCGCGAAATTGCCCTGGACATCGAAGAGGGCGCAGACATGGTCATGGTGAAACCCGCACTGGCTTATCTTGACATCCTCTTCCAGGCAGCCCAGCGCTTTGATGTGCCGCTGGCCGCATACCATGTGTCCGGCGAATTCGCCATGGTGAAAGCCGCGGCCGCCAACGGGTGGATTGACGAGAAGCGTGCGGCCCTCGAGATCCTCACGGCCATTCGCCGCGCCGGGGCATCGCTGATTCTGACGTATTGGGCCTGTGATGCGGCCCGGTGGCTCGCGGAGTGAGGGGGCGTCGAATCGTAACCGGGGTTCGGGATATACTCTTCGGGGAAGGAGATGCCAAATGCACATGCACATGCTGACAAAGGCACGGCCGGCCAAAGCTCAAGACCTCTCTCCAACGAAACAAGTCTTTCAGTGGTTCAACTTCACCATGGATTTCCTGATCATCCTGACCCGGTTTTTCGGCCCCAAAGTGCTGTAACACGCAGGAAACACGGCGGTAGGCGGCGACATCATGAAACGCGACAAATCTGCGGCGTTATGGCGTGAGGCAAACAAGAGCCTGGTGGGTGGCGTGAAC
This sequence comes from uncultured Nitrospiraceae bacterium, assembly GCA_964520685.1. Taxonomy (GTDB): domain Bacteria; phylum Hydrogenedentota; class Hydrogenedentia; order Hydrogenedentales; family SLHB01; genus UBA2224. The sequence goes on along the minus strand of CAZFOG010000070.1, from coordinate 4,442 downwards.
AGCCCCGTCCGGGCGTTCAATGCTGTCGGGGGAGAGCCCTTCTTCGCCGCGTCGGGCAACGGCCCCTTCATTCGCGACGTTGACGGCAACGAATACGTCGACTACGTGCTCTCCTGGGGGCCTCTGGTAATGGGCCATGCTTACCCGGCCGTGGTCGCAGCGGTGACCGAAGCTATGCGGCTCGGTTCGAGTTTTGGCATCTCGACCGAATCCGAGATCCGCCTGGCGGAGCGCATCATCCGGCACGTGCCATCCATCGAGAAAATCCGGTTCGTGAATAGTGGAACCGAGGCCGTCATGAGCGCCATTCGACTCGCCCGGGGCTTCGCCGGCGCGGATCTCGTCGTGAAGGTCGCGGGCTGTTACCACGGCCACATGGACGGCCTGCTCGTGCGCGCGGGAAGCGGCTTGACCACTCTCGGGCAGCCGGACAGCCGCGGGGTGCCCGCTGCCTATACCCAGTGCACGCTCGTTATCCCCTATAACGACATCGAAGCCGCCCGCGGAGTATTTGACAAGTACGGCGAGGAGATTGCCTGCCTGGTGGTCGAGCCCGTCCCCGGCAATATGGGCGTTATCCTGCCTGAACCGGGATATCTGAACGCCTTGCGCGAACTGACCATGACGAACGGTTCGCTTCTGATCTTCGACGAGGTCATGTCCGGGTTCCGGGTCGCCATGGGCGGTGCGCAGGCCCGGTATCATGTGAAGCCTGACTTGACCGTCCTGGGAAAGGTCATCGGCGGCGGCCTGCCCGTCGGCGCCTACGGCGGGCCTGCTGAAATCATGGACATCCTTGCCCCCCTGGGACCCGTATACCAGGCGGGAACCCTGTCCGGAAACCCCTTGGCCATGGCCGCGGGCATTGCCACGCTCGAAGCCCTCGAACAACCCGGCGTCTTTGAGCGCATCGAACAGTCCATGACAAAACTGGGCACAGGACTCGGCCAAATTGCCGCCAAGGCGGGCATCCCCGTCTACCAGACCCAGGCCGGCTCGATGGGATGCCTCTTCTTCAACGGGAATCCGGTCCGCAACTACGACGAAGCCACGACATCGGATACGAAACGGTACGCGGCGTTCTTCCGGGGCATGCTCGAACGGGGTGTCTATTTCGCGCCGTCGCAATACGAGGCGGCCTTCATGAGCGCGGCCCATACCGACGCCGAACTCGACAGGACCCTCGATGCCGCCCGCGAAACCTTCGCGAAACTTCGATAATGCGCTGATACGGCTTGAATTCATCACTTGCGGCGAAGATACTTGCGCCGCCGGACAGTGCCCGTAAGCCATCATCAGGACCGCCGGAAAGGAGCCCAGTATATGGTTGCGTCCCGAGGGGCCGGAGACGTTCTATCGGACATTGCGAATTCTCATGCTCAGAAGGTCATGATAGCGCTCAGCGATATTGACGGCGTGCTGCGCGGCAAGTTCCTGCATAAGGAGAAATTTCTCGTCGCCGCAAAGGACGGCTTCGGTTTCTGCGACGTGGTTTTCGGATGGGACTGCAACGACCTGTGCTACGACAATGTGTCGTATACCGGCTGGCACACCGGATACCCGGATGCCCGGGCAGTGGTCGACTTGGCCACGCACCGCAGAATCCCGTGGGAGAATGGGGCGGACTTCTTCCTGTGCGAACTGGCCGATGATACCGGCGCGCCATCGGCGGTGTGCCCGCGCGGTGTTCTGAGGTCTGTGATTGAGCAGGTTCACGGGGCTGGATTCGAGTCACACGCCGGATTCGAGTTCGAGTGGTTCAATTTCCGGGAAACACCGCAATCGCTTGCGGAGAAGAACTTTGTGGCCATTCAACCAGCCACGCCGGGCATGTTCGGATACTCGGCGTTGCGGGCCGGTCTCGCTCACGAATTCTTCCATGCGTTGATGGACCAGTTAGAGGCGTTTGGGGTGCCCATCGAAGGTCTCCATACCGAGACCGGCCCGGGCACCTACGAAGCATCGATCCTGCGCGCCGAGGCCCTGGAGGCGGCGGACCGGGCCATCCTGTTCAAGCTGGGCGTCAAACAGATTGCCTACGCCCACGGCCTGGTCGCGAGTTTCATGGCCCGTTGGAACACGTCATTACCCGGATGCGGCGGCCACATTCATGTGAGCCTTGCCGACCCCAAGACCGGCAAGAATCTCTTCGTCGAGCCGGAGCGGCCGACCGAGATGACGCTTCTTTTCAACCATTTCCTTGCAGGACAGATGCATTGTCTGCCCCATTTGCTGCCTGTTTTCGCCCCCACGGTCAACAGCTACAAACGGCTGGTCGAGGGGTATTGGGCGCCCACAGCGGTCACCTGGGGCTACGACAACCGGACCGTCTGTTTCCGGGTGCTGCTCGATTCGGAGAAGAACGCGCGCGTCGAGGTGCGTGTGGCGGGCGCCGACGTTAACCCCTACCTGGCACTAGCCGCGTCGCTTGCGAGCGGGCTCTACGGCATCACCCACGAACTCGAGTTGACCGCCCCGCCCGTGACCGGCAACGCATACCGCAACGAGAGCGCCGTGCCGCTGGCACGGGATTTGGGAGAGGCCACGCAGGTGATGGCGGATTCCGGACTGGCCCGCGAACTGCTCGGCCAAACGTTTGTCGAGCATTTCGTGAATACCCGGTTCTGGGAGTGGCGCCAGTTCCGCCAGGCCACGACGGATTGGGAGTTAAAGCGATACTTTGAGATAATCTAGCTTTGATACCCCGTCTCCAGGAAAAACATCGAGGAGTGAGATCATCATGGATGTGGTTCAATTCAACTTCCCCACCCGAATTCTCTTCGGACCCGGCTCGCGGCGGAAACTGACGGACATCCTCCGTGCCGAGGGAAGAGCGCGCCCCTTGTTCATCTCCGACCGGGGCGTCGCCACTTTGGATTTCTTCTCGAAACTTGTGGAAGACGCTACCAATGCCGGGCTCGATGCCGCCGTATTCTCTGATGTGACGGGAAACCCTGTCGCGTCGCAGGTGGTGGCCGGCGCGGAGCTGTGCCGAACCCACGGCTCCGATGCCGTGGTCCTCGTCGGCGGTGGCGCGGCATTGGATGTCGGCAAGGCCGTCGCCCTTATGACCCATCATCCCGGCAGCGTGTTCGATTACGAAGACGGAAAACCCGATGCCCTTCCCGTGGACCGTGAAATGCCCTTGATTATCGCGCTGCCCACGACGTCCGGCACGGGAAGCGAGGTGGGCCGTTGCAGCGTGATCTCCGACGACGAGACCCACATCAAGCGCATCATCTTTTCGCCGCGCCTGCTGCCATCGCTCGTTCTGGCAGACCCCGAATTGACGCTCAATCTGCCGCCCGTCCTGACCGCGTCGACCGGCATTGACGCATTGTCTCACAATGTCGAGGCCTTCCTGTCGAAAGGGTTCCATCCCATGTGCGACGGGATCGCCCTCGAGGCCATGCATCTCATTGCGGAGAGTCTGGTCGCCTCCTACCGCGAACCCGGAAACATCGAGGCGCGGGCCACTATGATGGCTGCCTCGACCATGGGCGCCGTGGCTTTCCAGAAGGGGCTGGGTGTTGTGCACTCCTGCGCCCATGCCCTCTCCGCCGTCACCGACATGCACCACGGTCTCGCGAACGGCTTGATGCTGGTGCCCGCCATCAAGTTCAATAAAGCCGCCGTGCCCGAGCGCTTGAGCAGGATGGCCGCTGCCGTTGGAGCAAAGGCCACGCCGGGCGCGTTCATCACGTGGCTCAAGAAACTGCTGAGCGACCTCGAGTTTCCCGAGGGGCTGTCGCAGGCAGGGGTCGACCGGAAACAGATACCTGCGCTGGTGGACGCGGCCGTGCAGGACGGCTGCCACACCTCGAACCCACGCCCCGTCAGCCGGGACGACTTCAAAGCGCTGTTCCGCGCGGCGATGTAAGCCGATCCTTCTTTCTTTTTGCGAAAAAAGAAAGAAGCAAAGAAAAACGTGCTGAAGCCGCTCTTGCGAAGCGAAACGAATGATTTTTGGAAAGGGGTCTGGGGGAAACCTTTTTGACAAAAAGGTTTTCCCCAGAATCTTCTTTACGGCAGTTCCAAGCGCAGGTGCATGCTTTTGAGGCGGGTAAGGCCGAGGAGGCCGTACCGGGACAGGGTAGCGCCCCGGCCCGTACCCCGCACCACGGCAGGGCCGGGTCCAGGTAGTCGCACCGGTTCATGTAGAAGGTGCCGGTTTCGACCTGCTCGCCGATGCGAATGGCACGCGCTTCGTCTGACGTCCAGATCGAGGCGGTCAGCCCATATTCACTGTCGTTCATTAAGCGAACCGCTTCCTCGTCGCCGCTGACCGGCAAAATGCCGATAACCGTGCCGAAGCTCTCTTCCTGCATCAAGGACGAGTCCTGCGGCGCGTCCGCAACCACCGCGGGCGCATAAAACCACCCCTGCGAAGGCGTGTCGAACTCCGTGGGCGACACCACGAGACGTCCCCCGGCCGCCACGGC
>CAZFOG010000069.1:0-19546 GCA_964520685.1 uncultured Nitrospiraceae bacterium | reverse complement strand
CATTATGCTGAATCAGCGAGATGAAATCGAAGAGGGGCTTAACAAGCGCATTGCCAAACTTGAAGGATTCATCAACCAGCTTATTGAGGCTGGGGAGTTATTAGCTGAGTGTAGCGACTATGAGGGTGGCAAGATAGCTTGGGATGCACTTGTGAAAGACTGGAAGGAGCGTGAGGAATGAGCGAAGAAGAATTACGACCGTGTCCGTTTTGTGGTGGGAAAAATGTTCTAAGCACGGAGTTGCAAGATGGTTTGCCATTTATTGCCTACTGTCAATGCGGTGCGGAAAATGAAGCAGAAAACTGGAACACCCGTCCAATTGAGGATGCGTTGAAAAAGCGCATTGCCGAGCTGGAGGCGTTACTAGACGAGTTGAAGCCGTATCGAGCTTATGACTACCCGTAAAGTAGATAATAAAGAGGTAAAATGAATATAGGCGATATAAATAGAATTCAAGAGGATATTGATTTTGAAAATGAAAAAGAAGATAAAAAAAGAGGGTTGAGCCCAAAGGCAAAACAATTGGTTGATGACTTGACTATAAAAGTAACAAATGCCACCATAGAAGCCTATGGGTATATTAGAAGTAAATCATCTCCCGTTGAAATGCAAAAAGCAAAAGACAGGGCTATAGATGCGCGAATAGCGTTGGAAAGCTATATAGAAGAATTAGAAAGTAGATAATAAAATGGATTTTTTAAAAGATTCGGCTAAAACGTTTTTTGCAATAAGTGCTTTAATTATTGGCATGTTTATTATTGCTTTTCCAGTATATGTTTTGTGTGTACTTGCTGTAACAAAAAATCTAATAGGGTTTGTTGGGGTTGGGGCGCATATCGTGTTTATGATATGTGTTCTTATAACACTCGATACGAAAAAATAAATTTGCCCCTTGACAAAAATAAGAAAGTGTGGTATAATATGTGAAGTTAGTTGACAAGGCGGTGGGGAGGTGCAGACATCTCACAACCCTCATAAGGTTGAAGAACTTGCTGCAATGCAAGCACCGCTACTTTGCTCCGGTAGCTTAATGGTGAAAGCCCGCGTCTTATAAGCGTGAGACCCTCGCAAGGCATGTGAAGGTTCGAATCCTTCTCGGAGCACTAAAAAATAAAAACAAGGAGATTAAAAAATGAAAGAAGATACGTTTGAATTAACTGATTTATTGGATATGCCAGAAGTCCCGTGGTATGAGAGAGCCATTTATGCCGCAAAGACTTTAACTTTAGGTAACGCTCGCAAAGTTAAAAACGCATGGCAACGTGCTACCAGAGGATACGATGACACCGCATGGTGGAGCATGGATATGTATTTAGCAGATACTATTGTAAAACTAGTAAAAGAACTAAGAATGAGAGGGGTAGGGGCGCCCGCTGTTATTTATACTGAATTAGGTTTTTCAACTAACGAAGACGGAGAATATTCCAAAGAAGTACATATTTTAGCAAAGAATTCTTGGAATAAAATCTTATTTGAAATTGAAGAGGGGTTTAAACAGTATGCATATGTAGACAATTGTATGCTTCATCCTGAAGCCGAATTAAAAAAGTTTCACCACTCTTTTGAATTGCTTCATAAGTATTTTCAAAATTTGTGGTCTTAGTGATAGGAGATTATTTGACTGTACCTCTTGTATATTTTATTGCAGTGTGTGTACTAATGGTTGTTTATATGATAGTTGAAACTATTTTTTATAGAAAAGCCATTGTAGAAAGGGATACTTTTGCTAAATTCTTAGGGCTTTATATTGAAAAATATGGAAAACAATCATTTATTGTAGATGGAGAAAACTACGACGTAGCATGACAAATAAAATTATATTATTTGATATAGATGATGTTGTTGCTGATTTAATCAAGCCTTGGCTGAGTTGGTATAATTGGCAATATGTGGACAATCTCAAGAAAAAAAGCATAACTGATTGGGATATTTCCCAATTTACAGTCCCGTCTTGTGGGGAGAAAATATATGACTTTGTTCATGACCCTCGAGTTTATAATCTTGTAAAACCTATAAAAGGCGCTAAAAAAGTTATTAATAATTTGAGAAAAAACGGACACAGGGTTATATACATAACAGCGGCAAACTGGCATAACGGCGGAGTAAAGTTAAAATGGCTAAACTCTCAAGGATTTAATGTAAAACACGAAGATTATATTGAGTCAAAAGATAAATCAACGACATATGGAGATTTATTTTTTGATGATGGGTGGCACAATATTTCTAATAGTATAGCTGAAGAAGCGTATCTTTATACTCAGCCTTGGAATGAAAAATACGAATATAATAAACGAGTTAGAAACTGGACGGACATAGAAAAAGTATGCAAGATAAACGGTCTCCTGTAACAAAAGTATTATTGTTCAGTGGTAAAGCCAAGCACGGGAAAACAACCTGTGGCGAAATAGTAAAAAAGAAGTTAGAAGAAAAAGGCAAAAGAGTTTTAATTATTAATTATGCTGACTATTTAAAATTCATTGCAAAGGAATACTATGGGTGGGACGGAAATAAGGATGATAAAGGAAGAACGCTTCTTCAATGGCTCGGCACAGATAAAATAAGGGCTAAATATCCGGACTTCTGGGTGGATGCGGTCATAAACCTTATTGAAATAATTAAAGACGATTTTGACGTTATTTGTATTTGCGATGTTAGATTTCCAAATGAGATTATGCAAATGGCTGTAAATAAAAATTTTGAAACAATTTCTATAAATGTTGAGCGAGAGAATTTTGATAACGGTTTAACAAAAGAACAGCAATGCCACCCCTCTGAAACATCTTTGCGTTATTGGATTTTCGATTGGTATATTTCCTCTGAAAGCGGGTTGGATAAACTGGAAAAAGAAGTCGATAAGATGATAAAGTATTATTATTTATAGAAAACATTATAGTATGAAAATATATATACACCCTATTAATAAGGAATTTCAACCAGACGGTATTGCTCATCCGTATCCTCAATACAATAGGCAATATGGAGTTGAGCAAGATATATTGGATTATTTACAACGCCATAATCTTACTACTTTGGATAAAAATAATGCTGACTGGATTTATCTACCTATTTTTTGGACTCGTTGGCATGTAAATCATTCTTGGTCAAGTTGGGGAAGAGACATACTTCAAGATTATGTTGACTCTTTAAATCTAGAGTATGATAAGGTTTTTACCGTTTGCCAGTATGATGATGGACCTATAGTAGACTTAAAAGCAGCTACAATATTTCTTTCTTCGAGAAAGACAGAAAAAGGGATAGACATTCCTTTGCTCGCTTCCCCTTTAGAAAGAAAAAAACAATGGAAAGACAAAACCATATTAGCGTCCTTTGCGGGGATATTTTCTACACACCCTTTCAGACAAATAATGGCTAATTCACTTAAAGATAATAAAAATGTAGCTTTATACAACGGAAACTATGGAACAGAACATTTTGTAAATCTAATGGAAAATTCACAGATAGCTCTCTGCCCGAGAGGGTATGGGGGTAGCAGTTTCCGCTTCTATGAAGCCATGCAATTTGGAACAATTCCTTTTTTAATAGGGGATATAGATACAAGACCTTTCAAACAATATATAGATTGGAATTCTTGTAGTTTTTATTTAGATGACCCAAATAAAACCAAGGAATTTTTAGAAAATATAGATACATCAAAACTAGAAGAAATGAGTAGAAATACATTAGATACATGGGAGAAAATAAAATATGGAGAGTGGTGCAAATATGCACTCAAAGAGTTAGTATAAAAATATGCACTCATATAGCTTAAATGAATTAGATATAAAATTATTAAAATATATAAACAAGAGAAATGGATTTTTTATAGAAGTTGGCGCAAATAATGGTATTTCGCAAACTAACACCCTTCTCTTCGAAAAAAATTACGGATGGAACGGGATGTTAATTGAAGCTATTCCCGATTTAAGTAAAGAATGCGCTAAAAATCGCCCAAATTGCATAGTGGAAAATTACGCACTAGTTTCAAACGAGTATGCAGAAAATACTATAGAAATACATTACTGTAATCTAATGAGCATTATTGAAAATAACGTTATAAACGAGAAAAAGCATGTTGACAGTGGCTTAAAGTGGCTAAAAAAATCAGAAAGAGATTATAGATTACAGGTTCCTGCAAAAACCTTAAGTAGTTTATTAGAGAAATATAATATTACATACATAGATTTACTCTCTTTAGATGTCGAAGGTTATGAAGCCGAAGTTCTAAAGGGGTTAGATTTCAGTAGGCACTCGCCTACTTTTATGTTAATCGAAGTAAGAGATTTAAAATTAATTGAAGCTTGCATTGGCGACTGCTATAAACAAATAGCTGTATTGCATAAAAACGAAGATTACTCAGATGTTTTATACGGGAGACTTGATGAAAAAATATAATAAACTTTCTTTTATATTACCGTGCTATAATTGTGCGAATACTGTTTTAGAGTCATTAGACTCAATATACAACCAAAAATTAAATATTGATTTTGAAGTTGTATGCACAGAAGACGGTTCTACCGATGATACAAAAAAGGTTTTAGAAAAGTATAAAAAAGAAAAACATCAAGATTTAAAAATATTTTATCATCCTAGAAACATGGGAGAGGCGCTATCCGCAAACACCTGCGCACTAAATACAAAAGGCGATATTATATTCAGACTTGATGCGGATAATGTATTAGAAGATGGCTCAATACAACCTCTTATAAACTTACTAGAAGAAACAGGGGAAGGAGCTGCTTCTTTTTCTTTTTATAAAAACTTTTATGTTTTGGGAAAAGAAACAGGTAAATGGATATATAGGCACAACAATGGTTTTTGTGATTTTACTAATGTTATAACTAATAATAGTGTGCCACCGGCGTCGGGAAATTATTTATTCACAAAAGAGAGTTATATAAACTCAGGGGGGTATCCTGTCGGGCACGGGATGGCGTCTTGGGGATTTGGCTTTAGACAATTGGCTAATGGATATAGAATTGCAATATTAAATAATTCTTTTTATTGGCATAGGCTAAGCCCCGATAGTGAGTGGTGGAGAGGTCAAGCTAGAAATACAAACGACATAGATTGTAAAAACTTTGTTCTTGAATACAAAGATTTATTTACAGAAGAAAGCGTAAAATGGTTAAACGGAAACGATAATTTCTTTATGGGAATAAACTCCGGAAAATTAAGGCTAAAATAATGTTACAAAAATTATTCCCGATTTCGTATTACGTAAATTTAGACGCACGAACAGATAGAAAAGACGCGGTTGAGAAAGAATTTACAAAAATAAACTATAAGTCACAAAGACATAGTGCCAGAACAGATGTTACGACGACCATTTCTCATTTAGAAATTCTTAAAATGGCGCTTGAAATAAATGAAAACGTACTAATATTTGAAGATGACGCCGAATTCATAGATGAAAATCTTGTTTATTTAGACCCAATATTGAAAGATTTGTCTGATGTTGAATGGGATATGTTTTACATTGGAGGAAATTTACTTCGCCCGGCATATCAAGTATCAAAACATCTCGCTAGGCTTTCTCATTGCTATTCCGCTCATGCTTATGGGGTAAACAAACGTTTTATTGAATTTTTAGTAAATACAATTGAGTACAATAAAAGCCATATCATAGATGTGATATATGGAGATTATATCGTTCCTAATTTCAGATGCTACATATCTATTCCTATGCTGTGCATTCAAGCAGAAAGCTATTCTGATATTTTAAAGAAAAATATAGATTATTCTGTCCCAATGAAAAGATATGAGCATTTTGTTATAAAAGACCCTAAATTTGCCCCTTGACAAAAACAGGAAAGTGTGGTATAATAAAACAATATAGGTATATTCATACCTAAAAATATAGAATAAGGAGAAAGAATGGCAGAAAGAAAACCTAAAAATAAAAAGGTTTCAATTATCGTGGCTACTTATAATAGACCACAATTACTCGTTAGGGCATTAAACTCCATCTTAATGCAATCATATAAAGATTTCGAAATAATTGTTGTAAACGACGGGGGCATAGACATTCAAGAAATTGTAGACGAAGGAAACTCTTTAACAGAAAACGTAATTAAATATATAAATAACGAAAACAATGTAGGTCCTTCAGGAGCACGTAACTTAGGGTTAGATGAAGTTACAGGTAGTTATATTATGTTCTTAGATGACGATGATATTTTACTCCCACACGCCCTAGAATTCAGAGTGCACATGATGGAAAAGCTAAAAGCAGAAGTAGTATATACTAGGGCACTTCAAGATATTTGGGAGAAAAACGAAGAAAAAAATGCCTATATTAGTGTTCACAAACAGCTATATTGGGATTCTCCTTTTAACAAAGATTTGCTACTATTACAAAATATTGCCCCTAATTGTTGCGTATTATTTTCAAAAAAGGCGTGGGATAAATCCGGAAATTATAAATTTGATACGTCTTTGGAAACTGGAGAAGATTACGATTTTTGGATTGCAATTAGCCGTAATTCTGATTTTGCAGAATTAGGATTAATTGATGTTGAATGCAGCCTAAGGAAAAGTGACAATTCTCAAGCAACAGGGAATAAAAACTTTATTTCAAGCTACCCAATAATCTATAAAAGGTGGAGGGATACTGCCATTAACAAAGAGGAAGTTATTAAGCACCAAAATGATACATTGAAAAAGTACGGACTAAACCCAGAGGATTACGCCTTATGACAATAGACAATATAGCAGGAAGGAGATTTGGTAGGCTTCTTGTATTACAACAAGTTAAAAATCCAGCAAAGCATAAAAACGCAAAATGGGAATGCCTGTGTGATTGTGGTACAGTAAAAAGTGTCCTTGCAAAAAATTTAAAAAACGGTAGTACAAAATCTTGTGGATGTTACAATAAAGAAATGCACTCTGCTTTATTTAAAAAAGAAAGTGGTCATTCTGCTTTTCATAAAATGTTAGACACATATAAAAGAAATGCTATGTCACGAAATTTAGTGTTTGAACTGACAGAAACAGAATTTAAAAGAATTGTCGATGCTGATTGTTTTTACTGTGGGGAAAAGCCATCAAACTATTATAAAAATAGAAACGATGTATATGTTGCAAACGGCATAGATAGAAAAAGTAGCGATATCGGTTATATTACTAGCAACGTTGTTCCGTGTTGCAAAAAATGTAATTATTTTAAAAATTCATTAACCGAAAAAGATTTTATAAATCACGTAAATAAGATTTATGAATATCAGCAACAGAAAAAAAACAAAGGAGAAAATAGATGAATGTATTGTACGTATACGCCGACCATAAACACGAGTTAAATTGTTCAAAATGGAATTGTTTAATTCCGGCTAAGTATATTAATAAACTAGAGGGGCACACTGCAAACACAATACACGTTAACGAGTGGGCTAAGAATACAGATGAAGCACGAAAACTATCTCACGAAGCCGATATTATTGTTGTAGAAAGAAATTATTTTGGAGATACTCTAACCGCAATTCAGTTTTGGAAAGTTAGAGGGAAAACGGTTATAGGGATTTTCGACGACGCTTATCATATTATGCATCCCATGAACCCCTCTTATAGATTTTGGAATTATGGGGAAATTAGTATAAAAGAAGAAAATGGCAATATTAAAACGGTTAATATGAAGCCTATCCCCATTGAACAGTTTAAATGGGGGCTTAAAATGTTGAAAGGGGTTCAGGTTCCATCGGTAAATCTTGCTTTCGATTGGACTACTCACACAGATACTTATTTTGTGCATAACTTTTTAGATTGGGATAAGTATGAAAACATAGAGCCAATGTATCCCCATGGAGATGAAGAGATTATAATAGGATGGCATGGAAGCCTATCCCATTATAGTAGCTTTGTCGAAAGCGGAGTGCTTGATGCTCTCAGAAAGATAGGGAAAAAATATCCACAAGTTAAAATATTACTAGGCGGGGATAAACGCAACTTTGATAATCTGGAAGTAAAAAATAAGGTGTTTCAACCATATGTTCCAGAAGAACAATTTACCTCACTTATTAAAAGTTTTGATATTGGGCTGGCTCCTTTATCTGGAGAATACGATAAGCGTAGAAGTTGGATTAAAGTACTTGAATATATGGCGTTGCAAGTTCCTTGGGTGGCTACAGACTACATAACATATGCTGAATTAAAAGAGTTTGGAATTGTAACAGAGAACGGGTATACCAATTGGGTTGCTTCCTTATCAAACGCAATTGAAAACATTAGCGAATTGAAAGAAAAAGCTAAAGGAAAACCTTACGAATTTGCGAAATCTCAATCTTCTGAAATCGGGGTGAGGAAAGTGACAATTCCTTTATACCAGCAATTGATAGATGGAGATTACCCAAATATTTTAAGGGAGTAGAATGATAAAAAGTACAGAATTAAATGGGGTTTGCCTTTAGAATAATGGTTGACGGGGCAAGAATAAGAGAATAAAATTGCCCCTTGACAAGTGCCAAATAGTGTGGTATACTGGAAGTATGAAAAACGATAACGATTTTGATGATTTTGTTGGATATGTTGCGATGGTCAACGATAAAGAGGAACCACTACGAGGGTGTGTTACTTGTATAATGCCTATTATAGATATCATACTTGTTTGTTTTGCTATCTTTTTTATTATTGCTTCATGCTCGTAGGCTAAAATTTATGCCGACATATGTGTTTGAATGCCTAGACTGCAATACACGGCATGAGTTAGACGCCAGTTATAGTGTACTTTTAGGATATAAAGCAGTGTGCCCCACTTGCCGTTCTGAAAAATGTAGGCGAGTTTATTTACCAGTAGGAATTGTTTTTAAGGGAAATGGTTTTTATAAAATAGATAATAGAGAAGAACAAATAGAGGATAAAACGTGGAGTATTTAGAACTCGATAGCGATTTGTCATATTTATACGGATGGTTTGCCGGTGACGGGGGGCTTTATAACACAACAAGAAACAGGGGCAGATTATCTACAGAAATAAATTATGATGACAGAGATATTATATATAAGTTAGCATCTGTTTTTGACTCGTTGAACGTAAAAGCGTATATTGGTACAAGAACGAGAGATACAAATCCGTTTAAATCTATTTATAAGTCAATATTTTTAAGAGTTAATTCTTTAGAATTTCGCAAAACGATAATGGCTGCCGGATTTATCGAAGGGGACAAGCATCTAACGGTAAGACCGCCTATTATTCCTTTTGTTCATAACTCTTTTGTGCGAGGGTATATAGACGCAGACGGTTCTTTTGGTATAGTAAAAGCTTATAACATACCTTTTATCTCAATATGTGTTAGTAGTGAAAATATGTATAAATATTTAAAAAATATAATGAAGGAAGTTTGTGATTTTGAAATAAATCTTACACGAAATAAAAGGGATAATCTCTATAATATGCAACTAACAAGAAAAAAAGCTATTATGTTTATGAAGTGGTTGGAATATGATAAAGGTGAAATAAGTTTGGATAGAAAACAAAAGAAAGTATTAGAATTAGTTAACTTATACTCGTAGGAGTAGGGACAAAATGAGAGTTATTGATACAGAAAAACTTCCGATTAAATTGTGGCTCGATGATATCGAAGACGGGGCATTAGCTCAAGCCAAGAACTTAGCTAATCATCCGTTTGTAGTCAAATGGATTGCTATAATGCCGGATAGCCATCCGGGTTTTGGTATGCCTATTGGTGGAGTAATGGCAACCAAAGAAGTAATAATTCCAAATGCAATTGGTTTAGATATTGGGTGTGGGATGTCCGCTGTTAAAACATCTCTTACGGATATAGACACGGCTACCATTAAGAGCATCATGGGAGAAATTCGCAAAGTAATTCCGATTGGTTTTGCGCACCAAAAAGAAAATCAGGAATGGGCGGGTTTTGACAACGCCCCGGATATTTCAATTATTCAAAAAGAAATAACTTCCGCAAAAAATCAATTAGGTACACTCGGAGGAGGGAATCATTTCATTGAAATTCAAAAAGGAAGTGACAATCATATTTGGATAATGCTGCATTCTGGAAGTCGTAATTTTGGATTAAAAGTCGCCACTGAGTATCATAAAAAAGCGCAAGCCCTTTGTGGTAAATGGGCATCTAATATTCCAGATAACGACCTTGCGTTTTTACCTTTAGACACGGTAGAAGGTCAAGAATACTTAATGGCGATGAATTACTGTCTCGATTTCGCTTTTGCTAATCGTGCTCTTATGATGAACAGAGTAATTAATGTTGTTTCCGATATTGCCCCTTGTTTAGAGATTGACAGGGTAAACATTCACCATAACTATGCGGCTATGGAACACCATTTTGGGCAAAATCTTCTTGTTCATAGAAAAGGTGCAACTAAAGCCACCTTAGGTTTGCGAGGTATTATTCCCGGTTCCATGGGGACAAAAAGCTATATTACAGAAGGGCTTGGAAACTCCGATAGTTTTGAGTCGTCTTCGCATGGTGCAGGTAGGCGCATGGGAAGAAAAGAAGCTGGAAAAACTTTAAACTTAGAAGAAGAACAAAATAAAATGGCAGGAATTGTCCACGGATTGCGGAGTATTAAAGAACTCGATGAAGCGCCGGGGGCTTATAAATCAATTAATGTTGTAATGGAAAACCAAAAAGACTTAGTAAAAGCGATTGTAGAGCTAACTCCTTTAGGGAGCATTAAAGGATAATAAATAAAAGAGGGCAAAAAAGTTTTTCACACATATGTATTTGAATGCCTGGTTTGCAAGACCCGCCATGAGTTGGATGCTACTTACAGTACTCTTTTAGGGTACAATGCGGTATGCCCGACTTGCCATTCTGAAAATTGCAGAAGAGTTTATCTGCCAGTAGGGATTATTTTTAATGGCAATGGTTTTTACAAGACAGATAACGGGAAAAAGAGGAAACAAGATGGAGTATAGGCATGTTTATTGCGTAAACTGCATTAATTGGGAAGAGCTTGCGGAAACTGTTATAAAAGAAACTGACCTTCCTGACATATGCAAAGAGTGCTATCCCTACGATTTTGAGGACAGCAGAGGTAACGATTTGCGTACAAAATATGAGGAGAAACATGTTTAATTTTATAAAAAATATGGTTCGCAAATACGGTACACAATTTATGGAAACCGCTTATTATACCACTTTGAGACTTCGTTTTATAACAATCGTATTTGAAAGCGGGTGGGTGATTGACCGCAATGTAGAGCACTTAACTTTTGAAATGTTTGGTAAAAAATGGCATTTTTCTAAGGAATATGAACCATTTTATATGCAATAAAACTTATAATAAGAAGAAAAAATGGAAAACGAAAAATTAATTCTACCTCAAAATTTAATTGATAGAAATCCAGGGCTAGGTAAATGGAATATTATTCACGCCTATCGGGGTAGTTATGCCCATGGCACTCGATTAGAGCCAGACGACCAATTTTTTATTGATGACATTGACACCATGGCAGTCTGTGTACCGCCAAAGGAGTATTATCTTGGTTTGAAGGATTTTCATTCCAGAGGTACACAGGAAATTACAGAAGGCGTTTGGGATATTGTTGTATACGAAGTTAAAAAAGCGGTTTCTCTTTTGGCTGGCGGTAATCCAAATATTCTTTCTTTGCTTTGGATGGGGGAAGATAAGTATATTAATATTACTGGTGCAGGTAGATTATTGCTTGATAATAGAGACCTTTTTACTTCAAAGAAAATCCATAAGGCGTTTGTTGGCTATGGTTATGGTCAACTTCATAAAATGACCAATCAAGGCTTCGAGGGGTATATGGGCGACAAGCGCAGACAATTGTTTCAATCCTTGGGGTTTGACGCTAAAAATGCGTCACACGCAATTCGCATTTTTAGAATGGGTATCGAAATGATGGAAACAGGTAAACTGGTTGTAGAAAGACCCGATGCGGAAGAATTGAAAGCGATTAAGCGTGGCGAGTGGAGTCTTGAACAAATCCGAGAAGAAAGCGACCGCTTAAAAAAGCGTGCCGATAAAGTATACGAAACTTCTAAATTGCCATATGATGTTGATTATGAAAAAATCAACAATCTAACCATGGAGATTGTAGAAACAGCGTGGAGAGAACAAAATGAATGAATATTTGAAAATGGATTTTAACGAATTTATTGATTACTGTGTTGGTAGATTGGTTATAGCTATTGGGAAAGGGGATTTCAGAAACGAGGTTGCCCTAATTGTAATGATGGCGCATAAAAGAGCGGCTGAGATAGATAAGTAGCATTAAAATGGAAAAACAAAAAGTTTATGTTTTAATGTTTGAAGATGGGAAATTTGTTGTTGGGGGCGGTTCTTCCGCTAAACCATTTATTCGTTGCTATGGCACTTATGAGTCTGCAAAGCGGGGAAAATCTGCGATGCAGTATAAAGAGAAAAAAGATATTCTCATAGTTGAATACGAAAGAGTATAATATGGCAAATCTAGTAAAAATCATTGTAAAAGAGTTGCCAAAAACATGCGAAAAATGCGAAGGCTTTTATTATTATGATTACCCCCATTGTTCTTTCCTAGAATTGTATGAGGTAATCCCTGATGGGGAAGCAAGTACATGGTCTTATGACATAATAAGAGATGACCGATGCCCATTAGAGGGGGTATACTATGACTAAGAAAAATACTATTTAAAATGTATGCCAATTTTGCCCTTGACAAAATGATAAAAATGTGGTATAGTATATGAATTAAGGATTTATAGCTCAATTGGTTAGAGCGTGCCTCTGATAAGGGCAAGGCTGTAGGTTCGATTCCTTCTAAATCCACTAAGGGCTTATAGTTAAAGGGACATAATTATACTCTTCTAAAGTAAGGTTGAAGGTTCGAGTCCTTCTAAGCCCACAAAAACTGGTCCTTGACAAAATGACAAAAGTGTGGTATAATGTAATTATTGAACATTAAAAAATAAATATGTGTAATATGTGTGGTTACTCAAGTGGTCAACGAGGTCTGGCTGTAAACTAGATGGTGCGCCTTCGGAGGTTCGAATCCTTCACCACACACATGTTTGGTGGCGCGATGGCTAGAGCTGAAATCTAATAGTCGTGGAGTGTTCGACTCACTCAGTCACCACCTTTAACATCGCGAGGGGTAGGTTGGTATCTTAAGATGCTCATAACTTCTTCAAAGCAGATTCGATTTCTGTCCTCGCTACACCGGCATTAGTGTTAATAGTAGCACGTCTCCCTGTGGAGGAGAAAGAGAGGGCGCAAACCCCTCATGCCTGATTTTTTGAGGGATGGCAGAGTTAGACAATCGCGGCTGTCTTGAAAACAGAACGCCCTGATGAAGGGCACGGGGGTGCAAATCCCTCTCCCTCAGCTTAACGGAAATTAGTATAATAGTAGTATGCGTGCTTTGGGAGCATGAGGCGCAGGAGCGTTACCTGCATTTCCGACTAAGGGGCTTTAGTATAGAAGGATTACATCGGCTTTGCATACCGAAAAGGAGGGAGCGTTACCCTCAAGCTCCACTGAATATTGGCAAGTAGACCGTAATTGGCAGCGGGCGAAGCTGTTAACTTCGTACTTAATTGTCTTGTAGGTTCGAGTCCTACCTTGCCAGCTTGCGTCTTTAACATAACGGCAATGTGCCATCCTTCCAAGTTGGAAATATGAGTTCGATTCTCATAAGACGCTTAGTACATTAACAATTAAGTAATGGGTATATCGTATAACGGCTGATTACACTTGTCTGTCGAACAAGAAATCGGGGTTCAACTCTCCGTATGCCCGCAAATGCTCTCGTGATGGAATTGGTATACATATTTGTCTTAGGAACAAAGTTCTGGAGGTTCGAGTCCTCTCGGGAGCACAAAGCCTTTGTGACGGGAATTGGCATACCTCTGATACTCAAAATATCAGGTTTGTGGGTTCGACTCCCACTGAAGGCACAAGCCTCTGTGAAGGGAATTAGCATACCTCAAATACTTAAAATATTTGGCTTGTGAGTGCGAGTCTCACCGGAGGCACTATGGAAACGTGTCAGAGATGGATTATCGAGGCTCCCCGCTAAGGAGTTAGCGCAAAAATGTCGCTCGTGTGTTCGAATCACACCGTTTCCGCTAAGCCGACTTATCTCAGGTGGTAAGAGAGCTCGACTGAAAATCGAGAAGTCTGGAGTTCAAGTCTCTGAGTCGGCATAAGACCTCATCTTCTAAAAGTAGGAAGCTGGACCTTCACTTCAGAAATGCGATGGCAGAATTCGCTGAGGTCACAAGCTCTTGTAGAATAACAGCAGTTCATCAAACTCTTAATTTGTAAGGTGTTGGTGCAAATCCAACCGAGAGCACTTTAACAAGCCTTCTTTGCATAGTGGTAATGCACGTGGCTTTTAACCACCGAGACGACGGTTCGATTCCATCAGAAGGCACTATAACCCCGTGGTGTAATGGTAGCACGAAGGACTTTGAATTCTTCGGTTTTCGTCCGAATCGAGACGGGGTTGTTATAGCCACTTAGTAGAAAAGATATAACGTCTGGCTTACATCCAGAAAAAGGCGGAGCGTTACCGTCAGTGGCTACAAACGCTCTCGTACCCTAGCGGATAAGGGAATCGTTTCCTAAACGATTTCAGGGTGGTTCAACTCCACTCGGGAGCTCATGTTCCGATAACCAAGTTGGAAAGGTGTTGCTCTGCAAAAGCAAGTATCGTGAGTTCGAGCCTCACTCGGAACTCTAATGCGCCTATAGCATAACGGATAGTGCGGATGGTTGCGAACCATCGACTTGTGGAGGTTCAAATCCTCTTAGGCGCTTATAAATTGGTAAAAATTGCCCCTTGACAAAATTGGAAAAGTGTGCTATAATACATATTGAGTTAGTAAGAAAAAAATATACTTATGGAGAATACGAAAATGATTACTTGCACCCCTTATATTGTTATAAATTACATGACTTTTACAAACGGAATGATGGGCAACCTTGATGAATTTATTAGTGAGCTAAAAGAAGCTAGCAAGGCTGTAAAAGATGCGGTTGATTATAAATGGGCAAATGGAAACACAAGATTTTCTAATATTTATGGAACAGAATTTTCTTTTATGTTATATGAGCACGAGCACATTAGCACTAAAGAAACATGGCATGAACTGGCTGTCTGGGATACTTATGGTTCAATCGCTCTTACTTCGGGGGTAGTTCCAGAAGATAGCAAAGAAAGGCGAGATTTTATAAAAAAAGTTCTTGATATTAGTGAAGAGTACACACAAGGAAAAGTTCATTGCTCAGATTGTGGAAACGTTGTTAATTATCATGATGTGAAAAGAAATAGATATTTTGCAGGAATCTACTGTGATGATTGTTGGAACAGGAAATGGAAAGCAATCGAAGCAAAAGAAAATTATAATTAGTTTATAAAACCGGCAGGAGAATACTCGGTGAGAGAACAAAAGGATTGGAAAAAAGAAAGTTTTGATATTTTAGAATATTATCAGACAAAATATGGCTTTAAAAATTCGGTTTTGTATGATGTTTCTCTAACTACTTTTCGAATGGATGGAAAGACCCAGTTCTGGATTACCGTACACCGGGATGGAATATACTATGAATATATGTACAAAACTTGGAAAGAATTATTTGCGTCTCTTGAAGGTATACTAACAGGAATATACATATGCGAGGGGTCTGTTGTAAGAAGAAGAACTCTTATCAAAGAATTAGTAGAGCAAGGTATCCACATGGATATTGCCCATGAAATGATTGACAAGAAGATAGCCGAAAAAACAGTCTGAAGTTGGTCGAAATTGACCCTTGACAAAAAGGGAAAAGTGTGGTATAATAGATATAAATGAGAAGGATAGAGCGGAGTAATTACCCGCCCGACAAGCGTAACCCTCTCGCTTCCTTCTCAAAATTTAGAGGCGTAGAGGATATTATATGAATAAATGTTTAAATTGTGATAAAGAATTAACTGCTAAATGGCAAAAAAAGTTTTGTTCGAGGAGTTGCTCTTCGACATATAATAATGAAAAATACCCAAAGAGAGGAAACGGGGAGCCAAAGTACTGTAAAAATTGCGGTAAAGAATTAAAAAATAAAAAAAGAAAAAATATTTTTTATTGTTCTCCGGAATGTTATCGAGAATATAAGCAAAAAAACTATATCGAAAAATGGTTAAAAAAAGAGATAAAAGGAGATGTAAAATTTGGAGTATCTAAAACTATTAGGGATTATTTGATAGAAAAATCCAATCGTGCATGTAGTCTATGCGGATGGGATAAAGTAAATAAAGTAACAGGAGTATGCCCTTTAGAAATAGACCACATTGACGGAAATCATAAAAATAATTCTCCTGAAAATTTACAAGTTGTGTGCCCGAACTGCCATAGTTTAACTTCTACATATAAAGCGTTGAACAAAGGAAACGGGAGAGATTATAGATAAAATAACAAAATAAATAGCACCTTAACAATGCCACAATAACATAATTAGTAATGTTCCCGTCTTGTAAGCGGGGAATCCGGATGCAAGTTCTGGTTGTGGCTCTATAGGCGGAGGAATAAACTCTCTTCTTCTGTCATTCTGATACCGGTATACATGCTTCTGCCCTTTCCGAAATCCTCGATGCCCATCTCCTTAAGCCTTCGGGTTATTTTCGTCTGGGAAGTAGTTTTTTATTCCTCCGCCTATTTAAAAAATTGGTCAAAATTGCCCCTTGACAAAATCATAAAAGTGTGGTATACTAGGGACAGTTGAGAACATTAAAAAGTATATATGGTACGGCAGTTGACGATTATCACATTTGTAATGTCGCTGTATTGGTTCGAGTCCAATTGTCTGCTTCGGCGGGCATAGCTCAATGGTAGAGCACGTAAAATTTCGTCAGCGATAATTTGACCATATACGCACTTTAAAAATTAAATAAAATTGCGGTACGAAAGCAAACGGTTATCCTTCTTATGGCTAAGGTGAGAAACCTTCCCATTTACATGGGAATGCTGGTAGACTAACATCAGTAAAGTTTTTCCGTGTTTGACTTCCCTTAAAATATAACACGAGTTGTTTATAAGTAAACATAACGCCCATAATTATGGGCATACCCGTCGGCTATTACACTTGACCGTAATTTAGTTTAAACTAACTGTGGTACGGAAGAGTAGGATTATCATTCAAAGGTGAACAAAAACTCCTACTCACTTATTTTACCACAGTAAAGAACTTTATTATTTATAAATATGTTTGGTACGGCTGATAAAGGTTATCTCTCCCGCTTAGCAGATAATTGAGAAACTGCACCCTTAATCAATTTTTTAACCAAACAAAAATTGTTCTAACTTGCGATACGCAGGTACGGAGCAATAGGGTTATCAGGCTAATATTTCCCTGTTGCAATCAATTTGACCAACTATTATTTAAGGAGAACAAAATGCAACACAATACTTACAGAAATGCACTAAACAACAAAGTAACATCACAGCAAGAAGCAATTCCCGGGAAAGACATGGTACAAAATAGTGCAGGGGGTTACGTTTTTAAACTTGATAAGTTCAAGCAATTGGAACGTTTTCTTATTTTAGGAACAACCGGCGGAACATATTATGTTCAAGAAAAGCCTTTAACTAAAGAAAATGCATCTATTGTTTTGGAATGTTTAAAAGAAAATCCAGTTGACACATTG
This sequence comes from uncultured Nitrospiraceae bacterium, assembly GCA_964520685.1. Lineage (GTDB taxonomy): Bacteria > Hydrogenedentota > Hydrogenedentia > Hydrogenedentales > SLHB01 > UBA2224. The sequence goes on along the minus strand of CAZFOG010000069.1, from coordinate 1,945 downwards.
GATATGATTTTAGATATTTCAGACAAAGGGCGTGCTTCAAGCAATGAACCTGCATTATTCGCATTAGCGATTGCGTGTACTTATAAAGAAAGCGCAAAAATGGCTTTAGAAATGCTTCCATCAATCGCTCGTACAGGTACTCACTTATTCCACTTTGTGCAATATCTTGACTCAATGAGGGGATGGGGAAGAGCGGTTCGTAATGGCGTTGGGAAGTGGTATACAAAAAAGTCCGCAAGCGATTTAGCATTTCAGGTTGCAAAATATAAGCAACGTGATGGCTGGTCTCACAAAGACGTATTGCGTTTAGCGCATCCTAAACCACTTGTAAAAGAACAAGAAGATATTTTTTCCTATCTCGTTGAAAAGAAAGAAGAAGTACCTCAAATCGGGCTGCTTAAAACAATGGACGCTCTTTCAAAAGCCACAACAGAAAAAGAAGTTGTATCTATTATTAAAGAATCTGGAAACGCCGTAATGGAAATCCTTCCAACAGAATGGAAGAAAAATCCAAAGGTACAAAAAGCAATTCTTCCAACATTAGGAATGACCGCTCTCGTTAGAAACTTAGGTAATTTTGGGGCAAGCGGACTGCTTACAAACGGCGCATGGGATATTATTGCTGATATCGAAGAGCGTTTAACCGATGAAAAAGCCATTAGAAAGTCACGTATGCACCCCATGCAAGCTATAATAGCTTATCTAACATACAAACAAGGGCACGGAATGAGAGGCAGCAATTCTTGGGAAGTAGTTCCTCAGATTGTAGACGCTTTGCAAGAGTTAGTTTACAAGTCTTTTAAATATGTAGAACCTACTAACAATAAATATTATTTAGCAATAGATGTTTCAGGCTCAATGTCGTGGTCTATGTCAGGAAGTAACGATATTCTGTCTTGTGCACAAGCGAGTGCTGTTATGGCTATGACTATCGCTAGAAGCGAAAAAAACTATATTATTAACGGATTTGAAAGAACGTTAGTTCCTTTAAAAATTACCGCTAATACTACATTAGACGAAGCTTTTAGAGAAGTTTCATCACGAAACTTTGGAGCAACAGATTGTGCTCAGCCGATGTTAGATGCATTAAATAAAAATATTTATGTTGATACATTTGTTGTAATTACAGACAACGAAACGTGGGCGGGATACACTCATCCTATGCAAGCACTAAAAGCATATCAAAATGCGATTAATAAAAACGCAAAATTAGTTGTAATCGGCATGACATCAACAGGGTTTAGTATCGCAGACCCGTCGTGCCCCGAGATGTTAGACGTGGTTGGATTCGATGCTAATACCCCAGCCATACTTACTGAATTTTCTAAAATTTAGTACCTCCTTTCTTTACCCCCTGCGGATGGACCAATCTGTAGGGGGTTTCTTTATTACGAAAACGTTTTAAAGAAATGGGGTAGAAAATTAAAAAAAGAAGTTACCGCAAATATGGCACATGTTGATTTTGTTCCACAGGAGCTGCAATATGACGGAATTCCGTTTTAAATATAATTAGAAAGAGGTGAATATGAATACGTTTGAAATTATACTATCGCTTTTAAAGCCAGAGGATATTTTTTCTCTTGTAATAAGTTTAATAGCTATTGGGCTTTCCATAGGTACGTTAATAAACATCAAGAACATAAGAAAAAATCATTAGGCATAAAAATTCGGGCAGTAATGCAAAAAGAGGCTATTTTAGTTTAAATATAAAAGGATAAAACATGGATACAATTGAATTCGCTATACAAGTTTGGGCAATTATTCAGATTTTTGGTGCTGCGATAGGAATGATTGGCTTTATTGGGGCTCTTATTTTCTTTATAAAGCAATATCGTAAAGTTGAGAAACAAGAAAAGGAATTTAGGGATAAAATTTCCCGCTAACCCACACACCAATTTTCCCCCTACATTTTTCCCTCTGGGTTTTCCTTCGGAGAATTTCCCGC
>CAZFOG010000068.1:0-19642 GCA_964520685.1 uncultured Nitrospiraceae bacterium | reverse complement strand
CCTGTTCCTCCCACGATAATCCCCAGCAGCATGTTGGCTTTCGAGTTCCACGACATGTAGACCATGCTCGGCAGGAAACACAACAACGCCAACGCGATGAGCTTGATATGAGGAATGTCTACGTGCCGGTAAGCCCCGAAGAGCGCCACATACAGCAGCATAAAGCACAGGATGTACACGAGCGTCCCCAGGTATCCCACCTGCAGCATCAACTGCGTGAGCAACGAATGGGAGTTTCGGAACTGGCGCACCTCCTGTTCGGCTATCGGGTAGTCCCCGTCGCTCAAACCGAACGGAAACGGGTGATACCGGTCGGTGAACGTGCTGCCGGGCCCGTCCCCCAGGAGCAGGTTGTTATGGTCCGCCAACTGAGCGTGGATATTGCGGAACTCGTAGGCCCGCACCATGGTCGAGTGTGACGTGGTGACGCTGTGCGACTCCCAGATTTTCAGAGTACTCGCCATGGACCCGATGGTTTCGAACATCGACTCGCCCAGAAAGGCCACGAAATAGACGATGCCGACCGCGCACAGCGCGCCAACCCCCAAAACAAGCATTTTGGACCGCATTCGGTCGAGAATGACGAGCACCAGGAGCCCAAAGACCGTAAGAAGCCAGAGCATACGGCCGGCGGAGATCAGCAGCAGGGTTCCTGCCATTAGAATGAGCGCCACGGCGGCGAGACGGTCCATCTTCGCGATGCCGCGGCCGTGAATGACCAGAATGACCCCCATCAGAAGTACAAGCACGAAGAGGGTCCACACCGCCCCGAACCCCACGCGGAGCGTCGTCCCGAACATGGAACCCTGACCGAGCATGGCCAGGCCGGTCCACCCGATAATCTTGGCGCTGGTTGCCACGAGCAGCATGCGCCACAGCCGGAACACCTGGTCCTCCTCCGTAAAGAATATTCGGACCACAAAATACAGCCCGGCAAGCATGATCGGGAGGTTCAGGTGGTTCATGGCCAGACGGGGGTTCCCCCATGCGTTCTTGAACCCGTGCACCGTGGCCAGGGCAAACAGGCCCGCAATGGCAATAACGGCCCAGTCCCCGACATGCACCCTGAACGGGCGGGGGCGCTCGACATACCGCAAGACAGCAACGGCGAGCGCGACACTGATGAGGGCCATCGCCGCCACATTCGCCAGGGCTACCCCGCCGGCCGACACGGTGAGAAAGCTGATAACTCCCGAGTCTCCGGTGTATTCCCACAAGTTGCGGGAAATCTCATCGGCGAATATCAGACACACCAGAAACCCGTAGACGCCCCACCGTATGTTCACAATTCCCAGAAAGAGGATCACGGCACATTGCGCATACGCAAATGCCACGGCCTGAGAAGGAGGAGCGAAGTAACAGATATAGTCGTAGATAACATATCCGGCCGTCATGGCTCCCAGCAGTGTCAGGGGAAAGAAGCGAGCGCCCTGGGTCCGGGCTCCGGATTGCTCGTCACTGACTGCCCGCTCGTCAAACGCTTCTACGGTCATTGCGTCGTTCATCTGGGCCTCGCCACGCATGCAAACTGCAAGTAGCGGGTATCCGCCAGACGGCCCAGGGTGACCGCGTTCACCAAGACGAACTTCCAGCTCGTCACGGGGTTGATGCCCGAGAGCTTCACGACCGCGTACTCCAGTTCGTCAAACAGCCGCCGAATACTCTTCCCGGTGAAGCAGTGGAGATGCGTCCGGTCGCAGATTCCATGATCGTCGTAATGCCACTCGCCCCGCACGACGTAGTCGCCCAATACCTTGAGGAAACGGATGTTGGGCAGCGAACAGACCACCACGCCGTTGACGGAAAGCTTCCGCTTGACTGTCGTGAGCACGGCCCAAGGGTCCACAAGGTGCTCGAGAACATCATTGAAAACGACACAGTCAAAATGGCCGTCGGGAACATTTTCGAGCTGAACCGCGACGTCTCCAACGAGCACATTGTCCAGCACTGTGCGGGCTTTTTCGGCCGCGGGCGCGTAAAGCTCGATCCCCCAAACCTCCGCGTTTCGCTGCTCTTTCACGAACGCGCCGAAGACGCCCTCCCCGCACCCGCACTCGAGGATAAGGTGCGCGTCCTCCGGCACGAACTCCGCCATTTCACGCCGGGCGTTGGCAAAGTAGCTGGACGCCGGAATCGCTGTATCTTCGCTGGTACGTGTCATTGAAGGACGCACGGTGTTCATCCGTCAGCCGTCACGGGACCCCGTGGCAGGCTCCCGAATCACCCACCCCGAGACCCAAATGATAGCAGATACGGCCAGCAAAGTCGCGATGAGGACCGATAGGGCCGCTCCCATCCCGCCCCAGCGCGGAATAAAAAAGTAATTGAGCACAACGATCACGACGAATTGCACGAGGTAGATCGCCGTCAGGTAGACTGGCCGCGACACCGCGTAGAACACCAGGCTCAACGGATGCGTCACGATGTGAATACCGAAACCGATGATGAGGATACGGATAATCGCCAGAGAAGCCGCGTATTTTGCCCCGAATACCAGAGCGATAAACCAGGGCCCCACCACCATACCCGCCAGGGTAAGCGGGAGTACGATGGGGTACATTCGGAGGAGGCGTGTCCGGTACCCCTGGAGTTCCTCGCGCGATTCCATGGCTGAGACGCGGGGCAGCAGGACAGTGATCAGCGCCCCCGTCAGCAACGGAAAGACGAACCCGATCTGATACGCCAATTCGTAGTTGGCCACGGCCTCGGGCGAGGCCAGCGTCTTCAACATAAAATTGCTCACCCGCATATTCCCGATGGTGATAGCGCTCATGACCGCGAGCGGCGCCATGAACACGAGCATTTCTCTCAATGTGGCCGAAGGGCGGGGCAACCCCCTGGTGCGCCTGACGGTCAGAAACACCACGGGAAACACCAGCACAACCGCTACCGTCGGCGCCGAGAAGAACGACACCGTAATGGCCGGCAGGGTCAGCATCCCCAGTACCAACAGCATTCCCAGGCCAAGCATACGCAACGCGTTCACCGACAGATAGGCCACACAGTAACGCCCGTATTCCTGCTTTGCCTGGAAGACCGAAAGCATCAGCCCATGAAACGACAAGAACACCGCCCCGGCGATGGCGACGGGGTACACCCAGTGCAGTGCTTCCGGAAACTGCTGATTTCTCAAGATGGGCTCGCGCAGTATCCACAGGACGACCAGCAGAACCGCCGCAATGGCCGTCTTGATCGAGAGGCAGCGGCCCAGGACCGTTGTGGCGCGCGCGTTTGCCTCGGCGGCAACAAAGCGCACCAGCGTGGCATTGAGCCCGCTGTCGCACAGAATAGAAACCACGTCCATCATGGCTATGAATACCGCGATGTTTCCCCACTGCTCCGGAGAAAGTATCTTCGCCATGATGATGGCAACGAAAAAGCGCATGACCGCCGAGCCGAAATTTACGCCGGCAACAAGAGAAGCATGGCGCGCGGTCCGCGTGCGCAACAGGGAAATGGCCTCGAGAGCCCGCTGTCCATACCAGTTTAGAATCGTTCTTCCTCTGTTACTTCTGCCCTGCCCGGACTACCTCTCGATGACGCCCAGCCATCCGTCCCGAATCCCTCTGGCATAGGCCCTCCACAAAGGGGCAGCCCTGCACCCGGTCAAGAGGGTCGTCCGCACTACAAACCAGGGTAATCGCGCCGCAAACAGCCCATAAAAGAGCCACCGGGACACCAGCGTCAGATGTTTCCTCGCGTACAGTGTCTTGCCATGCATGATGTAGTACACGCGGGCAGGCGAAATCTCGCCACCAACGCCACCCGTTGCCGCCGAAACCTTGTGCAATACCTGCGCTTGCGGGCAATACACAACGCCATAGCCCGCCGCGCGCACCCGCGCGCAAAGGTCTGTATCTTCCCAATAAGCAAAGAACGAGGGGTCGAACAACGTATCCAGCTCCTCGATTACTTGCCGCCGGATACACAGGGCACAACCGGTCACAAAATGACAACAGGTGGGCTCATCCGCATCGACGGAACGCGTGCCGAGCAGCAGCGGTCTCACATACCCGGCTCCGTGCGACAGCACATGGGGCTTGTCGTAAGTCAGTACCTTCGCACCCACAACCCCGGCGTCAGGATGCTCCGCAAACGCATCTATCACGCGGTCCAGACAGTCCTCAAAGAACACGATGTCGTCATTCGAGAGATAAATGAACGCATACTCGGAGGGCACCTGCGCGTACCCGGCATTGTTGCCGCGGGCAAATCCCAGATTATCTCCGTTTTCCACCAGGGCCAGGTCTCGCCACCCCTGGGTCCGCATGCTCTCGAGGTGTTCGCGTAACTTCGATACCGACTCGTCTCCGGAGCCGTTGTCGGTTACAAAGAGCCCTACGCAGTCTCGCGGATAGGCGGATGCTGCCAGTGATCGCAGGCATTCCAGCGTATTCTGCCACGAATTCCAATTGAGGATGATGACGGCAATCAGGGGGCGCCGCGCTGCTCCTCTGGCCATTTCTGACACGCCCTCTCCCCCGCAATTCGTGGCATAAACAACTTCAACCATTGCAGCCCATAGTATCCGCGCAAACGTGACAAATCAAGACACGACTTTAACTTACAGCAGCTGCCACCCACCTCCGAACCGGCACCAAAGATAGCATATCAAGGAGAGAATCTCGTATACTCTCTGTCATAACACGGGAAGCCGTTCGTGCAGTACCTGCATGCTGAGGATGCAGTGAGGGGAGATTGTCCGTGGCACCTACTCATGATTCAAGGATTGCATCCATTGTTTTGTGCGCCGGAAAGGGCCGGCGCATGCAGTCGCCCAAGACTCCGAAGGTATGCTTTCCCGTTGCGGGCAAACCTGCGATTTGCCATCTCATGGAAACCCTCGAGTTTTTCGGCAGCACGCCCAACATCCTTGTGGTGGGCCATCTGGCCGGGGCCGTGGTCGAGGAAGTGGGGCCAAAGTTCCCCAACGTGATGTTTGCCTACCAGGCCGACCTGCTGGGAACCGGCCATGCCACCCGCCAAGGAGCCAGCATTCTGGCCGGACTGCGCTATGAAGGCCCGGTCCTGGTTGTTGCCGGCGACAAACTTATCGAGCCCCGCACCCTCGAGAAACTCATCACCGCTTTCGAGCAGGAGGACCCCGCCGTTGCCCTCGTCGTGGCGCCCAAGCACCGTTGGCCCAACGCCGGAAGGATTGTGACCGATTCAAATGGCAGACTCCTCCAGATCATCGAGAAGGCGGATCTCCAGAAAGCTGCCCAGGAGGGCACGCCTTTCGTAATCGCCGGAGAACAGCGAAGCGCTGAGGAAATCGAAGACTCCGTCGAGTGGGTCAACCAGGCGGTCTACCTGTTTCGCGCTCCAGTCTTGTACGAGGCTCTCGCCAATCTACGCAGAGACAATGTGCAGAAAGAGGAATACCTCACGGATACCATCGACTATGCCGTAACGAAAGGCATGACGGTCATGCCCGTATCGGTCGACGATCCCGAGGACGTCCTGGGGTTCAACAGCCCCCCCGAGCTGCTCGAGATCGAAGAGCATTTCCGGAAGAAGCTCGGTCTCGATGTTGCCGAAAAGGTCGCACTTGACCCCGCTATCTTCAAACCGGCCCAAACCTGGGCCCAATTGCTCGCAAATCCCGACGGCCAGGTCACGCAGATGTTGCGCGCCATTTACGGCGACAATCCGAACCTGCGCGAAGAAAAACGCACCCGCCTGCTCCACACCGTGGAACTCTTCATGGAGTGTTATGGAAAAGACGGCGAGGTTGCCGTCATCCGCGCCCCGGGACGCATCAACCTGATGGGCCGCCATGTGGATCATCGGGGCGGCTGCGTCAACCTCACCGCGATCGACCGCGAGCACATCATGGTGGCACGCCCGCGAATCGACACCCTCGTTCGAGCCCACAATCTCGACGCCGATACCTTCGAGGACCTCGAGTTTTCGGTCGATGACCTGCTGCGTCAGGTTCGATTGGATCAGTGGCGCGATTTTGTCGACAGCGAGGCCGTCCTCAAGATGGTCAGCGACCTGCAGGGCAACTGGGGCAATTATCTCAAGGCCCCGATGCTGCGTCTGCAGGAAAAATTCAAGGACCGGCGCATCCACGGGGTTGACTGCGTCGTGAGCGGCGACATCCCTATGGCCGCGGGCCTGAGTTCGTCGTCGGCCCTTGTCGTAGCTATGGGAGAGGCCCTTGTCCTCTCGAACGGCCTCGACGTCACGCCAAATGACCTCGTGTATCTGTGCGGCGAAGGCGAGTGGTTTGTCGGCACACGCGGCGGTAGCGCGGACCATGCCGCCGTCAAACTGAGCCAGTTCGGCCAGGTCGTCACGGTCGGCTTCTTCCCGTTTGCGATCCGGGGCTACGTTCCCTTCCCCGACGGATACTCCCTGATTATTGCGAACTCCCGGATCCAGGCACGCAAAGCTGCGGGCGCGCGCGAGGCCTTCAATGAGCGCGTAGCGTCCTACGAACTCGCGGTTCATTGGGTTCGCAAGATGTTCCCCAATTACGCCCCGCTGATAAACCATTTGCGCGACATTTCACCCGACGTCCTGGGCATCCGTTCCGCCGACGTCTATCGCATCCTGCTCGACGTGCCGGAGAGTGTCAGCGCTGAGGGACTCCGAAACGCCATTGGCGCCGAAGCTTTTGCGCGCATCACCATGATGCATTCGCCCCGCGATTACTATCCTCTGCGCGCGCGCCTGCTTTTTGGCATCTCCGAATGCGAACGCAGCAAGATGCTTCACCGCCTGCTCCTTGAAAAGGACATGGAGCGGTTCGGGTGGATGATGAATGTGTCTCACAACGGCGATCGCGTCGCGGGGCCCGACGGCGCTCCGTATGTCCCTCCCATGGACGATGAATACATCAATGCCCGCATTTGCGATCTCCAGAGCGAGGACCCCGACCGGGTGTTTGCCGGGCAGTTGTACGCGCAACCGGGCTCGTATGCATGCAGCATCCCCCAGATTGACCGGATGGTCGACATCGCGCTGGACTCTGCCGGGATCCTGGGCGCGCAGATTTCCGGCGCGGGCCTGGGCGGCTGCATGATGGTGCTGGCGAAATCCGACGCCAGCGAGCAGTTCGTGGAACGCCTGAATCGCGGCTACTACGAACCCAATGGCCTCGAACCGGGCGCAAGCGCCTTTGTGCCCATTGCCGGTTGTTCCCCCCTGGCGATTCAGCTGTAAGCGCGCTAAACCACGCTAAGCGATTGACTTGTAGATACTTGCATGATAAGGTGGATTCGTTGCGCCGTGGTGGGCGCTGTTGGAGGTGGAAGTGAGTAAAGACTGGGGCCAACTTGGCGATATCGCGCGCCTGTTTGTCCGGCTGCGCCCAAATTTCAAATGGATTGCGCTGGCTTCCCTGGTGGTTGGGCTTATTGCTGGAATCTATGTCGCCATGACACACAAGCCCACCTTCGTCAGCGAAACCATCGCCATTGTCCGGCCTCAGCAGATGCTGCTGTCACGCAGCACAGAGGATGCGCAGTCCGGTGAAAAGACGCCCGGGTCCCTGCTTCCGCACCCTCTGGATGTGACAGATTATGTGCTGTTTCTGCAATCCGAAGGCATGTTGACCGCGGTCTCGGAGGCCTATAACTCCTACCACCTGCGCGACTCGGAAAGGCCCCTTGGCGTGGCCCAGTTGCGGCGCATGCTCATTCCCAACTCACGCCTCGAAATCAAAACGCCCTACACCGTCGAGTATTATCCGACCATCGAGATGCGCGTTTTCGCCCCATCTCCCGACAAGGCCTACGATTTGGCCAGGCTCTGGGTGGAAGCCGCCAAGGATTGGGCAACGAAAGTTACCTTTTCGGCCAAAGAAGAGACCGCCAGGTATCTCGAAAACGAAACCGGGCAGCAGCGCAAATCCCTCCAGGAACTCGCCGACAGGCTCAATACAACCAAGGACGAGACCAATCGGCTCCTCGAAGACCTGAAAGCCGAACGGCTCGCAATCGAGCAACGGTATGAGACCGAAACCATCAAGATGCTCCAGGAGACTGCCGACGCCTGGGACGCCCGAATCGCCGCAGCGGAGGCCGAATTTGGGATACCCCTTCTGGAGACGGCCATCGAAGCGAAAAAGAGCATTCTGGCAGGGTTGCAGCTCGCCAGAATGCGAAAGAACCGGGAGCTTGACGAAGCCAGAGCAAAAATAAGCGAGATGGCGGCACAGTTGGGCGCTCCGAATGCCCTCGCCTTGCTGGAGGGCCTGCCGCAAACCTCCTGGGAGATCGGGCTCGAAGCCGGTGAGACAAACCTTGAGCCGCTCCCCCAAGCGACGGGGGAAGCCGAACGGGTGCGCCAGCAGGAATCCGAAAGACGTGCGGCCAGACGCATCGAGGCAGATGAAAAACGCCGTACCGAAATCATGGACCTCCTCAAATCGTACACAGAGTCTACTGACGACCAGCTTCAGGATAGGCAGCAAGGCAAGATCGAGGCTCTTTTGAAGAAACTCGAAGAAGAGACATTAAAAGAGCAGGAACGCCTCCGGAAGAGAGAGAAAGACAGAGCCGGGAAAGAAATTGAGCCGGAAACCACGGAACCCGCGCCTATTCCGTCATTGGGGCCCGAAGATCGCCGGCGCATTGAATCCTTCCGCGTGGAAGCCACCGGCCAAAACCCCGTAGCGGTGCTGCTCCAGAAAGAGCTGTCCGAAGCCCGGGTCATCCTTACCTCTGCCCCCCTGGAACTCCAGAAGTTGCAACTGGATATCGATGAGCTTCACGACGAGATCGTTTCGCTTCAGGCTCGGTATTTGGCACAACGCAAGGCCCTTATCATGCTCGACCGCGCCAAGGAGGCGGAACTCGAGACCATCGAAAAGGAACGCGAATACGGATTGAAGCGCGAGCAGCGCGTTACAGAGATGATGGTCGACGACCTTTCCCGTGAACGCGGCTCTCTGGAAGAGGCGGTCCAACGGGATCACACAACGGCATCGGACATCTTCACAAACCTGGCGGAAAGCCATCTCCAGGCGGAACTCGCACTGGCCAACACAATCGACGAGTTTCAGGTGGTCTCACCGCCCACCTATCCCGAGAGTCCGCCGCAAACCCAGTTCCTTGTGTACGGTTTTGCTGCCTTCCTGGCCAGCTTCTCCGTACTGTTTGTGCTGGCGGCCTTCGCAGTCGTGCTCCGCAGTCTGATCCGGAGTATACAGGCGAACGATCCCGCCGGCGCATAGGGGATGCCTTCCTCGGACACGGGAGGCCCTTGTCCGCGTCCTTACCCGCCCGCATAACTCGTATCAGTGTAATCCGGCGACCGGAAATCTAGGGAAATAGATGGCCAAAAGGGCCAGAACCAGCACCACCAGTGCGGTAAGCCAGCTCACCCAGTCGCTCAGGGCGAAGATCACCGGATCGTCGTGCATTTCCCCGCGCTTCGCCACAAACCACACCCGCGAGATCCAGTACACAAGCACCGGGCAAATCAGCCACATGGCCCAGGGATTCGCGTAGTAGCGCGCCATCTGCTCGCTGTTGATATACATAGCCAGCACCAGCGCCGCCATGTAACCCGACGCTGGCCCAAGTGTCTCCAGCAAACTTAAATCCTGCACGCGATACCCACGCCCGGCGGCGCGCTCCTCCGGGCCGTTGTTGAAGGCGAGCTGATGGAGTTCTGTGTACCGCTTCGCGAATGCCAACGAGAGGAAGAGAAACCCGGAGAACGCGATAAGCCACTGCGACACCGGTGTACGGGTTGCCGCACCACCGCCCAGAATGCGCACCGCATACAGACTCGAAAGCACCAGCACGTCGACCATGACAAGACGCTTCAGCCACAGGGAATACAAGACCGACAGTCCCGTGTAACTCGCGAGCAGCAATGTCGTCCAGAATGACAACGCCGCCCCGGATATGGCCAGGGCCGCAACAAGCAGCGCACCACCCAGCACAACGCCGGACCGTCGCGACAAGGCGCCGGACGCAAACGGGCGGGTACGCTTCGCCGGGTGGGCCCGATCCGCCTCGATATCCAGGAGGTCGTTGACAACGTATATTCCCGAAGCAGCCAGACAAAACACCACGAAGGCCAGAGCGCCCTCGCCCCAGACTTCCCATTCATGCCAGCGCTGGGCAAGCAACAAGGGGAGAAACACAAGGGTATTCTTCGCCCATTGATGAGGGCGCAATGCCCTCACCACATCCATCGCGCGGGTCTTTGCGGCTGCAATCATACCACTGAAAGTCCCCCGGGAAACCCAAGCCCATAGACGGCCCATGCCGTATTCCGAGAGAATATCAAATCCATGCGACGCTCGCATACTCGAATCTCCGTCGAGCCCTGGGCCGTCCAAACTTTTTCGGTTGAATATCGCACAAAGCACTCTTATCCTACGTCCTGCAAGTGTGGAGGAAAGCGGGGCCCCAACCGCGCGCGCTCGATGTACACTCAGAGAGGTGTCCTGGAACGTGCGTCACGGATGCGGGGCAACAGGAAGATTGTGCATCCTTGCGAAACCGGGATCGTAAATACGCACTTCTCATAGCAACAGCATACGCCCTTCTCGGGGGACTCTGGATTCTCTTCTCCGACCGGCTTCTCGCGTGGTTCTACACGACGCCCGGGGAACTCACCCTGGTCCAGACGTACAAAGGGTGGTTCTACGTGGGCGTTACGGCGGTTGCGGGATACTTCATGGTGCTGTGGGCGTTTCGGCACCGCAGGGCGGCAGAACGCGCCATGCGGGACAGCGCGAGCCGGCTCAAGGTGATTCTTGAAACCACACACGACGGGGTCTGGGAAACGGGAAGCACGGGTGACTCCTACTACAGTGATTCAGTCTTCCGAATGCTGGGCTATGAGCGTGTGCCGAACCATGAAGCCAGGGAGTTTCTCGCAACCCTTCTCCATCCCGATGACCGTGAGCGATTCGATGCCGGGATGCGCGCGCTCACCGAGGGAACCACGAATGGTTTCGAAACGGAGGTCCGTTTCCGCCACAAGAACGACAGCTGGCGGCACATCCTCCTTCGCGCAACTTGCGCCGAGCGTGACACCCAGGGCCGCGCCCGTATTGTAGGCGCCCATACGGATGTTACGGCCCTCAAGCAAACCGACGAAGCCCTCCGCAGGGCTAACCTCATCGTGCAGAACAGCCCCGCCGTCCTTTTTCGATGGCGCGCCGACGACGTGTGGCCGGTTGAATATGTCTCCGACAATGTCGCCCAGTGGGGATACAGTCCTCAGGAGTTTCTGTCCGGCGAGCTCTCCTACGGCGCCATCGTGCATCCCGAGGATTACCCTCAACTTCTGTCCGAAGCCCGCGAGTACGAGAAGCGTCAATTGACCCACTTCCAGATGGAGTACCGCATTCGCGCCAAGACCGGCGAGACCCGCTGGGTCGACGAGCACTCGGTGATCGAGCGCGACTCCGAAGGCGAGGTCACCTGCTATCAGGGATTCGTGTTTGACATTACCGGCCGCAAAGAGGCAGAGCTGGCCCTTCGCGAGAGCCGCCTCCGCTACAAGAGCCTCTTCGAGGCCGCAAACGACGCCATCTTTCTCATGGACGGTCTCAACGTCGTCGCATGCAACGCCCGGGCCAGCGCGCTCTATGGCGTGCCCGAGGAAGGAATCGTCGGCTCGCCGGCCCACGCTTTTTCTACCGACACTCAACCTGACGGCACCCCTTCCGACTTAGTGGCCCAGCGGTATGTCGACGCCGCGCTCGAGGGTAAACCCCAGTTCTTCTCCTGGCGCCACATCAGACCCGATGGCGAGATCTTTCACACGGAAGTCAGCCTGAATCGGGTAAAACTGGGCGACCGGTATTTTCTACAGGCCATCGAACGCGATATCTCCGAGCGCCTTCGCGCCGAAGAAGAAAAGAGCCGCCTCGAATCCCAGCTCCGTCATGCGCAGAAGATGGAAGCCATCGGCCAGTTGGCCGGCGGAATCGCGCACGACTTCAACAACCTGCTCCAGGTCATCCACGGTTATTCGGAAATGGCTCGCGATGACCTTTCCCCGGATTCTACGACCCGCGAGTATCTGGATGAAGTCTCCCGTGCCGCGGAAAGAGCGACCTCGCTGGTCAGTCAGTTGCTGGCCTTCAGCCGCCGCACCCCCATGCAGCGCGAAAGCGTGGACCCCGCGGCTATTGTCCAGGAACTCACCAAAATGCTGGAACGCCTCCTCGGAGAGGACATCACTCTCCGCGTCATGTGCAGCGAGCCCCTCCCGCACGTCGAGGCCGACCTGTCGCAATTGCAGCAGATCGTCGTCAATCTGTGCGTTAACGCGCGCGACGCCATGCCCGAAGGGGGCGAGATTGTCATCGAACTCGACACACGGGACCTCACGGATGCCTTCTGCGCCCGCAACCCCTGGGCACGGCCGGGGCACTATGTCCGGCTGTCCGTGACGGATACCGGCACCGGCATGCCCGAGGAAATCAGGGACCATATTTTTGAGCCTTTTTTCACAACCAAAGACATTGGCAAAGGCACGGGGCTCGGCCTGGCTACCGTCTATGCCAGCGTCCAGCGGCACAACGGGCTCATTACCTTCTCCACGCAGGAGGGCAAAGGCACCCGATTTGAAGTCTATTTGCCCGCCCAAACGCCTGCTTCAGCGGAATCGGCAGCCCCGGCGACCCATCTCCAGGCGGCTGCGGCTACCGGCACCATACTCCTTGCCGAGGACGACGAACTTGTTCGCCGCCTATCCGTCCGCGTCTTGACGCAAGCCGGCTACCGCGTGTATGCCGCCCGGGACGGCGAAGAAGCCCTCGCCCTCTTCCACGAACACAAGCACGACATTGACCTGCTCTTCTTCGATGTCATCATGCCGAAGAAGCACGGCCCCGCGGTGTACGAAGCCATTTTGAATTCCGGCCGAAAGCTCCCCGTCGTATTCACAAGCGGCTATAGCCAGACCGCGCTGCACTTGGATACCGAGCCCTCCGGCCATGTGTACATGCTGGAAAAACCGTACCCGTCCTCTGAACTCATTGCCAAGGTCAGCGCCGCGCTCCTTAACGCGCGAACTCGAACGCTCAGCTCCTGATCATGTACGACCTGCTCTTGACAACCCTGAACGCCCGGTATAGCCACACCGCCTTCGGCCTGCGCTGTCTGTGGGCAAACCTCGGCCCCATCCGGGAACGAGCCGCCATTCGCGAGTTCATCATCGGCCAGGAGCCCCTCGAGATTGCCGAGGCCCTCTTGCTCGAACATCCCAGAATTATCGGCATCGGCGTCTATATTTGGAATATCAAACCCATCACCCGCCTGGTTCATTCGCTGAAAGAAGTCGCGCCCGACACCGTCGTCGTCCTCGGCGGACCCGAGATCAGCTATGAGTACGAGGACACGGACCTTTACCGTCGCGCCGATTACCTCATTCGCGGCGAAGGCGAACTGGCCTTCCGCGAGCTCGCCGAAGCCCTGCTCGCGGGAAACGCCCCCGCATCGAAGGTCATTAACGCCGAACGCCCCGACCTGGCTCAACTGACCCTCCCCTATACCGCCTACACGGACCACGACATCGCGCACCGCACCTTATACGTTGAGACCTCGCGGGGCTGCCCCTTCAAATGCGAGTTCTGCCTCTCGTCGCTCGACCCCTGCGTCCGCGAGTTCCCATTGCCCCCCTTCTTCGATGCTTTGGACACCCTCTTGGACCGCGGTGCCCGGCAATTCAAATTCGTCGACCGTACGTTCAACCTGCGCGAGAAGCGCGTGCTGCAAATCCTCGAATTCTTCCATGCCCGGGTCCGCGAGGGTATGCAAGTCCACTTCGAGATCGTCCCGGACCGCTTGACTCCAAACACCCTCGAACGCATCGCCGAATTCCCCCCCGGTGTCTTGCGCCTCGAAGTGGGCGTCCAGACCGTTAACACGCGCACACAGGAAGCCATCTCCCGCGTGCAGGACCTCGACGAGACCTTCGCCACCCTGCGATTCCTGCGCGATCGTACCGGTGCCGTCCTCCACGCCGACCTCGTCCTCGGGATGCCCCACGAAACCTGGGACACCATCCGCGACGGCTTTGACCGCCTCCTCGAAGTCCGCCCTCAGGAGATACAGGTGGGTATCCTCAAGCGTCTCAAAGGAGCCCCGATTGCCCGCCATACCCAGTCCCAGAAAATGATATATGCGGCCGCGCCCCCCTATGAGGTCCTCCAGACCGCAACCCTCGATTTTCTCCAGTTGCAGCGCCTGAAACGCTTCGCACGCTACTTCGAACTCTACTACAACTCCGGCAACTTTCCCGCAAGCCTCGAACTGCTCTTCCAAACCCGGCCTTCTCCCTTCGATGCCTTCATGGCCTTCAGCGACCACCTCTGGGACGCCATCCGCAAGACCCACGCGGTCCGCCTCGCCCGCCTCTGCGAGCATCTCTACCGCTACCTCGCCGATACATGCAGTCTCCCCCCCGAAACCACTGCCCAGACCATCCTCGCCGACTACTGCCGCATCCCCGGCCGCACCGAAAAACTCAACCTCCCCCACCAACGCCATTGAACACCTGACACACAGCCATATCTTGCGGCACATCCCTTCTCTCAGGTGGCCTTTGATGCGAATCCGCTGGACACCGCCTGCTGCCTCCAAAACTCTAAAAATCGGGATTTCCAGCTCTGTTGTGGGACCGGTGCCCTCACCGGTCATTCTTGTTTTCATCGGCTACGGGAGAGTCACCGGCTCACGGTTCGCTGCCTTAACTAGTCAAAAACTCGAAAAGTCCTTCCCCGAAAGCCCCATTGACGAAATGTAAACTTCGAATTATGCTATATGCGCGGATTCCCTTACGTTTCTCTGGTTGCGCCAGCAGCCAGGGATGCATTACCGGACGCTGCCCCATTCGAGCGTCTTTGGGAGAGCTTACCATGCGTGTTGCTCACCACTTCCCTTCATCGTCCCGAATCCTGACAATCCTGTTCCTCGTGGCGTTCCTTCTGGCATTGCCTACCGCTTTCTGCCATGCGGATGAGGCGGTGGATCTTATCCGCCAGGGGACCATCGAACGCATCACGGACCACGTGGCCGGAGATTACCAATTCAGCATGTATGCGGGCTTCGATTGTTTCCGCATGAGCGCCGACGGCTCGAAGGTGCTCTTCTACGCGAAGGCAAACGATCTGAGCACGGAATCGCTGCGCATAGTAAACGCCGACGGCACCAACGAGACGATTATCTATGCGGCTGCTCTTGTGGGAGAAGGAATTCTGCATCTGACCCCCTGCTTCGAGATCTCGGACGACGGCAACACGGTGGCCTATATCCTCGAGTACGCAGGCGGCGTGGGCAACGCCAAGCAGATCGTCGTCTACGACGTCCCCAGCGCCACCAACAAAAACCTCCCGACACAGGTGTCGGTGCAACTCTACCACACAAACACTGTCGGGCAGGTGGATTTGTCCATTCAGCAGTCGCAGTCGGGTGATCTGTTCTGCCTGTCGGGAGACGGCAGCATGGTTTTCTTCATTAACCGTTTTGGGCCGTATTCCGGGGGCGTAGCCGGGATCGACCCGTCCGGGTTTACCCTCTACCAAATCCCTACGAACGGGCTTGCCCCCGCCTCCCCCCTCTTCTCCGACGACAACCTGCGCGACGTCCCGGGCGTGATCGATGCCGCGGTGAGCGTGATGGCTTCCGGCGGCTATATCGACTGCGATTACACGGGAAGCCTGGTGTCTTTGCCCGTTGGCGGATTCGACGCCGATGGCCATCCCGGGTTTCACATCCTGGGAGTCGCCACCAATGCGCCCGGCACCGCCCAAATCCTCGTCGACCTCTACGAAATGCGGGAGGGCGTGCCGGTGCGTCTCGGACTCAGTGGCCCCTCGATGTCCGGCTCGGGCGATAAGCTCGCGTTTTCACGGTTCCATTCCGAGAACGCGGCCAACAACGGCCTGTTCGTGGTGCCCACAAGCGGGGGAGCGGCGACCTGCCTGGACCCCGGCAATGCCGAGTACGGCATCTACCCGATGCGTCCGCGCCTGAGCAAAGACGGCTCCGCGGTCTCGTACTACTGGCCGATGAACCCCACGGGGCTGCAACTTGCCAAAACCGATGGCTCCCTGGTAATTCCCGTCGCGGACCGCATCTGTGCGCGCATCGATAAAGAGAGCGCCATCTCGGAAGACGGCAGCCGCGTGCTGTTCTGGGCGACGGTAAACGCCAATCCCCCGGCACTTGCCGAGCCCGACCTCCTGCGCTTCGATTGGGAAATGGTCACCAAGGCGGGCGCTCCTCCCGCCGTCTTGGGCGTTGCGGAAATCCCGAAAGCGGAGCTGGTGCTCCAGGACGGCATCCAGCCGGTCTACCGCCACAAATTCCTTCTCTACCCATCGGGCGATGACCTCACCATCATGCGCCAGTTCCCCATCGACCCCTTCGGCCGCTACCCGATAGGCATCTACGGAACGGATTACGCGCTGTGGGACGACGGAACATCCGGCGATGACGTTGCCGGAGACGGCATCTATACCGACGCACGTGTCTGGGCACGTGAGACGTACCTCAAACTTGCCACCGTGGACTTCCGCGCGGCCGCAATGACGGCGGACGGCCACGCCGCCTTCGCCGATTACACGTTGCCCGTGCGCCGCGTCCTCCCCCTCTCGGCCGATTTTTCCGCCAACCCTGCCGAGGGCAAGGCACCCCTGACCGTGGTCTTCACCGACCTGTCCCAGGGCGATATTCTAAACTGGCAGTGGGATGTTGACGGCTTCTGGCCACCCGAATACACCAACCCCTCCGGTCCGGTATCGCATACCTACACCGTCCCGGGCGTGTACACGGTGAAACTGCGCGTGGAAGGCTTCGTGGGGCATGACGACGAAGGGCAATTTGTGGACGGCGTCGAGGAGGTCATCAAGGCCGCCTACATCACCGTTCTGGCGCCCGAGGATGTGGACGGCAGCGGCGGCGTGAACGCCGTGGACGTGCAAATGACCATCAACGCCGCTCTCGGGATACCCGAAACCCCGCCTATCGATGTGGACGAGGATGGCGACTGCGACGCAGTGGATATCCAGCTTGTGATTAACGCCGCACTCGGGATATAGCCCGTTTGGGCGCGAGAAAACAATCCCCTGCTCTCGCCACGACCGCACCGTATCCCGCGGGCCGATCGACGCCTCGCACCATACACAAAAGCGCCAGCGGCCTACTCTATAAACCACTGGCGCGTAACCGATTACATGGCGGGAGCGACGAGACTCGAACTCGCGACCTCCGGCGTGACAGGCCGGCGTTCTAACCAGCTGAACTACGCCCCCGCTTTTTCGCGGGGAATCCCGTTCGAAAGCCGCGAAACTATATCATGCATAAACGACCGAAGTCAACTTCGTCCGGCGCGTCAGGCCTTCAGCTCCCACGGTTCGCGGTAGACCGGGCGCAGCATCTCGGAAGCGCCGGGGTCATCGATAATGGTCTCATTCTTGGCGTTCCACCGGATTTTGCGGCCCGTGTAGATCGCGATGTTGCACAGATGGCCGACCGACGCCGACCGGTGCGCCACTTCACACGGGGTGATGGTCTCCGTGCGGCTCTTCACGCAGTCGATGAAATTCGCGTAGTGGTCGCGGCTGTGGTGGAGATGGATTTCGTTCTCCCCGATGACCTCGTCCAGAACGTTTGCCGGTTCCGCTTCGGTCTTGCCGCGTGTGACGAAAAGCCACCCGTCCTCGCCGACCCACTTGGCTCCCATGGGATAGTTGCTGCCGATTTTGATAACGAGCCCGCCGGCGTACGTGCAGGTGCAATCGTAATCCGTCGGGGCATTCCAGAGTCCCTCGCTGGGAATCACCCCGGTTCCCTCGACGGTTTCCGGGCCGGCCTTATCCAGCCCCATCCCCCAATGGGCAATGTCCAAGTGATGGCCCACCCAGTCCATGATACGCCCGCCGCCGTAGTCCATAATCCAGCGCCAGTTCTTATGCACCCGGGCGGGACAGTATGGCGCGACGGGCGCGGGGCCCAGCCAGCGGTCGTAGTCGAGCTCGGGAGGCGGCGGCCCGAATGCCGTCTGGTCGCCTGTTTTCGCGTAATCATCGTAGCCCTGTCCGAGTCCGACCTCGATGTACTGCACCTTCCCGATGCGGCCGTTACGCACCAGCTCGGCCGCACGGTGGAAATTCTCGATACTGCGCTGCCAGCTCCCCGTCTGCCAGATGCGCCTATTGCGCTTCACCGCGTCGCACATCGCCCGTCCTTCCGCCAGCGTGTGGGACAAGGGTTTCTCGCCGTAGATATCCAGCCCGGCCTCCGCCGCCGCAATCGCCGGGATCGCGTGCCAGTGGTCCGGCAGAGCGATGCTTACGCAATCCAGGTCGCCACGGGCCAGCAACTCCTCGAAATTGTTATACGTGGCGCAATCTGTGTTGCCGTACGCGTCGTCGACCACCCTCTTGATCTGCATCAGATGGTTCTGGTCAACGTCGCACAAGGCCACCACCTGCACATCGGGATTGGACAGGAAGCTCTTCAGGTTACCGGGCCCCTGCCAGCCGAGGCCGATAGCGCCCATCACCACACGCTCGCTGGGCGCGGGACGTTCCCCGGCTGCCGTCGCACATCCCGCAATTATTGTCGGCCCCGCCACAACCGTCGCGGCAGCACCCAGGAATCGTCGCCGATTGATTCTTGTTGTCATATCCCATCACCTTTCGTCTAGACAAGGCCAACAGCCAGCCTGCCCCCGAAATATGCAATGCGCAAGCTTACCAAGATTCGCGCGGGAAAGTGAAATGGCGCCGACAGGCCATGGGAACACGGACCCACACGGACTGACACGGAGATTACTATACGACAGGTCCGGCAGGCACCCAAGCCCGAGTGTCGAAACGAAGAGAATGGGGACCGGCGGCAGCGTTATAGGGACGGCCCAATCCATGGGGATCTCCGCGAGTGCGCATCGCTTCGTCCGTGTCGGTCCGTGTCGGTCCGTGTGGGCCCGTGTGGGTCCGTGTCAGTCCTCACCCCAGGGGCCGGCTCAACGCCTCGTGCACCTTCGGCATCAGCTCCGGAATCGCGATCTTCTGCGGGCATTTGGGGAGGCACTCGTTGCAGACCGTGCACTTGTCGGCGCGGGATTCCTTTGCCATGAAGTTGATGTAGATGTTGCGGTTGAGGAAATCCTGGTTTCCGTGAAAGATATGCGCGTTGTTGTACATATCGAAATTGCGCGGAATATCGACACCGCTGGGACAGGGCATGCAGTAGCCGCACTTCGTGCACGGAATCGGGTTCAGCTGACGGAAAGCGTACGCGGCATCCGCGAGCGTTTCGAGCTCCTCCTCGGACAGGGAGCCGATGCCCGAGCGCGCCGCGCAGGCCAGGTTTTCCTCGACCTGGCTCATGGCGCCCATGCCGCTCAAGACCGTCGCGATTTCCGGGCGGTTCCACAACCACTGCAGCGCCCAATCCACCGGCGAGCGTTCGGGATCGTCCGAGTCGCGAAACACCTCGAGGATCGCTTCGGGTGGATTGACAAGACATCCGCCCAGCAAGGGTTCCATCACCACCACCGGCAGGCCCCTCGATGCCGCATACTCCACGCCCTCGGTGCCGGCCTGCACGGTCTCGTTCACGTAGTTGTACTGAAGCTGCACGAACTCCCATCCGGAGTATGCATCCACAATTTCCTTGAAAAGCTCGTACGAATCGTGGAACGAGAA
>CAZFOG010000067.1:5740-19790 GCA_964520685.1 uncultured Nitrospiraceae bacterium | reverse complement strand
GGCTCCCAGTCCAGCCCGCAGCCAAATCCGCGAAGTTATCCGGCGATTTGGGGGGCTTCCTGCGCTTTGACTCTCGGATGCCTGCTTACTTAGACTGCTTTCATGGAGAGCATGGCCATCTGCTTCATGGCGTTTGCGGCGGCATCGGGGAATTTGCTGGTGAATCCCGGGTTTGAGTCGATCCGCGACAGCATGCCCATTCGGTGGGACCTTTTCGTCATGCCTCAGGAAGGCTGCTATGGCGAAGTTGATGAGGAGGTTCCAAATGAAGGGCGCTACTGCATTAAGCTGCACAATGGTGAGCCTTACGACAAGGAACCGGCCAACAACTGGAGCCAGAGCATTACGGTCAATCTGCGGAACAAAGAGCTGGCTGTGAAAGGCTGGATCAAGACGGAGGGGGCAACCGAGGCCGCCCTATGGCTCCAGTGTTTTCAGCGCAATCCCCTTCGTATTGTCGCGTTCGCTTCCACGGGTACCGCCACGCCTGTTTACGGTGACACGGACTGGACCGAAGTCGAGATGCAGACCCCGGTGCCGAGCGAAACGGACTTTATCATGGTGCGGTGCGTACTCCTTGGAGAAGGCGCGGCCTGGTTCGACGGCCTGTCGGTCGAAGATGCCCTTCAAGGCGCCGGCAGGAAACCGTCCGAAACCGCAGCGGAGACCCGGAAGCCCGAGGGGCCTTCAAAGCAGGAGACCAAGCCGGAGGGGCCCGGTCCGCAGGGTGCGCAGGATTCCGTGGACGAACTGCGTGCGTCACGGCAGGCACTAACCGACGCCAACCGCACATTGCGGGAACTGAACACCTCGCTTCTTGCGCAGATCAGCGCGTTACAGGCAGAGGTCGAGCGTTTGAGGCAGGAGATTCAAGCAATGCAATTGCAGGGTTTGGGGGAACGTGCGGAATCGCCGCTTGCGCCGGTGGTACCATGGCCGCAGATACCGGCGCCTCCTCTCGTTCCGCACATCGAACAACAGAATGAGGATGCCCCATGAACGTGGTGCTGATCATATCCGTGCTGGCCGGCTTGTCGGCCGCCGGTTTTGTGTGGTTCGGCTGGGACCTCTTCGAGGCGATTATCGGGCGCATGCGCACCGCGGCGCCCGAGTCTGCGTCCGAAGAGACGGCCGACAAGGAATAGAGGGCCAGACCATGAGCCCGACCGGTCCCGAGAAACCGAAGCGGCCGTATCTTGGGGTTCTCTTCAGGTGCTGTCACGTTTACACCCGCATCTACCTGAACGCGGCCGGCACCGCATTCACCGGTTTCTGTCCCAAGTGCGGGGGAAGCCTCACGATCAAAGTCCGCCAAGGGGGCAGCACATCGCGTTTCTGGACTGCTGACTAGCCGATAGCCGGAACCGCTCGATGGCCGGGCGCCTGCGTTTTCTGGCCCGTCTCTTTTCACCAACACCTACATCGCGGGGTCAAACCCCCGTTCCTTGAGCAGCATCTTGATTCCATGCAGCTCCGAATTGTTCTCGAAATGCGTCCTGACGGCCGGCAGAACTACTTCGGGCCACGTTAACGCCGCCAGTTCGTCCAGCAGGGCAAAATCGGCCTCGGTGAGGGCGTCTCGGGGTTTATCGCCAAGGGCCGAGCCGTCCCACGGAAACAGTTCTTTTTTGTTCAGCATCATCACGTCTTTCACGACATTTCCACGCACATAGTCCATGCCCCATCGGTGAAGGATGCCGCACTTCCTCGGATCTCGCCTGCCTTGCCGGCACTCCTTCCATGCCTGTCCGGAGACCACGTATTCCTCGTCGGGCAAATCGAGGGGGTCGAACCCGATTTTGAACGCCTTCCGCTGAACGGCGTCGAGCTGTGCGTCTACGCGAACCCATCGTTGCCGGGGAGCGTCCCAATATTCGCAAATGGTGTGATCGCCAAACCGGCCGTGCTTCCTGTGAAAATACGCTTCGAAACCTGTGCGAAGGCGCGCCGCGCGGCCCTGCGCCCGGAGCATGGCACACAGAAACAGGGCATAATCGCGGCAGTTTGCCACGAGCCGCTTCTCGGGCGCCCGTGCTTTCGTCACGGGTTCCGGTTCGAGTTCGAGCACACGTTCGAGCATCTCTTCCATGCCATACAGTTGCATTTCCTGCATGCGGCCGGGTGACAGTTCGACATTGTATTTGGCCGCGTGAAACACGTGGATCAGCAATCCCTGGATCAATTCGCACAACGCACCGACATCTTCCGGCAGACCACGCAGTAACTCTGCATGCTTGCCCGGGTGCGAATAC
The DNA here is from genome assembly GCA_964520685.1 of uncultured Nitrospiraceae bacterium. Taxonomy (GTDB): domain Bacteria; phylum Hydrogenedentota; class Hydrogenedentia; order Hydrogenedentales; family SLHB01; genus UBA2224. Next base: position 17,538 of record CAZFOG010000067.1, on the reverse strand, counting down.
GTGCTGTGGGTTTCGTAGAAGGTCTGTATTTCCCTTATAACCGGCATACCAGCCCCTTCGTGTTCATGCGGCAACTCTCCTGCGTCATTATTTCAACAGGCTTGGAGGACCGCTTAGTCCCGTTTCGAACAACAGGCGGCGTGACTCTGTGGTGAGAGTCGATTTGCCTGAATCTGCGGAGTTTACTACAGTCATTCGCGCAGCGCGAGTCAACCTGATCCCATGCGCAGTAGAAAAAGGGCCGGCAGGGCGTGTCCGGGGAGGAATCCGTTATGTTCACTGCAATGAGCTTTTTGTTAATCTGTGCTGCAGCCCCCGGTCTTCTCGACAATCCTTCTTTCGACACTGGCCTGTCGCAGTGGGCCACTGCGGGGCCTCCGGTCCGGAGCGAAGCGGTTCAGATTGACGGCCGGACCGCAGTGAAGCTGACTGTTCCGGAGGATGCTGCGGTTGGGTGGCCGTCTATCCGGCAGCGCGTGCCGGTTGCGCCGTATGATCTGCTGGAAGGCGCCGCCGACGTTCTGGCCCTGGGCATTGAGGACGGCTACGGGGCATACATTGCGGTCGAGTTCCACGATGGAGGAGGCGAACGGCTGAGCTTCGGTCAATCGAGAGGGGTGGTGTCCGAATCCGAGTGGCATACGCTTACCGTTCGGGCCGTTGCTCCCGAGGGGGCCGTATCAGCGCAGCTATGTCTGATTTTGAATGGCCGGGGCGAGGCCCTGTTCGACAACGCGCGTCTGGCATGCAGTGACAACGTTGCGCCCAAGCCAATCGACGGCGAGGTGCGCATAACCGTCACCCGAGAAATCGTCTGCAACAGTCTCGTGGGTATTGGCGCGGAGGACGATGGCTGGTTTTATGCGCCCGAAAATCTGGACCGGGGTATCGACGAAGCGGATATTGCCCTGCGGGAGCGGCGCATCATGTGGCTCGACCCCGACTGGGTTCGCATGTTCGTCTGGTGCAAGGACTGGAACCCCAGCGGCGACTGGACCACGTTCACCTTCGAGAGTCCGAACATGCAAAGCCATTACCGCACCCTGGCTTTGTACCAGGGCATCGGCGCCGTCGTAAACGTCACCGGCGTCGAGTGGGGGGTAAGCGACCCCTTTGGGCGCCCCGAGGAGATGGCGCGCGCGATAGGCGCCCTGTTCCAGCATCTGATTCTGGAAAAGGGTTTTTCCTGTGTGCGGCAATGGACCCTGACCAACGAGCCGAATACGCATTTCCGGCAGCTCGGCTACACCTTCGACCGGTATGTCGAACTTCACCGCCTTGTCAAGGCGGAATTTCAGCGCAGAGAACTCGATGTGCAGATCATCGGCAGCGACGATACTGCCGGGCTCGAGTGGTTTGAGGACTGCACCGGAAATGACGACTACTTCGATACCGTGGACCTGTTTGCGTCACACCGCTACTTCCCCTATGCGGATCGCGTCCTTGCCCCGTTCTTTTTTGCGGAGCGTCTTGAATTGCTTGCGCGCAGGACGCCGGTCAAACCGTTCGTGGTGGCCGAGTTCGGTTTCCAGGACACGCGCTCGGGGACGTTTGCCAATCCCATTATGGAGGACTACCCCTACGCGCTGTGGACCTATGACTTCATGCTCGAAGGATTGAACCGGGGCGTCGCGGGATTCAGCATCTGGTGCATGCACGAGGTCCACTATCCCGGAGGCAACCGCATGAACTACGGTCTCTGGAATTTCAAGGACCGCGGCTGGTCGATCCGGCCCGTGTACCATGCCGTTGGGTGTTTCACGCGCATGACCGAGGCGGGAGCCGCCGTGCGGAGATGCGAATCCTCCCACCCCGCGCATGTTGACGCCGCAGTCGTGGGGAATGTTGCGTTCTGGGTCAATCAGGCCGGAAGAGACGTGCCGCTCGTCTTTTCTAAGCGATTGAGAGGACACGCTACCGCGTACACCCCGGGAACCGTTGTAGAAGACGATTCCATGGGAATTGCGTTGCCGATCCGCGCGAACCAGTTCGACGCTCCGCCCCAGAGCTTCGGTTACGTGCAGCTTGAAGACTAGCCTGCCGACTGCCGCCGCAGTTCGGGTTCGTATTCCAGCGAGTCCTCTTCCAGTGAAGGCGTGCTTCCGGATTGGCCGGCGGGTTCGGACGACTCGGCCCCGGCGCCGACCTTGCTCACATTGATGGCTTGCAAGCCTTTCGTGCTGTGCAGGAGCTCAAAGCTCACGAGGTCGCCTTCTTTCAGAGTTCGAAACCCCTCCATTTTAATGGCTGAGTAGTGAACGAAAATATCCGGCGTGCCATCGATGACAATAAACCCGTACCCTTTCGTATCGTTGAACCACTTCACCCGCCCCTCGCGCAGACCCGAGAGCGATTCATTCACCATAACCTCGACCTCCCATTCGAGAATCCCTGGTATGGCCCCGCATGCGGAGGTTCCCGTAACAAGATTCCCGAGGCAGAATACCAACCCCAGCGCATACGTGCGCGCATGAGGGTTCTCAATTGCTACCCTATGTAACATGAAAAGCTTCCCAATTGTTTCGCGAATTTCAAGAATGCGAATCCCATGTTGAACTTGTGAGATTTCGTGACCGGACGCGGCAACGGGCCACGTAGAATTCGAGGGGTGTTCGTGCTGAAGCCGCTGGAATGGTTGACGGTAATCAACGTGGCCCGTATACTCTACTGCGGCTTACAGTTAGACGCGGGGCAGCCCCCATCTCGGGGAATGTCCCGGCCACAATTACCATAAGCCAGGAGCATGCCATGCGCGTCTTGGTCACCGGCGGGGCCGGCTTTATCGGATCACACCTCTGCGAAGCCCTGGTTCACCAGGGCAGCCGGGTCACCGTTCTGGACGACCTGAGCACGGGCCGCTTCGAGAACATCGAGCATATCTCGGGTCTGACGTGCGTCGTCGATTCCACCCTCAACAAAGAGATTGTGCGCGACCTGGTGCGCGAGAGCGATGTTGTCTACCATCTTGCGGCCACCGTCGGTGTTCAGTTGGTGGTCGAGCAGCCGGTTCGCACGCTGGTCAATAACATCCGGGGCACGGAAAACGTTCTTGAAGAGACGTCACGGTACCGCAGGCGTCTGCTCATCACCTCGAGCAGCGAAGTCTACGGAAAAGGCATGAACCCGGAGTTTCACGAAGACGACGATCGGGTGATGGGCGCGACCTCTCTCAGCCGTTGGGGGTATGCCGCATCCAAAGCGATGGACGAGTTCCTGGCCCTGGCGTACTGGCACGAAAAGCGGCATCCGGTCGTAATTGTAAGGCTGTTCAACACCGTTGGGCCTCGCCAGACTGGCCGGTACGGGATGGTGATACCCCGCTTTGTCATTCAGGCACTGCGTAACGAGCCGCTCACGATTTTCGGGGACGGCGAACAATCCCGCTGCTTCACCTATGTTGGAGACGTTGTTCCTGCGCTGATTAAGTTATTGGAACGAAAAGACTTATGCGGGGATGTCTTTAACATTGGCGGCACGAGGCCGATCTCCATGAAAGACCTTGCCCAGTGCGTCATTCAGAAGACGGGCAGCACGGCGGGTGTCACGTATGTTCCGTATGCCCAGGCGTATGGTCCCGGGTTTGAGGATATGCGCGCCCGCGTGCCGAGCATTGCCAAAATACACCGGGCCGTTGGGTTCGAGCCCACGACCTCACTTGACGAAATTCTCGATGTTGTAATTGAGGACGTGCGGCGCCGGCTGCAGGCTCAGAACCCGGCCTGAATGGCATACGGGCAGTTGCCTCGAGAATTCGGTTTCTGGAAGCGAAGAATCCTCCCCCGGAACGCCTTCCGGCGTTCCACCCCCTCCGAAGAGGGGGAGATGCGCGACGGCGTTGATGTGGCATGCGCATCTTGCGCATGATTGTGGCTCTGGGCCGGGGCTCTTGACCATGACAGATCCGATATTCACCGCCTACGGGTGAGCCGAATGGCTCATGGTTCGCGGCCTCAGTGAATCAGTGTGGGCCGGATCTCACGCACTTGCGCTCCGGGAGAAGGCCGAAACTCATCATCCGGCGCATCCAGGAAGAACTGAGGCGGGCGTGTCTCGTCCGTGGTGATGGATATTTCGCCGTTCCTGCTTCGAACGCCCGTCGCATAGATGGGTGGCAGCCCTTCGGGCGTGATGTTCACCCATCCGGCTTGTTCTTTTCCCGCAGCAACCCGTTCGACAGCTTCCATGGCCTTCTTCACGCGTTCCGTGACGGGGATAGATTCGAGGTCGGGCGCCGGCTCGGCTGGCTCTGCCGGTTGCTGAGGGGTCAGGGCCAGATTTTCAGCATAGATGGGACTTGACAGCGCGAGGACCGAGAGCGTCCCCAGGCCGGTTTCTTCGAACGCCCTTTCGGGACTGACCTCGGCCTGTTCGACGACGCGTGCGCGAAATACGGTGTAGCGGTCGGGCTTGACGTCGAGCCTGCGGTCGTATTTCTTGGAGTCCATGGTTTTGGAAATAATTGGCCGCCCGTCGGCGAAGAGCTGTAGTTTTTTACCTTTTGCGTTTCGGACGCTGACGACGAGCTGGGCGTCCATGCCGATTGGAATTACGCCTCCCATCGGGACGTAGATGGTTCGTTCGTTAATCTTTACGTTGGCATAGAGGTCGATAGTGGGCCCCTTGGGACCGGTGGAGACAAAGGTCCGGCCCTGGCGCAATCCGGTGAGGATGCCGGCGAGGGATTTTTCGTAGGCGTACACGTAGGTGATGGGTTGCCCCAAAGGCACCTTGTCGGCGGAGGACATGCTGCCTCCGATAGGGCTGACGCGGAGCCCGCTGTTGAGGTGTGCATCCCAGAAGATCTCTGCTTTTGCATTTGCCGCGAGGTGGGTGGTCGCCGCTGCCTGCGCGATTGGATAGACCGGTTTACCCTCGATGAATTTCCCCGGTATTTTGAGGCCTGTTTTCGCGTCGCGCTCGAGCCGCTGTTCACCGCGGACCTGCAAATCCTCGTCCAGATTGCTCAACATGACTGGTGGCATGCTTCGCCAGTCGCGGCACCATACCTCGATTGCGTTAACGTACTCCAACCCCCATTGCCACGGGGCATCGCGGAAACACGGGTGAGCAATTGCGAAGATTCCCCCCTGCATCTGAATGCGGCGGACCAGTGCCTGGGCGTGGGCGAACGTATCGGCGCGTTCGGGAACCGTTCGGGGTCCGTAGATGAGGGCATAGCCCCGTTTCGAATCTCCCCATTTCATGGCCGGTATCAGGACCAGGGACTTCGAGACGAAATCCGGGTCCTGACATGCGTCCATGGTGTTCAGGTCCGTAATAGCCAGGAAATCGAGCCCTGATTTTTCGGCGCGGCGGACAATCTCCTTGATGGTTTCGGAGCCCTGGCCGTAGTTCGACTGGGCGTGCAACTCGCCTTTGTACCAGCCGGCCTGGTCCTTGAGTATGGCGTCTTGGGCGGGCACAGGCAGTACCCCGGGCATGCTTGCCGCATCAAACCGGTCTGTTCCGTGTTCTTCCTCGATACGGTCCAGCACGAGATCATGGTCCGCATCAAACGAATGAAGCGTCCGTTGCCCGGCACTACCCTCCGTTACGGTCAACAGGAGGCTTGCCATGGCACCGGTCTCGACCGTGACCTCGCGGATGTCGACCAGAATCGGGACACCCAGTTCGTAGACATACGTAGAGGCGGTGTAAGTTCCTGGGGGGCAGTCTGCTACGGCGGTTCCTTCGGGTGCTTTGAGAAGGAATGAGCGGTCCCCGTTCTTTTCATTGAGCAAGACTTTTCCGGGGAGGTTTCGGCCAACGATGTCGCTGAGGTCGGCATGGAACTGACTTGTGCCGGTGTTCTGCCCTATACTAACTATGAGGGCTGCGCAGGGATTTAGATGTGCGGTTTGACTCATCGCCGCGATATGGTACAATACGCACGAAGTAGCCAGGAGTAGGCTTGTCCGGTATCCAAAAGCTCGCACGGTATGTCTCCCGCTTGTGTGGGGGGCCGTCTTTCACTCAGGAAGACTATTATACATGGCCGGTTGGTCTAAGACACCTCTCGGGTTCTCAGGAGGTTTGGTAACGGCTGTGAGCGCTTGGACCCAACCCGGGGAAACGGGCCCTTTTTGGCAAGACAAACAGGAGGCGATAAAGAATGCTACTGAGTATTGACATCAACAGCAATGTGGCCGTATACGTTCAGATCGAGAATCAAGTGCAGTTTGCGATTGCATCAGGCAAACTCCAGGCAGGCGATCAATTGCCCTCCGTTCGCGAGCTTTCCGAGCGTTTGAGCGTGAACCCTAACACCGTCGCCAAGGCCTACCGGGATCTGGAAGTCATGGGGCTGTTGTATACCCGACGGGGCATGGGCGTTTTCGTGAACAAGGGCATCGAAACCAAATGCCGCGAAGAATGCCGCCGGCGGACGGTCCAGCGGATCCACGAAGCCGTTGCGGAGGCCAAAGCGGCCGGGATGGCCTGCGAGGAACTGGTAGAAGTGGTTGCTAAGAGCTTCGAGCTTGAGGCAGAACCGTACGGCGATACCCCTCCCGAGGTCGTGGAGCTGGCCAAACTCCGTAACCGCGCAAACTGACCCTCGCGGGCGAATCTTGACGCAGCCGGGGACGACGCCAATGAACGGCGTGGTCCCCTTATTATTTTCAGTAGTATGTGTCAAGGCACTATTGGGGTGGGCTTAACAAGAGAATTCCCTGCCAAGACTGGCGTTTTGTCAAGGGTTGTCATACATGCCGCAGGTGCCGGTAAACCGGGTATCCGGGATATGTTACGTGTTTGCTAGGCTTTGGCATGCACGGCCGGCTTGGAGGCGGTGTCTTCTGGGGTATAGAAAACAGTTGACATATTCGCCGAATGCGCGTAGAATGAGAATCGGAAGCAGAAGACTCCAAGGTGCGGAAGGAGCATACGACCGCTTCCGGCATTCTATATCAGTGGGCAGCCATTCGAGGTTGTCGTGCTGAAGTCTGGTCAGAACCGTGTATTTGGCGCATGAAAACGGCTCAGAGAAAGCAGGATGGAAACATTATGGGCGCGGGTGTAGAAGTCAGTACACACGAAACAGGGGAGTCAGTCACGCAATCCTATTCGTCACCGCAGCCGCAGTCGACAGCGGCAAGCGGGACCCAGGCGGGGAGTCAAGGGGTACGCGAGCACCACGGCGAGCGGCTGACTCACGGCGCGAAAGTGAAGCGCGGCCAGCTTAACGCGGTGCAGCAGGGACGTTATGGAACCGGTCCCGCGCCCTACGGGTACCGGCGGGGCAGGGAAGGGGAGAATCCTCTGGAGGTTGACGATGCGGAAGCCGAAGTTGTGCGGATGATCTTTCGGGAGTATCTCAATACTCGCAGCACGGGAAAAGTAGTCGAGTATCTCCAGTCCAAGGGCATTGCCACCCGCAAGGGGAATAGATGGTCCCGGCAGGCCATCTCGATTATCCTTTCCAACCGCACGTACCGGGGGCGCGTAAGCTACGGCGATATCGAGACCCAAGGTCTGCACGACGCCATCATTGAACCGGCCCTTTTTTACAAAGCAAACGCACTTCGCGAGCGGAAGCGGCGCAATCGCGGCCGCAGATAGTCCTTATATTGAATACGGCCTCCTTTCTTGCGCGAGACGCCACCCGTTTTCGGCGTCTCGCGATTTTTTTGTGGTGCGGAACTTCGCCCGCGCGTGCCCGCGGTTGCTGTGGAGCTACCGTGTCAGGCTATAATCAACCCACACAAAGACACTTCCCCCGTGCGTGACGTTTCCTGCGACGGCGTGCCGTGGCCCCTCGCTGGTCAAGGCGGGGTTTGCGAGAGAGGAGACGGCCGATGTTGAAGCGCGCTTCCGTGGCCCTCGTAGTGATCGATTTTCAGAAATCCCTCATGGAGAAGATTCCGGTGGCTCAAGGCGTTGTGGGCGAAACGGTCCGGCTCATCCGGTTTGCGAAGCTTCTCGACCTTCCTGTTCTTTGGACGGAGCAGTATCCCAAGGGGCTGGGGGTGACGATTCCCGAGATCGCGGCTGAACTGGACGGTCTCACGCCCATCGAGAAGACGGCTTTCGGCTGCATGGCGGATTCGCATTTCGTGGCTGCTCTCCAGGAGACGGGCAGGACGAACCTGCTCATCACGGGTGTGGAGACGCACGTATGCGTCATGCAGACGGCTCTCGGCGCGGTGGAGCGCGGTTTCGAGGTGTGGGTGGCCAGCGACGCGGTGGCCGCTCGTGAGAAACATCAGCATAAGGCGGGTCTCGAGCGTATTGAGGACAGCCTTTGCCAACTGGTGACGGCCGAAATGGCCATGTTCGAGATTCTCGAGAAAGCAGGAACGCCAGAGTTCAAGAAGTGTCTTCCACTTCTGAAACCGTGAAAGTCAAACAGGAGGTACCAGATGGGACATATTGCAGCAGCAAGTCTGGCTATCATGTTGATGGCCGGAACGGCCGGCGCCGCCCCGTTAACCGTTCGATACGAAGACGACGGGATGATCACAGTCAACGGCCAGCGCACCCTGATTATCGGGTCCTATTATGCCGCGAAATCCGCCGAACCTTACGGCGATATGGCCAAGGCCGGTTTCAATCTCGTCCGCACGGGCATGGGCGCCGAAGACATGGACCAGGCGTATGCCGCCGGGCTCATGACGTGGACAAGTATCGGCACCATCGACCTCGAGAAGCGCGAGGAGAGCACGGCTAACCTCATCGACAAGGTGAACGCTATCAAAGCGCATCCGGCATTGGCCTTTATTGAGAGCGTGGACGAACCTGCGTGGACCTGGATGAAGGCGGAGGTTCGTGTGCCCGCCCAGCCATTCATCGAGGCCTATCCGCTTATCAAGCAGGCAGACCCGAATCACCTGATGTATATGAACCATGCCCCAACGAATCTCGTCGAGACCATGCAGGCCTACAATGGGGGGACGGATGTCGTGGCCTGCGACATCTATCCGGTCAATCCCGGCGGGCTGCGGCCTCAATACGCCCTGTTCGAAGATGGGCATCAAGGCGACCTGAACAACCAGACTATCAGCCAAGTGGGCGATTATGTCGAGAAGATGCGCCGTGTGACCGGCCCCAACCGGCCCCTGCTTATGGTGCTGCAGGCGTTTGCGTGGGAAGCGTTGCGCAAGGAAGAGGAACGCGACGAAAGCAAGGTCCTCTATCCCATCTGGGAGGAGAGCCGGTTCATGGCGTTCCAATCCCTGATTAAAGGCGCCAACGGGATCATTTACTGGGGCAGCCACAGCATGCCGCAGCCGTCCGAATCGTGGACTGGTATCACGCGGGTAACACGAGAGATTGCTGAACTTGCGCCGGTGCTGTCGCAGCGGACCGCGAGTTTTGCACCGTCAATCCGGTACCACGAAATTGGGCATTCGGTTGATGATGGCGTGCAATGGCTGGTGAAAGAGAGCGATGGCGCCCAGTACGTGTTTACCTGCAACGCCTACCGGTATCCCTGCCGGGCCACCCTTGGCGGATTCTCCGAGTGGAAGACGTGCACCGTATTGAACGAAGACCGGGTGCTTGCGATCACCGAAGGCGGCGTGATGGACGACTGGAAAGCCTTTGACGTGCACCTTTACCGTTTCGAGAAATAGCCGGATTGCCGGGCCGGCGAGGGCGGGTTCTCGAACCAGGCCCTGGGTGGGTGCAGACTGTATTCACCGCGGAGTGGTAAGGAGCAGACGGGTCCAGGGCCTGAAGGGGGAATGTGATAATTCACCCATCCATGGGCTTGGGGACGTCCAGATCGGGCTGTGGAGGTGAAGCAGGGTCGCTTTGTGTGGCGGGTTCGCCGGTTGCGTTCGATGCCGGCGCGGTAGTACCCGATGCCGGTGTGTCTGTGGCGGGTTTCTCCTCGTCTGTACGGGGCGCCGTATCTTGTGCGCCGGAACTGCCGCTGCCCGATTCTCCGGTATGCTGTCCGTACTTGGTGCCGTAGTAGTCGGATTCATCCCGCGAATCCGTGAGGGCATCGATATAGCTTTCCGGATCGTAGCTTTTGACCTCGTCGATTTCCTTCTTGATCGGCGTCAATTCCTTCCGGAGATCGTCTTTGGCTTCTTCAACGTAGGACCGCAGATCGCGAATGGTTCGCATGCAGATCTTCGCGAACTCGGGGAATTTCTCGGGTCCGATAATGACCAGAGCGATCCCCGCGATCAGGATCATCTCGCTTATACCCATTCCAAGCATAGAATACCGGCTTCTTGTGTTATGCGCGCAGAGCCTACGCCGCGCTGCTTTGGGCCTGTTTTTTCTTGCGCCGCACTACGAGATAGGACAACAAAATGCTTCCTTCATATAATATCAGCAACGGGAACAACATGACCAGCATGGAAAACACGTCTGGTGGGGTCAGAATTGCGGAACCCACTGCCATGATGACAAGCGCGATTTTTCGATACTGCCGCAATGTTTGCGGTGACAACAGATCGAGATAGACCAGGACCAGAACCGCCATAGGGAACTGGAAGGCAATGGCGAACCCCGACATCAATTTGACGATGATGGGGATCGTCTCGTCCCGGCGGAGATTCAACTCGATATCCGGGGAGACGAAGGCGTCCAGGAGATAGGGGATGACGACGGGCAAGATCCCGAAATAAGCGATGCATACCCCCGATATTGCGAGGACGCTTCCGCCCGTGAGCATGATCTGGACGGCTCGCTTCTCATTTGGCTTGAGTCCGGGGAAGATGAACGCGCAGATTTGATAGATGATGAATGGCGAGGCCAGGAGCAACCCTGCGTACGCCGCGATCTTGAGGCGGAGGAGCACGGGCGCGAGGATATTCGTCCACTGTTGCCTGATACGCTGGCTGCCGGGCGGGGGCTCCTGCGCGGTTTGACCCTGCGCAGAGTCCGGGGTGTCTTGCGCATTCTCTTCGAGCTGAGCCGGCGGGTCCCCGGGCGCTTGTTCTTCATGCGCCAAGTGGCCGACAATGGGCCACATCAGGGCGTCTTCGAGGTAGGCGCCGGCACCGTATGCTGCAACCATAGCGACGATTGCGGCAATCCCCGCCCGGATGATGCGTGTACGAAGCTCGGCCAGGTGTTCGGTGAATGTCATGCGCGCTTCGTAACGATTTTCATGGTTCTCTTCTGCCATCTGACTTGAAATCCACTGTGGCCGTGTCTACACGACCGGCAAAGGCCTGAGAACACGTGCTGGCGGGTGGCTGACGTGCAAATGCCGCAACCCAAGACTAAAGATAGTATAGACGCTGGCATGCCCCTGCGTCCAAGTCGTCATCGGGCGATTTGTGCCTTGGTGCCTGGCGAACTAGAAAAGACTGCCCTGTTCGCCTCCGCCCGGAATTGGTGTGGTGCCGCCGGGGCGTTCCACGGGGTCCGGCTTCACTTCGGCCGGCCCCCACGCGAGATCGGCAGGCATCTCCGTCGACGCGGTGGCCTGCACGCGTTCTTTGAGGGCCTTGCCAGGTTTGAACGACGCCACGCGTTTTTGATCGATGGGGACTTCCTGGCCCGTTCTCGGATTACGCCCCATGCGTGCGTCGCGTTTTTTCACCTCGAAAACACCGAAGTTGCGAATTTCCAGGCGATGTCCCTCGGCGAGGCACTCCGTAATGGTATCTAATGTCTGCTGGACGACATCTGCGACTTCGTTCTGGGTGTATCCGAGCCGTTCCGCAATCTCGATCACCAACTCCCGTTTGGTCACGATGTTCTCCTTTCGCCGCCATCCTTCCACGAACGGTCCGACTTCGTCCGCCAGGGGCTCGGAACGCCCCTCAGAATTGCATGAAGTCCCGTGCGGCCTCGCTGCACACCCGGCGGTTACGTTGCGGCCCCGTGTCATC
>CAZFOG010000067.1:0-5730 GCA_964520685.1 uncultured Nitrospiraceae bacterium | reverse complement strand
GCACCGGTTGCGACCGCCAGGGCCAGGCCGCCCATGACCTCTCAACTCTAATGTTTACAAAGACTTGACAAGGGGGCCCCATCCGACAATGGCAGCATTACCCCCCGAAGAGGTCCTGCCATGCGTCCATATACATCTGACGAATCTGAGGGACGCCCACCATCACGCCCACAATGAGCAGGAGCACAACAATGATGATCACGGTTTTCTTGGCCTTTTCGGACATCCCCTTTCCGCCACCGGCGATGGGGGAATCGAGCCCGCCCACAAAGACCTTTTCGCCGCCCAGCACGCGGCCGCGCTTGTCTTCCAGTCCGCCGAGGGTTTCATTGATGGAGATAAAGGCGCGATGCCATTCCCCTTGCAGCTTTTTGACGGCGATTTCCGACTGGCCGAAGATGTTCTCGAGACTGGTGGCACCGGCGACGATATTCATGGTATTTCCGTCGATCCGGTAGTCCTGCCCGAGACTTTCCTTGAGGATTTGATGCTCCCGGGCGAGCTTACTTTTGATCTTGAGAAACTGATTTTCGAGTTCCGGTCTATTGGCGTTTTCCGCCGGAAACGCGGAGAGGATTTGGTTGAAGAGCAGCCAGTCGTTCAAGAACTCACGGCACAACTGCAGATTGCGGTCGAGATGAGCCAAAGCCCGTTGCTGCTTTTTCCCCAGATTCTTCGGAGGCTGCGTCATTTCGAGTCGCCTTTCTTTCCGAATTCGAAACTGCCCATATCAAAGGTACTCTAGCACATGGACGATCCAAAGTCAAAGGTATAAGTCTTGCATTTTTCGTATCTTAGCGCACGTTTGAGGTTTTTTTCAGGCGGTGCACCGGTTGAGGAAATTGCGCAACATTTGTTTGCCTGGCTTGGTCAAAATGCTCTCGGGATGGTATTGCACCCCCCAGATGGGATACTTCTTGTGCGCGACGGCCATAATGGTCTTGTCGTCCGTTTCGGCGGTGATTTCCAAGACATCGGGGCAGGATTCGCGTCGTATGACGAGTGAGTGGTAGCGGGTGGCCTCGAACGGGGAATCAACGCCTTCGAAGAATACATTTCCGAAGTGATGGATCCTGCTGATCTTGCCGTGCATGACCTTGTCCGCGCGCACGATTTCACCCCCAAACGCGGCCCCGATGCTTTGATGGCCGAGGCAGACTCCGAGGGTGGGTATTTCGGGTCCCAATTCGCGGATGACCTCGATGGATATGCCTGCTTCCTGGGGCGTGCAGGGGCCGGGTGAGACCACCACGTGACTGGGGTTCAGCGCGCGGATGCCCGGGACGTCGATGGCGTCGTTTCGAAAGACCCGGATATCGCCAGCCATTTCGCCCAGATACTGCACCAGGTTGTACGTGAACGAGTCGTAATTGTCGATTATCACGATCATGATTCTAACCCTCTCTCCGCGAACTCGACGGCTCTGAACAGCGCCTTGGCTTTGTTAACCGTTTCCTCATACTCGCGCTCGGGAACACTGTCGTAGACAATGCCGGCTCCCGCCTGGACGTAGGCGACGCCGTCCTTAATGATCATCGTCCGGATGACGATGCAGGTGTCCATGTCGCCCGAGAAACTGATATACCCGCAGCCGCCGGCGTAGGGCCCGCGCCGGACGGGCTCGAGTTCGTCGATGATCTCCATGGCCCGAATTTTGGGGGCGCCGCTGACGGTTCCCATCGGGAAGGTGGCGCGCAAGGCACTGAAGGCGTCCTCGCCATCTTTCAGAGTGCCTTCGACCTCGCTGACGATGTGCATAACGTGGGAGTAGCGCTCGATATACATCAGGCGGTTCTCCGTGGGGGCTACGGTGCCGGGTATGCTGACCCGGCCGACATCGTTCCGCCCCAGGTCGACCAGCATGATGTGCTCCGCGACCTCCTTTTCGTCCGCCATGAGGTCCTTTTCCAGAGCGACGTCGTCTTCGGTGGTTTCCCCGCGCGGCCGCGTGCCGGCGATGGGGCGTACTTTACATCTGGTGCCATGGACTTGGGTCATGACTTCCGGACTCGAGCCCACGAGTGTCAATTCGGGAAACTGCACGAGGGTCATGTAGGGGGATGGATTGATGCACCGCAAGGCGCGATAGACATTCACCGGGCTTGCGTGCAGCTCACGCTCAAACCGTTGCGACAACACAATCTGAAACGCGTCTCCGGCTTTGATGTACTCCTTTGCGCTTCGTACCGCTTCGCAAAATCCCTCGCGCGTGAAACTCGATTTTGGCTCTTCTTCGACCTCCCCCGCGTGAATGCGTTCGGTGGTGAGCACCAACGGTTTGCGCAGGATCTGTTCGATTTCATCAATTTTGCGTATGGCTTCGTTGTATGCCGTGAGCGGGTCGCCTTGAACGTGAGCATTGGAGACGACCTTAAGGCGGTTGTTGACATGGTCGAAGATCAGGATGGTGTCGGTGATCACGAAATAGAGGTCGGGCGCATTGAGGGGGTCCGGGTTTTGATCGGGAAGTTTCTCGAAATGCCGGACTTCGTCGTAGGAGATGTATCCGACTGCGCCGCCGTGGAACTGGGGGAGCCCGGGCACTCGCAGCGGCTTGTATTGCTGCATGAGTTTCCGAAGTTCGTTCAGGGGGTCTTTTGATTCGAACGACGAGGGCCGCCCATCGCGTATGATGGTTACGGTATCGCCCTTCGACCGGAAGATAGTCGAGGGGTTCGCGCCGAGAAAGGAGTACCGGCCCAGGCGATCGGCCTGTTCGACACTTTCGAGCAGAAACGAGTAGCGCTGGTTTTTGGCCAGTTTGATATAGGCCGTTACCGGGGTCTCCACGTCCGCCAGGATTTCTTTATAGACGGGCACGATGGCGCCCTGGCGCGCCATTCCGCGGAATTCCTCGATCGATGGGTGGTGCATGGTTGAGCCCTTTCTCAGTTCTCGGCGACGCCGTCTCCGGCCAGATATACCGAGCCGTCGGCCTCTACCTTGCGATAAAAACAACTGGTTTCATTCGTGTGGCACGTGGGACCTGCCGGCTCGCACTTCACCACGAGCGCATCCGCGTCGCAGTCCGTGCGGACCTCTTTCACGTGTAGGAAGCTGCCCGAAGTCTCACCTTTGAGCCAGAGCTTCTGGCGTGACCTCGACCAGAAGCAGGCCTTCCGCTCGCGGAGTGTGTAATCGAGGGATTCGCGATTCATGTAGCCCACCATGAGGACCTGGCCGGTCATGTGGTGCTGAATGACGGCGCAGATGAGGCCCTTGTCGTCGAGCTTCAGGAGGTCTTGAATGTTGCCGATGTTTTTGCCGGATGCAGTTGTGGTCATGATGCTTGCTCTCCTACTGAGAAAAGTGGCGGAAATCCAGAAACGTGGGAATGGAACCGAAAAGATGCCCAGGGAGATTAGGAATGGGCACACCAGCGCCATCGCCAAAGGCAGGTCGTATGCGATGACATTGTGCCGTCTCCCTGAGTTGATGAGGAACCCGTCCCCATCTGACTGTGAAAGTGGGCGTAGTATTGCACACTCGAGAGCCCTTTGCAAGTCCCCGGGCGCCTGTGGTGTCGCGCGGACGCCCCCGGGCGCCCGTGGGGGAATTGCCGCGCAGACCGGGACATGCAGAACATCCGTCTGCGTACCCCGTGCCTGTAGCCGGTGAACATCGCTACACGGCGGGCGTTACCCTACCAGAGGGCATTCTTGTCCTCCCCGGCGGCAGCGTCGCCCTCTTCCTCATCTTCCTCGCTGGCGGGTTCTTCTTCGTCGACCTCGTCTTCTTCGTCGTCTTTGGCTTCTTCCGTCCACGAGGCTCCGGGGAGGGATGGCTCCGTGTCCTGATGTTCTTCCAGATCTTCCAGTGCCGTGCCCGTTGGGATGTCCTCTTCGTCTCGCCATGATTTCGAGGCTTTGGCAGGCGTAGACTGCGGTTCTTCGGCGTGGGGTTTTACAACACTGTCCTCGATGATGATGTCGACGATATTGAGGTCGGCGGTGACTGCGGTTTCCTCGCCGAGAATGCGTTTTGTCTGGTCTACGATGAACTCGCTGACTTTGGCCTCGACCTCGCGTGCGCTGACATTGGCGGGTTTCCGGAGGGTGACGTCCGCCTGAATGTGGACATTGCGGGCGTTGTCCGACGGCGTGATGCGGGCATTGATGCGTTTTGCCTCGGTGATCTTGCGTGCGGCGCGGTTTAGGGTCTGTTCGACGGAATCCAACTGGATGCTGACGTTGCCATGGGCGCCTTTGAATGCGATCTTGCGGCGATCGCGCGAGGGCTTCGGCCAGGGAATGAGGCCGATTAAGGCAATGACGATCAGCGCAATCCCGAGGGACCACCGCAGCGCCGAGCTGTCGGGCAGTCTCGCGATGAGCAGATTGTGGAAGCCCGACAGGTCCAGATAGAAGGCAGCGATACCCGCCACAAGCATCACCGCACAGATCACGCGCCAGAGTATGGCTTGAATCAACCGCATGGCCTCCGTTCCTTCCTGCATCCGCAGCCCGGAGGGCGCTTGGCCCTCACCGGCATCATGCCGAGCCGTTCATGTATTGATCGATTATATCAGGACCTATGTCGCCGCGGCGAAAACGATCACCGGAAACGATCCGTGCACACAGGCGCGCCGTTGTCTTGATGCCGTCCGCGGCGAATTCCTGCAGCGCGGCGCTGAGCCGGTCAATGGCCTCTTCGCGCCGAGATCCGCGCGCGATGATCTTGGCCAGCAGGGAATCGTAGAACCGGGGCACCACATACCCCGCGAACAAATGACTGTCTACGCGGATGCCCGGTCCGCCCGGGAGATGGCATCTGGGCACCATGCCCGGAGAAGCGGCGAATCCGTTTTCCGGGTCCTCGGCATAGATGCGCGCCTCGATGGCATGGCCGGAAGGGCGCACATGGAGGTTGCTGATGGGGTTTCCCGATGCGAGCCGAATCTGCTCTTTCACCAGATCGACGCCGGTCACTTCTTCGGTGATTGGATGTTCAACCTGGATTCGCGCGTTGAATTCAATGAAGTAGAACTGATTGTCGGGAGTGAGGAGAAACTCGGCAGTTCCTGCATTGGAGTAGCCGATGGCCTTGGCCGCGCGGAGGGCCGCCTTGCCCATTCGGGAGCGCAAGGAGCTGCTCAGCCCCGGTGCCGGGGTCTCTTCGATAAGCTTTTGGTGGCGGCGCTGGATAGAGCACTCACGCTCTCCCAGGGAGATGATTCTTCCGTTGCAGTCGCCAAGGATCTGAAATTCGATGTGGCGGGCGCCTTCAATGAACTTTTCGAGGTAGAGCCCCCCGTCGCCGAAGGCGGTCTCGGCCTCCATGGATGCCATGGCGATAGCATTCTTGAGGGCCACATCATTGTGGGCGATGCGCATGCCTTTGCCGCCTCCGCCCGCGGATGCTTTGATGAGGACGGGGAATCCGATTTCACGGGCCAGCGCGAGAGCCTTTTCGGGATCCTCAATAAGGCCGTCGCTGCCGGGCACCACGGGCACGCCCGCCGCTTTGACTTTGGCGCGGCACGCGGACTTATTGCCGCTCAAGGCAATGGCCTCTGGGGTGGGTCCGATAAAGCCGATATCGCAGTCCTGGCAGATCCGGGCGAATTTCGCATTTTCGGCCAGGAAGCCATATCCGGGGTGGATGGCGTGTGCGTCGCAAATTTCCGCGGCCGCGATGATGCTGGGGATGTGCAAATAGCTCTCGGTGGCCTGGGCGGGGCCTATGCAGATGCTTTCATCCGCCAGAGAGGCGTGCAGCGCGTCGCGATCG
>CAZFOG010000066.1:0-20057 GCA_964520685.1 uncultured Nitrospiraceae bacterium | reverse complement strand
CGCTGGAGCTGTTTCCGTGGCGGTGGCGGTTTCGGGCGTGCCGCCACGCCGGGCCAGGGCAAGCTGCTCGCGAGCGATCTCGAAGTCCGGGAGAGCCTGCACGGCGGTCTGCAGGTACATTACGGCTTTTTCGTAATCCCCACGGGCAAGGAGGCACGCGCCCACGACATAGTTGGCCCAACCCGATTCCGGAAGTTCTCGCAGAATCGTCCGCGCGATGTCCTCCGCCTCGGAGTATTCCTTTTTGTCGACAAGACTGCGCGCGAGCGCAAGCTGAAGGCCCAGGTCGTTCGGGTTTTGCCGCACCATTTCGCGAAACTGGGCGACGATCTCGTCGATCTTGCCTTGCCGCTGGTACACCTCCACGAGTCTCATCCGGGCGCTGAGGGAATCCGGGTCGAGGTTTGCGAGGACATCTTCGAGGATCTCGACAGCCTTCGCGTCTTGACCGGAGGCCATGTGCGCATTGGCGAGGCTAACTCGAAGATCGGCAGACTCGGGAAATTGTTTGGCGAGGTCGTCCAGCAAGGCGACGGCTTCGGCGGTCTTGCCGGATGTCCGCAGCACAAAGGCGTGCAGGATGCCTCCTTTAATGGGATCGACGCTCTCATAAGCCGCGGCGAGCTGGTTGGCTTCTTCGTTGCGCTCTCGCCGCAGCAGAATGCGGACGGCCTCCACGTAGGCCGTTTCCCGGGCGGGGTCGTGGTCGATGACTTTCCGGTAATGCTCGAGGGCCGCATCGAGATTGTCCTGGGTGGCGAGACAGCGGGCCAGTCCCAATTCGGCCTCGATGTTTTCCGGGTTCAGCTCGAGGGCTTTCTCGAAGGCCTGGCGCGCTTCCGCGACGTTGCCGATGCTCAAGAAGGTCTCTCCGATCTCGGTTTGCTGCTGGCTTCGGCGCCCGCTGCATCCGGCAAGCACGGACAGTGCGAGGCAGACGAGCGCCGTTGTGCGCATAATCTTCATATGTCGGAGCGTGGTGTCGGAACTCATGTCGTCCCCCTTCTCTATCCG
Source organism: uncultured Nitrospiraceae bacterium (assembly GCA_964520685.1). GTDB lineage: Bacteria > Hydrogenedentota > Hydrogenedentia > Hydrogenedentales > SLHB01 > UBA2224. The sequence continues at coordinate 19,043 of CAZFOG010000066.1, read as the reverse complement.
ATTCGCCGCCGCAATCGGGGTCAGCGGACTCGGCCTGAGTGTCTACGGAATCCGTTCCTGCAATATGGGTGTAAACTTCATAGCGAAATCTTCTAGCGTCTCGAACGCCCGTTCCTCGCTCTGTCCAGGCCGCAGCACGGTGGCGGCCTTTACCATGGTCGAGGTGGGCGAGCCAAACGCAAGCTGGGCTTTTGCCCAGTGATACGCGTTAACAAAGAAATTCCCGGTGAGTTCGTCACCGGTCTTGAACCAATACAACACGAGCTGGCGCATGTCGCCGTTCACAAGCACCAGTTTCTTGGCATCGAAGAAGAAACCCACGGGTTGCGTAGTCTGGGTCTGGATTTCCCATCCTCCTCCGACCAGACACACCTCGGGAAAGTGCAGGCTCCTGCGCGAAGTGCTGTGAACGATGGTCAACTGCACGTGCTTTTGAGGCGGTGCGGTATAGTCTCGTATGAGAATCATACTGGTACCGAGCACTTGCTTAACGTGGTCTTCGATCTCAGCATCCACGCCTCGCTGGGTGTAGTCGCCAATGCGGTCGGGTATATCCAGATGCTCGATGCGGGGCAGCTCGGCGCTGGCGTTGGCGTGGGCCTTCAGAATGCTCAGGTGCGCCGCGGCAACCAGGGAAAGCAGTATCACAAGGGCGGCGTAATGCTTCATTGCGCGGCCTCCTTCGCGTTTTTGGCGGGCAGGATCTTGCGCAACAGACCTTCCAGGGAGAAGAAACAGATGAATGCCACCACAAAAATGAGGATGCCCGAGATGTCGTGGAATTTGCCCGCGGCCACGGTGCTTCCGTAGAAGTACCCGACGGCGCATAAGCTGAAGATACGCAAGATATTTGTGAGAATGGCCACAACGGGCGCGATGGGGAAAAACAGAAGCAACCGCGCGGCCCAGTGGGTCTTGCTGATATAGGCCATGAGCGCGCCCAGCGCGAGCAGGGCGATGAGTGAACGCAGACCGCCGCATACCTCCCCCACCAGCAGGAAATCATCGCCGAAATGCACGTAGGACCCTTCGCGCACCATGGGCAAGGTGCACAGGTTCGCGAGCTGAACCGCCGCTTCCGTCGCGAGGAGTTTCAATTTGAGCGCGAAGCTTTGCGTAATCGAGGCGGGAATCGGGATCATGAAGAACAGAAACGCTATCGGGAACCAGAGGCGTTTTGTGCGGGCACGGCCGTGTGTGAGCAAGAAGACCCCCACTATCATAGGTATCATGGAGAGATGGGCAATGACGCCAAACCCCAGAAAATCACCGACCAGCAACATCAGCGTGGCCCCGAGCACCCAAGGGTATCCCCACGCTGAAGGGCTGCGTGGAAGGGCAGCCACTGCTTTGTGGTCGCGCCAGACGAAAAAGAGGCTGATGAACGGAATCAGGAACCCGTGTGAATAATACGAGTCGGTAAGCATCCAGCCTCGGTACAGGTCCCACGCGATGTTTCGATAGATGACCAAGAGCAGCGCAACGACAAGAATGTCCTTGATCTCAAAGAGCGTGCGCAGGGACGCCGCCTCCGATTGGGGAGCGCCGGGCTTTGTCCACGAAGCCGGCGCCTGCTGTTCCTGCGTCATGGGCTAGTTCTCCTGTTCCAGCTTTTCTTCGAGGCGCTTGAGCCACGGAGGAACATCGCCGCTTGTCTGAAGTTTTGCGCGGGCGCTTTCGTAGTATGTCCTCGCCAGGTCTTTCTCGTCTAGGCCCCAGTACGCTTCAGCGAGGGCGGCGTCAAATTCGGCGGTCGTGTTGGGTTCGTCAAGCGAGGCATCGCGCAGATCCTTTAAAGCGGCTGCGTAGTCCTGGGCCCGCAGGTATAACATGCCCCGCAGGGCGAGATACTCCGGTTGACGCTCCTGGGATATTGCCTTAGTGAGGATTGTCAGGGCTTCTTGCTCGCGTGCGGGTTCCCGGCTGAGCGCGTTGGCTTTTGCGAACAGGACCGCCGCATTGAGGGGATCATGCATGAGATAGCGGTCACACGCGGCAAGGATGCCCGCGGGGCTGCCCCGGCGCAGTTGAACGTCAACCAATGCACGAAGCGCCGGCAAAAAATCGTTGTCGTACGCCAGCGCGCGCGTGAGCGCGGTTGATGCGGCGTCCACTCTTGACGGATCGTTGAGTCCGAGATAGAACCGTGCCAGCGCCACAAACGCTTCGGGGTCCGTATCATGTGTCTCGACGTATTGCCGAAGGATGCTTTCTGCCTCCTGGAGTTGGTTCTGTTGCGCCAGGGCGAAGGCCAGACTTCGCACGGTGTTGAAATCGTCGGGATTGGCCGCATGCTGTTTCCGCAAGACGCTTTCCGCATCTGAAGGGTTGCCCTGTGCCAACATGATCCGTCCGCGGAGTGTTTCCAAGACTTGAGCGCGCTCCTGGTCCGGTCCGATACGTTCCTGGAGGCGCTCGAGAGTCCGCTCTGCCTCGCGAAGCTGATCGGTCGCAAGGTATGTGTTGACCAGCAACTCCAATGCGGCCGCATTGCCCGGTATTCCAGAAAGGACGTTCTCTAGAATATCGCGCGCTTCGAGATAGCGTTGCATTCGGAAGAGGATTTCCGCGCGCCAGAGGTCGATGCTTTCCGACTGGGGTGCAATACCGGCGGCTTTTGAGGAAAATTCGAGGGCCTGCGAAAAGGCGCCTCGCGTGGCGGCGACGCTGGCCATACCCATGAGAGCGGCAATGCTTTCGCTGTCGGTTTCCAAGGCTTTGCGGAAAGCCGCTTCCGCTTTGTCGTACTCGGGCGGGACGCTGCGCAGACTCATGATTCCCTGGAGAGTAAGCAGCATGGGGTTGTTCTGCACTCCGCTGGCGTCCTGCGAGAGTATCCGGCGTGCTTCTTCAATCTTGCCTTGGTCTCCCTCCTGCATCAGGCGCCAGACCAATTCTCCCTTGACGCGCTGGAGCTGCTGCTCGGCGGCGTCAAACCCGGTTGCTTTTGACTCGGCGCTGCCGACAAGCCGGAGCGCTTCTTCGAAGTTTCCCAGCCGCAGCTCCAACAGTACCCTCTCGACGGCCAGCTCGGCCTTTTCCGGCTCTTCGGTAAGGCTTTCCGCACCATTTGTGAGAGCCCGGCGCGCCAGGTCGGGTTGTTCACGCACCGAGAAGAAACGCGCCCACTGGCGCACCTCCTCGGCAGAGGTCCCTTGCCCGGCGACAGACTCCTCGAATGCCTTCCACGCGGCGTCAGGGGCACCTTCAGCCAGAGCCACGTTTGCCCAGGCGCGGGTCAATTCCTCTGCAGGCACGCCGGCCTGTTCCGCACGCTTCAGGGTTTGTGTGGCCTTTTCGGGGCTGCCCGCTGCGACGTAGGCGTCCGCAAGCCCGCCATAAGCTCGGGGTTTCGCCGGGTCCAGGTCGATGGTACGATTGAACAGTTTCTCGATGGTCTCTATTTGTGCTGCCACGGTGCCTTCGCGCAGTGCGGATGCGAGCAGGGCCAGGGCCGAAGACACCAGCGCTTCAGGTTGGGCCTGCTGGTTGCCCAGGATGGCTTGCGCAGATTGAATGACCTGTTCCGGGTCGGGTTGGACGCCCATCGCCTCGGCAAGCAGCCGCTTAGCGCTTTCATCATTGGGATTATCGCGAAGGTAAACTTCGAGATGATTTCGGGCTTCTTTCCGCTTCCCCTGTAGAAGATTGGCCACGGCCAGGAAGAACCGGGCCGGCGCCATTGCGGGGTTCTGTTCGATTACGCTGACAAGAAGGCTGGCCGCTTCATCGGTATTCCCTTGCACGAGGAATACCCGTCCGCGCAAATAGTTCAGCGAGGTCTGGTGGTCAGGATATGTCTTTTCATACACGTCTATGACCTGAAGCGCCTCGTCGAGTTCCTGCTCATTGATGAGTTGCTCCGCGAATTGCACGTATAATTCCGGGTTGTCCCTTCGGACGGCGGGATCCACGTTTCGGAGCACGTCGATTGAAGTGGCCTTATCCCCTTTGGCGGCGAGGGCTTGAGAGAGTACGAGATACATTCGCGCCTGGGCCGGATCGCGCTCAAGCGTCTTTCGGGAAGCCTCAATGGCAAGGTCGTAGTCGCCGCTCACCAGCGCAAGCTTTGCCTCCAACATTATCACCTCGGGATCGTCCTCAGCCAAGGCCTTGGCCTTTTCAAACTCCTCGCGCGCCTTGTCAAAATCCCGCCCCTCGAGGAAGTAATCGGCACGAGACACAAACGTCTGGGGATTCTCGGGATGTAGCTCCACGGCGGTATTGAGAATATCTTCGGCCTGCTGCGCAAGGTTCGTTTCCCGCAACAGCCGGGCCAGGTTAGCGAACGCCTCTGGTTTGGCGACCCCCTGGTCGATGAGTTCGCGGTACGCCGCGATAGCGCCGTCTCGATTCCCAATCCGGTACAGTGCAAGCGCCTGTTCGTGCATCAGGCCGGCATTTCCAGGATCGTTCTCGAGCATTCTCCCTGCGAGGTAATGGACTTCGTGCCAGGCGCCCAGCTTCTTTTGCAGTTCGAACAGCGCCTCTTGTGCGTCCTGTTGTGACGGGTCGTAATGCAGGATCTGGCGATAGGCGGTTGCGGCCTGAGACAGGCCGGTCCTGCGATTCCCTGCCTGATTGAGACTGGCCTGGGCGTACCGCTCGAGGGCGCCGATGTCCTCACGTTCCCGGTTCAGATAGAACGCGTAACGCCGAACAGCCGTTTCCCAATCGCTTTTCTCGAAGGCTTCGTTGGCTTCGGCGAGCCACTGCCGAGTCTGGTTCTGCCGGTAGAGAAAGTACCCTCCCACAGCGGCAAGGCCCAGAACTACCAGCGCACCGGCGGCGACGGCCGATATGATCCAGAACTTTCGTGACAAGAGTGTCTCCTCCTCAGTCGAGAGCGATGTCCCGTCTTACAAGACGCCCGGTTTTGCCTTACGCCGACCGAAGCATTGCACACATTCTTTCAGCATGAGTATGAGAAAATAACTGTCCTGCACAAGGTAGCGGCGCCACAAGCGGCGAGGCTCGTGCAGCAACCGCCACACCCATTCACATCCGATTCGCTGCACCCACATGGGGGCCCTGCGCGCGCGGTTGGCAACGAAGTCGAGACCCGCGCCAATCCCGATGGCTACGGGCACCTGCATAGCCGCAGCATGATGAAGCAGCCAAATCTCCTGTTTCGGTGAACCAAATGCCACGAAACACATGTCGGCACGGCTCTGGCGCACCCGCTCCACGCTCTCGCGGTTCTGTGCGGGGTCTTTCTCGAAATGCATTGGAGGACCGTAACATCCGGCTATCCGCAAGGCAGGATGCTGCTCGACGAGTTTCCGGGCTGCTTCTTCCGCGATGCCCTCAGTTGCCCCGAGGAAGAAGACCCGGTATCCTCTCTCGGCAGCATGGGCAGAAAGGCGGGGGACCAGGTCCGACCCGCTGAGTTTTTCGCGGAGAGGCCTGCCCAGCAACTTCGCGGACCACATCAACGGTACGCCGTCGGGCAGGCGCAGCGCCGCATGGGCGTAGGCCTCGCGGAATTCCGCGTCGAATTGAAGCCGGCAAACATGGTCGACGTTCGGGGTGACAACGTAAGCCGGCGAGCGGCGTGCAATTTGCTCGTCAATCCAGCGGCACAACGCTGCGAACGACACGTTTGAGAAACGGACCTGAAACAGGCAGGTCTCTTCGACCGGTAAGGCGGCCTCATCCCGAGGCTGTTGCGCTGCGTTTTCGTCGGCGATATGTTGGGCGTGAGTCACTTCTGTCGTGCCCCGATGGGTTTTGCCGGAGCGCCCGCCACGATCACGTTTGGTTCGACGTCGCGCGTGACGACGCTGTTCGCACCGATCACCGCGCCTTCGCCGACATTCACACCCTTCAGCACACATGCCCCCCGGCCAATCCACGCATCCTCGCCTATCGTGACAGGCTCCGCCGTATGGGGCTGCAAGCGCACACGTTCGCTAAGTCGCGTGCCGTGATTGGCGTCGCGAATGGTTGCATATTCACCCATCATGACGAAGTCTCTGATGACGATCCTGTCGTAGGCGACAATGGTAGCGCCGTTGTTAATGACGCAATCTGCGCCGATTTCGATCTTTCCGCCCGGGCTCGTCTCCAGATAGACCGATTTCCCGAGCCGTGTTCCCTTGCCAATATCAACGGCTCCGGAACCTTCGACTGTTACGGCCCCGAAAAACTGCACGCCCGGCGCGACGCGGCCGCGTATCTGGGCGCGCGCCCGCGTCTCAAACCAAAACAGCGCGGCGCGCCGTCCGACCGGCCGCAAGGCGCGCATGGGCATGGCAAGCGCTTGGGCCAGGGTCGACCGAAGGGTCACCAGAAACGGGGGCAACCTCATGCTTGTACCTCGTATCGAATCTGGCTCATGCTTCTTTGCCCGGCTCTGGTTCGCTGCCTTCCTCGGAATCGACGAGCACAATTGTCGCGTCCGGGTCATCCTCGTCATATTCAAGGCGTATATCGGACATCACGGCGCCCTTTTCACGCCCTTCTTCCAGGTAGTCGTAGTATTGATGCAGATTCTGGCGCAGGTACCCGCCCCGGGTTGCCTTGACCTTGTTAAGAACCAGTCCGATAACATTTGCGCCAATCTGCCTCATATCGCTGAGGCAGCGCTGCACCATACCCGAGGTCGATGCGCCCACGCCGATCACGACGACTACGCCGTCCACGACGGGGGCCAGCAGTTTCGCATCCGCCATGAGCAGTGCGGGCGGTGTGTCGATGATAACGTGGTCGAAAGCCTGCTCCGCCTGCTCAAAGAACGCGACCATATCGCGCGAGGCCAACTTGCCCACGACCACGTCTCGCTGCCTGCCCGGGCCGATTACGTACAGGTTGGCGTAATCTGTTTGCCGCACGATTTCGTTGGGTTCTCTGTTGCCAAAGAGCACCTCGCCAAGGCCGGGACCCGGCTCCAGCCCAAATGCCTCTTCGACTTTTGGATTGCGGGCGTTAATGTCAACGAGAAGTACACGCCTTCCCGCCTGGGCCAGTGCAGTCGCGAGGTTACACGCCAACGACGTTTTTCCGTCACCCCGTCCGGGGCTCACCACCAGGCATGTATTCAGTTCGGCCGAGCCCTCAGGCGGATAGATGATGCGCGTAAGGATGCGCCGGAACTGGTCCGCCGAGGTGGAGCCCGGTTCTTTGGCCGTCTGCAGCAGGCTTCCATCCGGCCCAGATTTGGCGTGTTCGAGGCTCACGTGGGGCACCGTCGCCAGAACGGGCAATCCGGTCAACTGGGCCACGTCCTGGGCGCTTCGGACCTGTTTGTCGGTGAGTTCACGCCATAGTCCGAGGGCCACCGCCGCGCAGCCCGATGCGAGGACTGCCAGGGCCACAAGCTGCTTTCGCCGCCCGAAATCGACGCGTGCTGGCGGAAACAGGTTTGAGGTCAACGAAATGCGCCCCGGAGCCTTGCTCTCCACGTCGATGCTGTAGATGATGGATTCGATATGCTTGATTTTGTCGACAAGATCGGTTTCTTCCGCCTGGAGGGCTTCGATGCCGGCCTGTTGGCCAGCGGCCTTGACGGCAAGGTCGGTTTGGGCCTCGATACGGCGCTGGAATTTCTCGATCTGTGTTTCCGCCTCCTGGAGGGCCTTTTCCGCAACGGCCAATTCCTGCCGCACGCGGGCTTCGGCGGATTCGAGAAGGCGGCTCCTGGCATCGGTGAGGGCCTGTGCCAGACGGCCTTCGAGGGATGCCCGCGTGTTTCGCAAGGCCTTCAGTGGCGGGGCGTCCGTGGCGTATTTCTCTTCGAGCACAGCGATTTCGCTCTTAACGCGGGCCAATTCCTGCTGCACTATGGCAACCTCGACATCGCTTCGAATCCCTTCTTCGATGTCCAGGTCGAAAATGGGGGCTTGGGGGGAATCCTTCAGTTGCTGCTTGTACCGGTCAATATTCGAGAGTATGTCGTTCAGATTCTCGATGCGGTTCGCCGCCTCGATTTTGCTTTTTTCGGCCGTGGAGAGATTCTGGCGATCCGCTTCCGTTTCCGTGGGGCCCAATGCGGAGAGCGTGCCGGGGGCTACGCCCAGCCGTTCTTTCATGCCCTTGATACGCCCGCGCAGTATGTCCATCTCCTTTTGCAGTCCTTCGCGTTCCGCGACCAGGGTTGAACGCCGCGCACTTGTGTCGACCGCCGCGGCATTGGTAGCCAAGGCCATGTAGTTTTTTACGGTCGACTCGAGCACGCGCTCCGCAAGATTCTTGTTCGGCGCGGTGCACACTACTTCCACGTTTTCACTGCCCGCCAGCAGGCGTGCCTTTACCAGGTCCTGGAGATACAGCAAAGGGTTTTCCGCTTGCCGAATTTCTTCCAGGCTTCTGATATCCGGGTCATCGAGCACCCGTTGCATGACTGTAGCGTCCGTGATTTCGAATGCTTGCGTGCGAACCCAGCGGTCATAGTTTACGGTTCCGCCCTGACGCGGGTCGTCGCCCAGAACAGGCACAGGATTGGCAGCGAAGCGGATCGTCTTGCTCGCTGTATATTCCTCCGGCACCAGAAAATAGGCCGCCGTGACGGAGGGTACCGCAAGAACCAGGAACACGATAATCATGAGTGGCGCGCGCAGGCGAATCAGCCGCATGAGATTCAGCGTGCGCTCGGTATGGGGTCCCCCGGGAGGCAATTGAGCCGGCAGGGCCAGCTCTGTCGAGAATTCGGTACTCATATACGACTCCTACGGCGTCGGGATCGAGATTGCCAGGGAACCGAAACTGCGAATGCCTTCGAGCACGGTCAACAAATCCGTGGTGGCGGTGCTTGGATTATCGAACAGGGCGTCATAACGCCGGTCGGTATAGTAGGTGTCGTATGCCTGGCGGTACAACGACATCAGCGGCGAAATCGAGCCGAAAAGCCGCCCGACGAATTGTTCGAGGCGCACGAGCGGTTTCTGGGGGATATACACGATATCGCCGGGTTTCATTACGAGGTCCTGGCCGGTTTTGAGAATTTCGCGAACATTCACCAGGAACACCCGGTTCGTGTCTTCCTTGACCTCGCGAATCAACACGACCTGGGTCATGCGGCCGGTTGCTTCCGAAAACCCGCCGGCCCGGGTCAGCAGTTGCAGAAGCGTGGTGCCTTCCATGAGCTGGTAGACGTCCGGCGAGCGAGCCTCGCCCAAGACGTAGACCAAGTTCACCCCTTCCGGCAAGTACACGATGTCATTGGGCAGGATCAGGGTGTCTGCAGGACTGATCTCCGGCTCGCGGTATTTGCTCAAATCGCATTCGATGACGTCTCGAGTGCCCCCGTAACGGCGGATAATAAGCGCCTGAGTAAGCGCGCCGCGCGAGCCCACAAACGAGTCGCCTCCGCGCTGATTGACCCGTGGTCCGCCTGCCTGATTTACCGCGTCAAGAACGGAAATGGGCTTGGTGTATGGAAACTCCTGTGGGTTCTGAACATCTCCCATCACGTGATAGGTCTTGCTTGTGGTGGCGGTGATGGCCAGCGAAAGCTGGGGATCGCGAAAGACCTCAGAATACGACTCGCTGACCAGTTTAGTGGCCTCCTCCCGGGTGAGGTTTTGCACTTTCAGGTCAGGAACCATGGGTAGCGAGATATGGCCGTCGTACCGGACCTGGACAACCTGGCTGAGGCTGGGATCGTCGAAGGAGCGGAACTCGAGTTGATCTCCCGGCTCGATGAGGTAAGGCATCTCAGCTATATCGTTGATTGTCGGTACCGGATTTCCGTTGGCGCTCAACAAAGGTTTCGGCTCGGCGGGTGTGCCGTCCTCCGGGGGCGCGCCCAGGAGTTCACCGGTTCCGATATCCATGCTTTCGCCAATGACCTTGCTGTCGGCGCTCTCGGGATCGCGAAGCCTGACGACGGACTTGGGCTCGCGGGCACACCCCGACATCAGAACACCAAGACACGTCACCGTCACCGGGATACATATCCACAGCCGCATCACTTGTCTCTCACCACTCTTGGCCCGCATAGCACTACCTCTTTCCCTGGTTTCCGGAGCTGCCACGCGCTACTCGGCGCCGCTCTCGGCTCTTCCAATATTGTAGGCATCAATCCGCCGCAACAGCGAACTATAACTAACCTTGAGAAGCTTGGCCGCCTTTCGTCTGTTCCAAAGGGTATGCCGTAATGCCTCCTCGATCAATGCGCGCTCCGTAGCCTCCACCGCCCTCCGCACAGCGTCTTTCAGCGGCATGAACTCGCTCGGCGCTTCGGCGTGCCCGGGCGCCTCTCGAGTCTGCTCGACATGGCGCGGGACCTCGGGCTCCGCGGCGTAGACCCGCCCCATACGCGCGGGCAGATCCTCTCGGGAGGAATCTGGCGCACCCTCCGTGAGCAGCAAGTCCGGATTGCCCGTGGCTACGTATTTGCGCACGCGGGCCGCCATTTCGCGCACGTTTCCGGGCCAAGGCAGGGCCTGCATCTTGGCGATGAGTTGCGGCTCGAGCGGGCGGTATTCCCGGCCCTGTTTTGCACAGAAATGATAGTTAAAATGCTCCACCAGCGAGGGCAGGTCTTCAGGCCGATCCCTCAAAGCCGGCATACGGACGTGCACCTCATTCAGACGATAGAAGATATCCTCGCGCATTTGTCCACGCCGCACGGCTTCCTCAAGCTCGACATTGGTTGCGGCAACAATGCGCACATCCGTCTGAATTGGCGTCACGCCGCCTATCCGGATAAACGGCTCGCCATCAAGCACTTGCAGTAATTTTGTCTGGACATTATACGGAGTTTCCGCAATTTCGTCAAGGAATATAGTGCCCTTATTGGCCAGTTCGAACCGGCCGGGCTTCGAATTGCGGGCCCCGGTAAATGCCCCTCGTTCATATCCGAACAATTCGCTTTCGAGAATACTTTCCGGAATCGCAGGGCAATTGACTTTGATGAATGGTTTTCCAAGTCGAGGCGATAGATTGTGCAGCATGCGGGCAGCGATGTCCTTGCCCGTACCGCTCTCGCCTGTAATCAGTACGGTGAGCTTCGAGCCGGCAAGACGGGTAAGCATCTGCCGTGTTTCCACGATAGCCTTGCTTTCCCCTACCAGGTATTCGTGCAGAGGAGCTCTGATGGCTCCCGGCGAAGCCTGTGCGTTTTCAAAGGACATGGCTGCATACCCGTCTGTTATGAGTTCGAGCAGAGTGGTCTCGATGGCGCATCCGGCCGTCTGATTTCATCTGCTGCGCCACGACCGGAGACGAACGCATAGAACAACATAACTCTTGACAATATTATTCACCACAGACCACGTATTTAGCAAGTCTGAAACATTGCCAGGCTGTGCGATTGGGGCGCAAGTCTTTTTTCTGCAACATTTTAACTGCTAAAGGAAGGTGCAGCCTCAAATTGTGTGAGTTGACGCGCGCACCGTGCTCGGGGCACTTTCAGGTTGGGTTGTCGGCTGGAGGTCCGGTAGCGGTTGCCCATTTTTCGAAAGTTGCAGGACCTTGGCGCAGGACACGAGAATCAGAACAGCCGCCCCGAAATGGATGCGGCATTTCGGGACGGCTGCGAACACTCAGCTGCGATGAACAGCGCTACATCTTCTGCAGCATCGCAAGGAATTCGGCGTTGGTCGGAGTCTTCTTGAGCTTTTCAATCAACAGCTCGGTGGCTTCGATGGTGCTCAAGGGACTCAATATCTTGAGCAAGAGCCATACGCGCTGCAGTTCCTCGGCCTCCAGCAAGAGTTCTTCTTTGCGTGTGCGGGACTTCTGCACGTCGATGGCCGGGAAGATGCGCTTTTCCATGAGCCGGCGGTCGAGGTGGATTTCCATGTTGCCAGTGCCTTTGAACTCTTCGAAAATCACGTCGTCCATGCGGCTGCCCGTTTCGATCAGCGCCGTGGCCAGGATCGTGAGACTGCCGCCTTCCTCGACGTTACGGGCGGCCCCGAAGAAGCGTTTGGGCCGCTGAAGGGCATTGGCATCGACGCCGCCCGACAGCACCTTGCCGCTGGCGGGCACGATGGTGTTGTACGCGCGCGCGAGACGCGTGATGGAGTCGAGCAGGATGATCACGTCGCGTTTGTGTTCGACCAGGCGCCGGGCCTTGTTCAGCACCATCTCGGCCACCTGCACATGCCGCTCGTGGGGCTCGTCGAACGTCGAGGCAACGACTTCGCCCTTGACCGACCGCTGCATGTCGGTGACCTCTTCGGGACGTTCATCGACCAGGAGGACGATGACGTACACTTCGGGGTGATTCTGCGCCACCGCGTTGGCGATCTTCTGGAGCAAGACGGTCTTGCCCGTAAACGGAGCCGCCACGATCAGTCCGCGCTGGCCTTTGCCGATGGGCGAGATCAGGTCCATGATGCGGGTGCTGACTTCCTGCTGGGTCGTTTCGAGGCGGAAACGCTCGTCGGGATGCAGCGGCGTGAGGTTGTCGAACAGGATGCGGTCCCGGGCCACCTCGGGGCTTTCGTAATTGACGGCTTCGACTTTGAGCAGGGCGAAATACCGTTCGCCTTCCTTGGGCGGCCGCACGTGCCCCTGGATGGTATCGCCGGTCCGGAGGTTGAATTTGCGTATCTGGGACGGCGAGACGTAGATATCGTCGGGCCCGGGCAGGTACGAATAGTCGCTCGACCGCAGAAATCCGAACCCATCGGGCAGGATTTCCAGGGTTCCTTCGCCGTATATCGAGCCGGCCGCTTCGATGCCTTGCTGGAGGATCTTGAAGATGAGGTCCTGCTTTTTGAGCCCGCTGTATCCTTCCACCTCGAGCTTACGCGCGGTTTCGGTAAGCTCTGTCATCGTCATCTGCTTCAGTTCGCGGATGGAAATCTCGCGCTCGGAGTGCTGGATTTCCTCCTGCTGGACATCGTTTTCCGCGTCATCCTGCATAGCAGCACCATCCCTGGCTTCGATCGCCTGTTGCGATTCATGGTTGCCCTTTTTCGGATTGGCCTGCGGGCGGCCCGGCCGGGCCCCCCCCTTCCGCTGTGGGCGAGTCTTGGTCTTTGAACGGGTTTTTGCTGTTTCGGGTTTTTCCGCCATGCGTCTTCCTTTCGCTACCTCGGTAATTCGTCCCACCCCGGGAATCGGTTGAGGTTGCGCTGACTGCTCCCTCTTCGGGGGCTTGCCGGGCGCGATCTAATGGATCTCCGCCCAATTGTTTCCTATGCCAATATCCACTTTGAGAGGCACTGTCAGGGGGAAGGCCTCTTCCATAATCCGCTTGACCGTTGCCGCAGCTTCCCCGGCTTCGGCCGCGGTACATTCCACGAGCAATTCATCGTGCACCTGGACCAGCATGCGCGAGCGGCTCCCCTGAAGGGCCGCATCGAGCCGGACCATGGCCACCTTGATGATGTCCGCCGCACTGCCTTGGACCGGTGTATTGATCGCCACGCGTTCGGCGGCGCGCCGGGCGATGTTATTGGTGCTGTTCAGATCCGGTACGGGCCGGCGGCGTTGGAGCACCGTGGTTACGTATCCCTTCTCGCGGGCCTCCTCGAGGGTGCGGTCAATCCACGCACGCACCCGGGGGTACTGCTCGAAGTAATGGTCGATGAACCTGGCCGCCTCCGCCCTCGAAATCCCCAGATTCTGTGACAGCCCGAACGCGCTGATGCCATACACGACGCCGAAATTCACCGCTTTGGCCTGGCGGCGCATTTCGGGTGTGACCAGCCCGTGCATCACGCCGAAAATACGCGCTGCCGTGTCGCTGTGAATGTCGGCGTTCTGCGCGAATGCCTCCCGCAAGGCGGGATCATCCGACAGGTGCGCGAGTATGCGTAATTCAACTTGCGAGTAATCGGCGGAAATCAGTTTCATCTCGGGGGAGCCCGCGATAAAGCCCTGCCGAATCCGCCTGCCCAAATCGGTTCGTACCGGAATGTTTTGAAGATTCGGGTCGCTGCTCGAGAGCCGCCCGGTGGCGGCTACGGTCTGATTGAACGACGTATGAATCCTCCCCGTTTCCGGGTGTACCAATCTGGGCAGCGTTTCAATATATGTACCCCGGAGTTTCTCGAGCATGCGGTACTCGAGCATTTTCCGGGGGAGCTCATGTTCCCGAGCCAACTCGTCCAGCACGTCGACATCCGTCGAATACCCCGTTTTCGTGCGCCGCAAAGGCGGCAGACCGAGCTTGTTGAACAGGATGTGCTGGAGTTGCCTGGGCGAGTTGAGTACGAACGACTCCCCTGCCAGTTCAAATATTTCCTGCTCCAGCGCTTCCAACCGGCCCCGCACCTCGACGCCCAGAGAGCGAAAGAGGTCTTCGTCAATGGCGATACCGGCCTGTTCCATCCTGGCCAGCACGCTTATCAGCGGAAGCTCTACCTCCGTAAAGAGCGCCTCGAGGTCGAGTTCCCGCAACAGCGCGTCAAAGCGCTCCCCGAGCTGCCACGTCATGTCCGCATCTTCGCAGGCGTACGGGCATGCCTGGTCGATGGGGACTCGGTCGAAGGTGATCTGCTTGGACCCTTTACCGATTAAACCGGTAATGGGAATCATCTTGCGCTTGAGGTAGTGGAGACTTACATCACCTAGATTATGCCTCATTCGTGAGGGGTCTGTCAAATACGATGCGACCATAGTATCAAGGACGATGCCGCGGAGGTCAATTCCCGCCCGGGCGAGTACCTCCATGTCGTACTTGATGTTATGGCCGATCTTGGCGACAGAGCCGTCCTCGAGGAGGGGGCCGAGTATGGCCAGGGCGGCCTGCCGGTCCATCTGGGCCAGGGGTGTCGCATCCGCCATGTCTTCGAGGTCGCCGTCTTCGCCGGGACTGCGGTGCCCCACGGGCACGTAATACGCCTTCCCGGGCGCGCAGCACAGGGAAATCCCGACCAGTTCGGCGCGCATGGGGTCTGTCGAGGTCGTTTCCGTGTCAACGGCGAGTTTTCCGGTGGCGCGCATCTCCTCCACAAGGACCCGGAGTGCGGCTTCGTCCGAGATTACGCGATATTCGTCTGCGGTGTCTTCCCCGGAATGCGCGGGGGCAAACTCCGCGACGAGGGAATGAAAGTCGAGTTCGGCGAAGACGCTGGCCAGCCGGTCGAGGTCGAGGGGCCGGCGCCGCAAATCGTCGATGCCCACCTCGAGAGGCACATTTGTGTCGATGGTAACCAGCCGCCGGCTCAAAAAGGCCTGTTCGCGGTCGTTCTCCAGGTTTTCCCGCTGTTTCCCTTTGAGTTCCCCGATGTGCTCGTAAATGCCCTCGAGTGTCTGGTATTCACCCAGGAGTTTCTTCGCTGCGACGGGGCCGATTTTGGTCACGCCGGGCACGTTATCCGATGCGTCGCCAATCAAGGCGAGGGCATCGACGACACGGGCGGGGTCGACGCCGAACCGTTCGCGTACCTGCTCGATGCCGGACCAGGCTTTAGCGGCCTCCTTGTTGGGGTCGTACACGCGCACCCGGTCGCTTACAAGCTGGAGCATGTCCTTGTCGCCTGTGACAAGAACGGTCTCGAGACCCGCGGCGGTGGCCGTGTGCGCCAGCGTTCCCATGACGTCGTCAGCTTCGACGCCCGGTATGCGGATGATGGGGAGCGAGAAGGCCTCGACAACCTGGTCGATCAGGGGCATCTGCGCCACGAGTTCGTCGGGAGTGGCCTCGCGATTGGCCTTGTATTCGGCATACAGGTCTTCGCGGAAAGTCTTGCCCGGCGCATCGAACACGACGGCCACATAGTCGGGGTCGTTTTCGCGCAGCAGTTTCGCCAGCATGCGGGCAAAACCGAACACGGCGTTGGTGGGGCGGCCCTGGGAGTCGGTCAGCCCGCGAATCGCAAAGAAGGAGCGGTATGCGAACGCGCTTCCATCAATCAAGAAGAGCTGTTGGGCCATCGCGCGCCTCCGAGATTACGGTGAGGATTTCCTGTGCGGCGTGCCGGGACGCGCCGCCGCTACCCAAGTTTTCCCGGACCTTCGCCAGTTCGTCGAGCATGCGTTGTCGCGCCGGGGTATCGTCGAGCAACTCGAGGGCCACGGGCAGAACCTGTTCCGGGGCGGCCTGGTGCTGTACGAATTCGGGCACGACGCGTTTTCCGGCCAGGATATTGACCATCCCGATGTGCTCGACCCGCACCACCGCGCGGGCAATCCAGTAGGTCACGGCCGAGACTTTGTACAGAATCACGAAGGGCACGCCGAAGAGCGCCGTTTCGACGGTGGCAGTGCCCGATGCCACGAGGCAGAACCTCGCTGCATCGAGCACCTCATACGTCTTGCCAACGAGGGTTTCGA
Source organism: uncultured Nitrospiraceae bacterium (assembly GCA_964520685.1). Lineage (GTDB taxonomy): Bacteria > Hydrogenedentota > Hydrogenedentia > Hydrogenedentales > SLHB01 > UBA2224. The sequence goes on along the minus strand of CAZFOG010000066.1, from coordinate 2,867 downwards.
GGGGAAACCCGTCCGCCAGCGCGTGAATCTGCGCTTCCCGGTCCGTATCTACGCACGGGGCCACGAAGAGGGCTTCCGGGTGGCATTGCCGAATGCCCCGCGCAATCTCGAGCATGACCGGAAGCAGCCGCTGGATTTCCTGTTGACGGCTTCCTGGCAGTATCCCGATCACAAGCCTGTCTCGCAAGGTTCCGTTCACGTGCACTGTGGGAATATGGTCGAGGAGGGGGTGCCCGACATAGGTGCAGTCCACGCCCGCCTCATCATACAGGGCCTTCTCGAATGGCAGAATGACGAGCATTTTCCGGACCCGTTCCGCGATCGTTTTGATACGGCCGCGTTTCCAGGCCCAGACCTGCGGGCTGATGTAGTAGATCACCGAAATGTTCCTCGCGTGTGCTTCGCGAGCCAGGCGGAGATTGAAGCCGGGATAGTCGATGAGCACGAGGGCATCGGGTGGAGCCGCTTGCAGTCGCGCCACGGTGTCCCGGAACAAGCGGCGGATCAGGCCCAATGACTTGATGATTTCCGTGAACCCCATGATGGCGTGTCCGGCCAGGTCGTAGTGCAGCTCCATGCCGGCCGCGGCCATGTGCTGTCCTCCCAGCCCTTCGCACTGCACCTCCGCGTCGGTCTCGCGCAGCGCCCGGATCAAGTGTGCGCCGTGAATATCTCCGGAGGATTCGCCGGCTACGAAGAACACGCGCTTCACGGGCACTCCCGAATACAGTCGATAATCTGCTGCGCCAGTTTGAGCGCTTCGAGGGCGTCTTCACCATTGACGACCGGCCGGCATCGCTCGCGCACGCAGTGGACAAAGGAAGCCAGTTCCATACGCAACGGTTCCTCGTGCTTAACGGGCAGGGACTCGACCGAAATGAGGTCCATGGGATTCTGCCCGGGAGCCAATTGGCCGGGTCGTTTGCGGTATATCAGCACTTCTTCCGCGGAATAATCCGTGGAAACATACATTTCCGGTGAAAAGATCCGTATCTTGCGCATGCGGTCCATGGAGACACGGCTGCACGTGAGATTGGCCACGCACCCCGAGGCGAACCGGATCCGGGCGTTGGCGATGTCCTCATACTTTGAGAAAACCGGCACACCGACCCCGTCAACCGACACGGGGGCGGTACCGTCCATGGCGCGCACGATTTCCAGGTCATGGATCATCAAATCGAGGACCACGCTTACGTCGTCTCCCCGGTTGGGGTAGGGGCTGAGGCGGTGGCATTCGATGAAGCGCGGCCGTGTGATGGAGTCAAACAATGCGCGGACGGCGCCATTAAAGCGCTCGATATGGCCTACCTGGAGGATCCGGCCCGCGGCATTCGCAGCCGCTACCATTTCCGAGGCCTCCTGAACGTTTTGCGCGATGGGTTTCTCGACCAGCACGTCCACACCGGCATCGAGCATGCGCAGGGTGAACTCGTGATGCAGCGTGGTGGGGACCACCACGCTTGCCGCATCGATGCCGGCGGCCAGGAGTTCGTCCAGGCTGCGAAAATGGGGCACCTGAAAATCGGCCGCGGCCTTGGAACCGTTCACCTCGTCGATATCGACGAGGCCTACCAGTTCAACGCCGTCCAGGCCGGCATAGTTGCGCGCATGATGATAGCCGAGGTGCCCGACCCCGATAACGCCAATGCGAGTGGCAGACATATGAATCCTTCCAGGCGGATGCGCAAGGCATCCGTTCCGTAGCGGGCCCGCGTGTCCGCTGGTTGAGGCAGAGGGCTACTTCGTGATTCCCCGAATGGATTTTCGCACAAAATCCACGAAATGGTTGCGTTCGTCGCTTTCCTCGACGGTGGCCTCGATTTCGTGCAATGCCTGTGTTGTGTTCAGGTCCGACCGGAACATGATCTTATACATAGTTTTGATGCGGCGACGCGCATCGGCATCGAGGCCCGCGCGCCGCAGACCTACCGAATTGGGTCCATGACACCGGCCGGGATTGCCCTCGACGATCATATACGGTGGCACATCTTTCGTTACACGGGTCATGCCGCCGACGAAGGACATCATACCGATGACGCATTCCTGGTGCACGCCGCTCAGACCGCCCAGGATTGCACGGTCTTCCACGTCGACATGGCCGGAGAGGGAAGCGCAATTCGCCATGACCACGAAATTGCCGACATGGCAATCGTGGGCGACATGGGAATAGGCCATGAGCAGGCACGAATCGCCCAGCGAGGTCGTCCGGTGGTCGTCATCGTAGCTGGTCATGGTGCTGGCGCTGATGGTGACATGTTCCCGGAGCAGATTGTTGTCGCCGATGGTGGTGCGCCCGACCAGGCCTTCCTTGTGTTTGAGGTCCTGCGAGAGCACGCCAATCTGGCAACCGCTGAAGATACGGTTGTTCCGCCCGATAACAGTGCGGCCCGTGACGACGCAATGGGGCCCGACGACGGTTCCTGCGCCAATAGTCACGGTGGGGCCAATGATGGTGAAGGGCTGGACCTCCACGTCGTCGGCGAGTTCTGCCTTGGGGTCAATTATCGCTGTCGGATGAATAATCATTAATTGTTGGTCCTTGAACGGGTGTCGGCCAGCGGAACGTATTTTTCCAATTTACAAAACCCATGGGCGGATTCAATCGACTCAAAAAGGCGATGCAGCGGGCCGCCCTTCGTGCCATGCTATCCGGTGCCACCTGACGGCGGTGGACGTGGGCATACTACCCGGCCTCCCCCAGCACACACATTCTACCGGAAATAGTACCGCTCCCGGCGGCGTGTGTCAATTTCGCGGAGGCCGTTTCACGGATGCCATTGACCCGCCCAGGGCGATGGCCGGGCAGCCGGGGGGCCGGGATCGCCGGATAAGAAAGGCCTCGTTGGAGGGATCTTGTTGACTCCATT
>CAZFOG010000065.1:0-20180 GCA_964520685.1 uncultured Nitrospiraceae bacterium | reverse complement strand
GTTCGCATAACATAGTTCTTCAGCCCTCACGCTAAGTATAGCATTCCGGCGGGGGGGCAGTCCATGCAACGCCGTAAAACGGGCTGTTGCGGCAGGTTCGCCGCGCCTCGAGAGCGAACCGGGCTGTCCTGCTGCTGTTGTACCGCTTAAAATGCTTGAAACAGGCCATACCGCATGGGAAACACATGGATACGCCGTACTGTTCCGCGGACAGTCGCCAGAATGGGCGAGCAGCGGGCGAATTGCGGCCGGGCGGACGGGGTGGACCGAGTGGACTGAGTGGACCGGGTGGACCGGGTGGACCGGGCGGACCAGTTTTGCCTGCTATTGGGTGAATGGGTACACTTGAGGTCTCAGAGCCTGGGTCACGGAATCAAGAAGGAATCACTGGGATGCGCATTGTGTATCTGGACTGCGATACGCTTCGGCCAGACCATCTCCATTGCTACGGATACCACCGCGAGACCTCTCCGAATATCGACTTGATTGCGTCGGAGGGGGTGCGGTTCACGAATTATTACGCCAGCGACGCGCCGTGTCTGCCGTCGCGGAGCGCGTTGATGAACGGCCGTTTCGGCATCCACACGGGGGTCGTCAACCACGGGGGCGCCGCGGCCGACTTGCGCATCGAGGGCACGTCGCGCGGGTTTGCCAATGACCCGGAGCGCGCCCCTCTCCCCCACCGGCTGCAAATGGCGGGATTTCACACGGTGAGCGTCAGCCCGTTTGCGGAACGGCACGGGGCGTGGTGGTTCCACAACGGGTTCACCGAGTTCTTCAATCCGGGCAAACGGGGCATGGACCGCGCGGAGGGGGTGGCGCCGTGGGCACTGGACTGGCTCGAGCGCAAGGGCAAGACGGACAACTGGTTCCTGCACGTGAATTTCTGGGATCCCCATACCCCCTACCGGTCGCCCAGGGAATTCGGGAACCCCTTTGAAGACGCCCCTCCGCCCGCGTGGCACACGGAAGAGGTGCGCAAACGGAATTGGGAAGGCGTGGGCGCCCACAGCGCGCGGTGTCCGAGGGGGTATCCGTGGGAAGCGGAGAATCAGCGGAAGGTGTATCCGGATATTCCCGATGCAATCGCGTCGCAGGACGATTACAAGCGGTGGATTGACGGGTACGACACCGGTATCCGGTACATGGACGAGCATATCGGGCAGCTCCTCGAGTGTCTGGAACGGCTGGAGGTGTTGCAGGACACGGTCATCATTGTGAGCGCCGATCACGGGGAGAACCAGGGTGAACTGAACATCTACGGCGATCACATGACCTGCGACCACATCACATCGCGCATACCCCTGATCGTCCGGTGGCCCGGCGTGACCCCCAGGAACGCGACGTGCGACAGCCTGCTCTACAACTTCGATCTGGCCCCGACACTCATGGAACTGGCGGGCGGCGAGCCCTCGCCGGCGTGGGACGGGGCGAGTTTCGCGCAGGCGGTCCGGGGCGAACCCTTCGAGGGGCGCGACTGTCTGGTGCTCAGCCAGTGCGCGTGGAGCTGCCAGCGGTCGGTGCGCTGGGGCGACTGGATTCTGGTGCGCACCTACCGCGACGCGCTGAACCTTATGCCTGAAATCCTCCTGTTCAATCTGGCCGAAGACCCCCACGAACTGGACGACCTCAGCGGGGAACGTCCGGATGTGGTGAACGAGGGGCTGGCACGCCTCGAAGCATGGCACACCGCTATGATGCGGAATTCAGACAGCCCCGAAGACCCGCTCTGGCGGGTCATGCACGAGGGCGGCCCGCTGCACATCCGTTACAGCCTGGAACCCTTCTGCGAAAGCCTGCGCAAAACCGGCCAGGCCTCCCTCGCGGAAGCCCTCGAGGCCCGGCATCAGAAGTAAACGTGCACGTTGTACCGGCAGGTGAGATTTTTCTCTTCGCCGGGCTGGAGTTCGAGGGTCCAGGTGAGTTCGTTGCGTTTGTTGACGGACCAGGCGCCTTCTTCGAGGAGCACACATTTGGGCTCGCCGCCGGCTTCGACGAGGTCTCCCGAGAACCGGCGCCGGATGAGCAGGCTCACGGCTTCGTTGCGGTGATTGCTGACCGTGAGCTCGCCCTGAACCTGGGTTTTCTGGTACCGCTGCCCGAAGATGTAGACCTGCTGGCGCTCTCCATCCACCTCGTGTTCGACACTGCGGGTGCGGATGCTGAGGGCCTTGGTGATGTGCACAGTGGCAGTTTCGCCCGTATTCGTCCAGTAACACATCTGCTGGCCCAGGAATTGGCCGTCTTCAACGATCATGACCGGGCCGGTGGTCATGGGAAACGGCAGCGGGTTTTTGAAGCGCACGGCATCCCAGGCCGCGTCGCGGTAGGCGTCGGGGTTCTCCTGGTACCGGTGTTCGGGCAAGTACTGGCCGTTCGGCCCGCGCGTGTCGGGCACGATCCACTCGATGATGCGCTCGTAGGGCGCCGGAGCCGATGCGACCGGAAGTGCGAGGGCGTCACCGGCCTTCAGCGAGCGGCGTCCGATGGGCTGGTAATGGATGTCCGGTCCCTCGCCCAGGGGGATTGCCGACAAGTCGATGCCCTGCTCGGGAACGATGGCATTTGTGAGGACCGCTTGCTGGGTTGCGGCATGAGCCAAACCGGAATAGGGAAGGGTTTGCTGGCTGAGCTGCTGGAAAAAGCTCGTCCATGTGGTGTTGAGGGACAGCGGTGAGGTCACGTGGGCGAACTGGACACTCGGGAATCCCGAGATCAGGTACATATCCGCGTCTTCGGTGTCCTGGAGTTCGTTTTTGATCACGGCTTTCTGCTCGATGGTCAGTTGTTCCCCGGCGGAGAGGTCGAGCCGGTAGCTGGGGGCCCAGGCAATGCCCTTGGTGAGGTACGACAGGGTGATTCGCGCGGGTGAAGGGCCTTCCTTGACGGTGAGTTCGAGGACGGGCCGGGTCTGCCGGACGGTCTCGCGCGCCCCCTCGACCTCGGCGTAGGCAATCATCGACGAATCCGCGTATACGCGGCCGCGGTCCGTTTGCAGCACCAGAAACCGCGGGGCGGGCTGGTTCGGCTGGTCTCTATGGACGGGGTAATATGACAGAAAGGGGTTGTAGTGATTCGGCGCCTGGTAATTGCGGTCCCAGGTGCTTTCGACGCTGCCCGCTTCGAGTACCGTTCCGCTCGTGGGAGGAATCGCGCCGTCGCGGAAATAGAGGGCGACCCTCGCCCCGACCCATTCTTCCTGAAGACCGGGTCCGCCGGCCTCGGTGACGGGCACGTCGAGTTCCCGGGTGGTCATGCGTGCCTCGACCACGGCATCGCTCTCGAGCCAGAACGTGCCGTGGATGGGCTCGGGCGGATTGGTCACGATGTACACGCCGGGCCGCGGGACCTCGACGGTCCGCGTGATTACGGCCAATCCATTCTTGAACATGCCGACCGATGCGATACGGCACTCGAGTTCCTGGCCCTGGGACCACGCGGCCCCTGCCGCCAGCCCCACACACAGAATCGCAAGTGTACTTCTCATGGCAAGACTCCCTGTTGCGTCTAGTGGTTCCGTCTAAACGGTACGCGGGGCGGCCCCGGAATGTGTCACCGGAATGTAAAAAGCCTGTAAAAGGCCTTCGACGCCGTTTCAAACAGGATGGTGTGATTAAAGACGCTGGCGGCGTGTACGTTGTCCCGAGGGGGCTGCACTGTTAGAATCGCCCCGAGGAGCAAGCCGATGTTACGTTGGAAACAGGCTTTGGCGTTGGTTGTGGCGGTGTGCCTGACCGGGCCCGCTGTGGCGCAGGTCCGGGGGTTTGGTCTGTCCGAAGCGGGCGAGGAGGCGGCGAAAGAGAAGGCGAACACCCCGGCTGCCGCCTGGACGGTCGAGGCCGCGATTGCGGAGATGAGCCTGCGCGCCCGGGTGTCGCAGCTTCTCATGGTGACGCTGGCGGGCCGCCTGGGCCCGGACGCGTCCGAACGCCAGATTCTCGAGAATTACACGCCGGGCGCGGTAATCATTTCGAATTTGACGCGTCCCCGCAACGCGGTGGACTATGCGGTAGCGCTGCAGAGCAACCCGGTGTCCCGGAAGCACGGGGTGCCAATGCTGATTGGCGCAGACCTGGCCGAGCTGCCCGTGGTGTTCGGGATGGAGAAGGAGGATTACTTCGCTCCGCTGCCCACCATGCTGGCCGTCGCGGCAGCGGACGACCCGGCGGCGACGCGGGACCTGGCGGCCTTGTATGCCGAGCATCTCGCGTTAATGGGGTTTTCGTTTCAGATGGGGCCGTGTCTCGCGCTGGCGCCCGATTTACCGGGTGCAAAAGGCGGGCTGCAATGCCTGGGCGCAGATCCGGCGTTTGTGGGAGAAACCGCCGAGGTATTCTTGCAGGCGTTTCATGAACGGGAACTCGCAGTTCTGTTTACGGGTTTTCCCGGGGGCCAGTGGAACCAGACGGACACGGCCCCCCCGATGCTGTTGACACCCGCCTCGGCCATGGCCGTGCAGGATTTGGCGCCCTTCAAACGGGCGGTCCTGGGCGGCGCGCGGATGCTCCTCGTCGGCAACATTCTTACACCGCATCTGGACAAGGACCACGGCGCCGCGAGCATTTCCCCGAAGGTCATGAAGGGGCTTCTGCGCGATGACCTGTTGTATCCGGGGATTATCGTCGCGGGCCCCATCGACGGTTTGGCCGTGGGCGAGCGGGCCACGCACGGGGACGCGGCCGTGGCGGCCTTGAAGGCGGGCGCGGACATGCTGCTGTGGCAGCAGCCGGGCATCCACGTCATGAAGGCCGCCGAGACGGTCGTCCAGGCGGTGGAATCGGGGGAACTTCCGGAGTCCTCAATCAACGTATCGGTGACCCGCGTGCTGCAGTTGAAGGAGGACCTGGGACTCCGCGGCAGGAAAGCGCCCGATGTCAAAGACGTGGACAAGCTGGAGAAGCGGAAGGCTTACCCGCTGGCGGCCCGGAAGATCGAGCGGCAGTCCATTACAATCGTGCGCAACAACGATGGCGTGTTGCCGCTTTCGAAAGAGCGTTCGAGACCCGTGGGAGTCACCGGGGTGATCGGGGTTCCGGAACTCCGCGAAGCCCTGAAGAAAGAGTTGAAGACCGTTGCGCAACAGAACATTTCGACGGCGAAACACGGCGGTGAAATCTACAGTTTCGAGATCCACCGGTTGACGTCGCGCGCCGAGGGCGTTCGCACGGTGATCATCGTGTTGACCAACGAAATCCGGGCCCAGGGCAAAGTCGAGCTGATTCGCGAATTGAAGGACATTGGCGCGCGGGTGGTGGTCGTGCTGGTGGGGTATCCGCACACCTTGGGCGACTTGGAGGAAGCCGACGCCATCGTGGTTGCCTACTGTGACCCCGCGGCCTCTTCGGCCGCCATGAGCGCCGTGTCCGAGGCTTTGCTGGGTAAGAGTTCCGTCGCGGTCAGGCCGCCCGCCAGCGAAGTTACGGTCAAGGCGGGCGAGCCGTTCACACTCGATGTTTTTCAGTGGGTGCGCAGCCCGGCGGGGCGCCTCCCCGTGAGCCTGGAGCCTCCCTTCGTGCAGGGCACCGGCCATTCGCTTGTGCTGCCCGAAACCATCAAGAAAGTGCGGTGGGAATTCGGCGATGGCGGCAAATCGTCCGAGCACACGTCCAGCCATGCCTATGCGGCCCCGGGGAATTACACGCTGACCCTATCGGTGACGGACTCGACGGGCGAAAGCGACTCGGGCGCGGTTCACGTCGACGTCACGGAGTAGGCTCGAGCGCCTGATTTCCGCGCTATGGCAGTCCCCCCAGGGCAATCGCACCAAGGCTTCGCGTAAATTGGCAGTTCCGAGGTATCGGGTTCTATTGGACTACACGCTGTCGCCGACAGGGCCGGTTTCACACTGCGGTGATGTCTGCTGAGGAGTCTTTGTGTGCGCGGCCGGTGCCCCCAGCGGTGAACTTCATCCTCGAGAATGACCGGCGAGGGCGCCGGTCCCACACCAGGACAGCCCGGGCAGGCCCATACAGGGGGGGTGCTGACTCGGATATTCGGGTATAATGCGGGAGCTGGGCCCGGGTCAGAGGCGCCGGCGGCATAACGATTGAGGAATACAGGATGAACATTGTGCTGATTGGGTTCCGCGGGGTGGGAAAGTCGAGTATTGCGGAACTGGTGGCCCTGTGTACCAACCGCACGGTCTTCCGGGTGGATGACGAGGTGGAAAGACGGGCGGGGTATTCGATCTCCGAGATCGTAAAACGGTACGGCTGGGAAAGGTTCTGGGAGCTCGAGTCGCAGGTCTGTGCCGAAGCTGCTGCCATGAAAGATACCGTAATCGACGCGGGCGGCGGTGTGGTACAACGGCCCGAGAACGTTGCGGCGCTCAAGGCCAGCGGTACCTTCTTCTGGCTGACGGCCGAGGCGGACACCATCAAGGAGCGCATCCAGCATGACGGGGGGCGGCCCTCGATCACGGGCAAGAAGAGCTTCATCGAGGAGGTCGAGGAAATACTGGAGGCGCGCCTGCCGCTGTACGAGGCCGCGGCGGACCACGTTATTCAGACCGACAACCGGACCCTCGGGGAGATCGCGGACCAGATCGTCGAGATTGCGTGTATCGCACTATAGGCTACCGCCCGCTCCCCTGACATGGTATACTGCAACCGGTCAGTACGCGGAATATCGGGACTTGGCGGCGGGGCGGGCCGTCCGAAGACTGTGGGCCGCTCGATGCCGGACGGAGAGAGCGATGCGAGTCCACACGTTTCAGGCTAATGTAAGTGCCGAGTCCCTGCACAAGATGGACGAAACCATCAACCAGTGGTTGGAAAAGAACCAGGTTGAGGTCAAGATAGTGTCGCAGACGTTTTGTTATGAGCATCATCATGGCGTGAATGCCCAGGAGCCTACGCTTATCACTACGGTCTGGTATTGAGGACAGCCGCCGGTCGCGGCGGCAGCCAACGAGAGGGCCCGCTCATGGGGCGCACCTCGACTACCCAAACCCGTCGTAGCAGTCGGGCCAAGACATCAACGCGCTCGCTCACAGGAAGGATTGGTGTATCGATGAATCTGACCAAGTACATTATGAAGTCGTGCATCGTGCCGCAAATGGAAGCCGACAACAAAGCAGACGCGTTGAAAGAACTCATCAATCTTCTTTTCGAGAAGAAGAAGATGACGAGTGTAGGGCCGGCCCTGGACCAGATACTGGCCCGCGAGGTGACCGAAAGCACGGGAATCGGCAGGGGCATTGCGGTGCCTCATGCACGGGTGACCGGGATGAAAGGGCTCGCGTGCGCGGTGGGCCGCGTGCCGGGAGGCATGGACTTTCGTGCGGTGGACCGCAAGCCGGTGCACCTGATCTTCCTCATCTGCTATCCCCCCAACGAGCAGACGACCTACCTCAATTTTGTGGCTACGGTAGCCAAATTGCTGAGTGATCCAGACGATTTGGCCGAGATCATGAACGCCGGATCGGAGGACAATATCTTCGAGGTGCTCGACAAGGCCTCCGAGCGGTTTTCCGAGACCTCCGAGCGAACCACGCGGAAAGTGAAGGCGGATCCCGGCATCGAGCAGTTGCCGGACGGACACGCCGAGATCATCCTGCTGGCACGCATGCAACTATGCGAGGAAATGCTGGCGAGCGCGCGGACGGGAAAGAAACAGATTCGCGAACGGATTGAACACATCCGTGAATTGGTGTCGCCGCGGGTCATTCGCCATTACGACCGGTTGGCGAAGGCCCGGCCGCCGGCGCTGGTTCCGGTTGAAGGCGATACGTGTCAGGGCTGTTTCATGAAGCTGCCGTCGCAGTTTGTGCAACAGGTGCGGCAGGATCCCGAACACATGCATACGTGCCCCAATTGCAGCCGCTACATTTACGTGGTGTAGCCACGCCCGGATGAGACCCGGTTGCTGATGGCACTCAAGACGGAGTGTCCCGTGCCGTGTCGAAACCGCGCGGAGAACCGCGACGAAAGGACCGCCATCATGACGCCGAACCCCAAGTATGAAATGCTGGCAAAACGCGTGGACCTGTTCAAGGGCATCAGCCCGGAAGACATCGGGAAGATCATCGCGCGCGGTATCACCATGGTCATGGAGAAGGGCAACGTCATTTTCTACAAGGGGACCACGGGGAATCAGATGTTTGTGATTCTGGCCGGGAAGGTCAGTTTGTTCGACGGCCCGAAACATCTGGCGGACTTGGGCACGGGCGATATGTTTGGAGAAATGGCGCTTATCAACAACGAGCCGCGCAGCGCCACCGCCGTTGCGGCCGAAACGACCCAGTTGTTCATCCTCAGCGAGACGTTCTTCCAGAAACTCATGACCAAGCGCGTGGCCATCCGCATGTTGCTGAATGTGATCGGCACCATGAGCAAGCGGCTGCAGAGTATGAACCGGCGCCTGCTGGAGCTGAAACAGGAGACTCCTCCCGCGTGACTGAGAGTCCTGCGGGGACCCGGCTTTTGAGCACCACGACAGGGACGGTGCGGGCGTGGCGGCGCCAGGATTGATGCATTTCGGGCGGGGCGGTACACTGCACGCGGAGGGAAGTCCATGACCCCGAAAGAACGCGTACTGGCGGCCGTCAATCATGAGCAGCCGGACCGCGTGCCTATCCAGACCTACCTGACGCCGGAAATTCATCAGCAATTGACCGCCCATTTCAACACAACCGACCTGAATGCGGTGCTGGGGGTGGATTTTCGCGGGGTCGGCCCCCGGTTTCGGGGCGTGGAACGCCCCATCCCCGAGCAATGCGCGTGCGTGGACGAATGGGGCACGGGCTACATCATGAAAGAGTACCCCGGGGGGACGTATCCCGAGGCGTTTCACCAGCCCCTGGCAAGACTCTCCTCCCTCGACGATGTCGAGGCATACGCGTGGCCCAAAGCCGACGATTACGACTTCTCAGACCTGCCCGAGCAGTGTGACGCCGTTTGCGAGTACGCCGTCTGCCTCGGAGGGGCGGGCATACCGGATATCGTCAATGGCGTAGGCCGCGGCCGCGGCATGGAACAGGTGTTGCTCGACATCATGAATCAGGATGAGGTCGGGATTGCGGTCATCGACAAGCGCTGCGATTTTTATTACGAACTGTGCCGGCGCGCACTCGAAACCGCCGGTGACACGATTGATATTCTCTGCCTGGGCGAAGATTGCGGCAACCAGAACGGCCCTATGTTCGATCCGGTGGTGTTTGACGCCTTCTTCCGGCCGCGATTGCAGCGGTTCTACGACCTGGGCCACGAGTTTGGCTGCAAGGTAATGATGCACTCGTGCGGCAGCACGCGGAAACTTATGCCGCGGTTCATTGAGATGGGCCTCGACATCCTGGATGCAGTCCAGCCCGAACCCGCGGGCATGAATCCCGAAGAGGTCAAACGGGAATTCGGCGACAGGCTGGCCTTCTGCGGGATGATCAGTACGCAACACACGCTTCCCCACGGGACCGAAGCCGAGTGCCGGGCCGAAGCGCGGCACCGTATCGACGTCATTGGAACGGGTGGCGGCTACATCTTCAGCCCGGCTCACTGCATTCAACCGGATACGCCCCTCGGGAATGTCCTGGCCATTTATGAAGAAGCGCTGGGACTCGAAGAGGGGGCTTTCGCGGGGAAGGGTTAGCTTGCTGCAACGGAAGGAGAAATGCTCATGAACGGTTATCCGGAGTATGTGGAAACGGTCCGCCTTGACCCGCCCGGCTGCATTTCGGAGGGTTGGCACCTCGTCAAAGACCGGTACGGGCTGTTTCTGGGCATCACGCTGGTGGGCATGCTTCTCGCCAGTATGGTGCCCTTCGGGATCATAGCCGGGCCGATGTACTGCGGCATCTTTCTTGCCCTGTTCATGAAAATGCGGGGGTGGCCGATTGAATTCGGCACCTTGTTCAAAGGGTTTGACTATTTTGTCGAGAGCCTCCTCGTAACGCTTCTCATTGTCGCCGTAAGCCTGGTGTTCATAGTGCCGTTAGTAGTTGTCATGTTCGTGACCATCGCCATCGGGGCAGGCATCGGGGAAAGCACGGATTCCGGGGCGGTGGCCGCGCTGATCGTGTTACCCGTGGGCGCAATCCTGGTGCTCGCCCTGATAGCCTTCAGTGTGTTTTTGTACGCCTGGATGTTTTTCGCGTACCCGCTGCTCGTGGACCGCAACCTGCAGGCATGGCCGGCGCTCAAACTCTCCGCAAGAGCCGTGTGGGCCAACAAATGGGGCGTCCTGGGCCTCATGATCCTGAACTGGCTGCTCTCCATGGTTGGCGCGTTGCTCTGTTACATCGGGCTGTTCTTGTACCTGCCCATCATGTTCGGGTCGTTCGCCGTAGCGTACCGCAGGATCTTTCCCGAGCTGGCGCCGCCGCCCGGGCCGGAGATGTGAGGCAGCGGCAGGCAGGTCGTGTGTCCGCAAGCCGCTTGAGCACCGTGAGAGCCGACTCCAGAGCCTATCGCAGTGGAATCGCAATCCGGTTGACGGAGCCGGAATCCTCCCCCAAATCGGCTAACGCCGATTCGCCCCCTCCGAAAGGGGAGAATTGCGTCCAAGCTGCCCGGCCTGAAATCGGCTTTGCCGCCTGCAGCAGCGTTTGTCCCAACAAGGAACGCTTGGGTCTGGTCTTTTTCCCCCTTTTGGAGGGGGCAAGTCACGCGGGTACGCGTGACGTGGGGGAGGAAGATTCGACCTTTTTGAAAGCGAGGCCGCTTTTTTGAACGGAATCGACCGAGAATCGTTATCCTGGATGGAACAAGTTCGCGAACGTTCCTTGCCGGCAAACATGAAAATGTAGGGGGAAGTGATGACGGAACTTGCGTCAGCGGACTGGATACGACAGGCGCTCGAGCGGTACGAAAAGCCGCTCATCCGGTATGTCTGCCGTATTACAGGCGACCTCGAGACCGCGCGCGACGTGGTGCAGGATGCGTTTCTGAAACTGTGCCAGGCGGAGCGCGCCAAGGTCGACGGTCACCTTGCGGCGTGGCTGTACACGGTATGCCGCAACCGCGCGTATGACGTGCGGAAAAAGGAGGGACGGATGGACGCGCTCAAAGAGGGCCGCGCCGAGACGCGGCCCAGCGATGGTCCGGGGCCGGGCGCCGTGGCAGAACGGCACGAGGCCCTTGCGAAAGTGTTCGACGTGCTCGGCGAATTGCCCCAGGAAACTCAGGAGGCGTTTCGCCTGAAATTCGAAGATGAGTTGACGTACCGGGAGATCAGCACCGTCATGGGCGTCTCCCTCGGGAAAGTCAGCAACCTCATCGCCACGGCGCTCGATACCATGCGCCACCGGCTGCAGGGCGAACTCGATCTCGCCCAGGAGGTATAAATATGAAGCCCCATCTCGATATCGAAACCCTGACCGCCTACGCGCTCGGCGAACTCGAGCCGAAAGACGCGGAAGCGGTTGAAAAAGCCCTGGAAACCGACGCTGAGGCCCGCAAGACTCTGGAAGAGTTGAAAGCAACGGCCGACCTGGCCCGGACGGCCCTCCAAACAGCTCCGCAGGCGTCGCTCACGGAGCGCCAGCGCGCAACGGTCATGGAGGAGGCGGTGTCGCCAACGCCGCAAGAGACAAGGGCGGAGGGGAATGTCATCCGCCGCGTGTTTTTCGGCAAAAGCGCCAAGGGTGCGCTGTTAAGGGCCGCGGCAGCCCTGCTGGTCATTGGTGCGCTTTATTGGACCGCCCAGGACGCTTTCGTGAGCCAGCCCGGGCAGGAGTTGGCCAAAGAGGAGATGACGGGACTTCTCACGCCCGCCTCCCGGAGGCCGGCTCTCGAAAGCGGCACGGCGAGCGAGAAGGGCGAGCAGGTAGTGAGCCCCGCGGGAACTTCCCCGGCCACAGCACCGGTAGAGCCGGACCTGGCCGAGGAAGACTGGAAGGCGTTCGAGGTCGTCCCCAGCAGTTCCTCCAGCGCGGCGGTAGCGGTTATCAAAGAGGAGCCCGCACAGAAGCCCGTAATCGAGCCTGAGCCCGAACCGGAGCCTGTTGCGGCAGAAGCGCCCGTGGCGGTAGCCGCGACTGCCGAACCCGTCGAGGCCCCGGCACCCGTCGAAGCCCCGCCGGTCAAACCGGAGCCTATGCCGGCTAAAGCAGCGCCGCCGGCGGCCCGCCCAGTATCCGATCCATCGGTGTTGCGGGCGCAGCGCGAGGCCGCGCCGCGGGATATCGTCACCGCGCTGGACACGATGGTCAGCAACGAGGTGTTTGGGGCCGGCCCGAGCATTCAGGTAAAGCGCGACAACGTGACCGCACTCGATGCGAGCACCTTGTCTATCCAATTGAATGATGACAAGAACAGCGTCTTGGTGCTTGAAACCACGCCCGAAGCGGTCGAAAACGTGTTGCTTCAGGACCGGTTCGTCCTTGCCATGGCCCAACCCGAGCCGGTGGCAGTGAAGGAAAAGGAGGCCGCGCCGCCGAAGGTGGTTGCTCTGGGAGCGGCCGGCGAATCGGTGGCGCTGCCCCTCGACTTGCCCGAGAAGTCGTTCATGGGTACGCCGCTGGACTACTGGTCGGACAATCTGGAATTCAGCTACAAGGCCCGCGAGCCGTTCATGGTGCCTGCGGGCACGGAACTGCTCTCGCGCGGCAAGCCGGTCACCAGCAGCGACCCGACGCCCAGCCTGGGCTCACTGTCCATGGTCACCGACGGCGACAAAGGCTTCCAGGAAAAGAGCCTCGTCGAACTCGACAAGGGGCTCCAGTGGGTCCAGGTCGACCTCGGGCAGCCGTGCAGCATCGAGGCCATCGTGGTCTGGCACTACCACACCAGCGAGCGGGTCTACCACGATTTCAGCATGCATATCGCCGACGACCCGGATTTCACGCAGAACGTCCGCACCCTTTACAACAACGACCACGATAACTCCGCCGGCCTCGGCGCGGGGCAGGACAAGGAATACGTCGAGTCCAACGAAGGGCGGCTTATCAACGGCCACGGCGAGGTCGCGCGCTATGTGCGCCTCTACAGCAGGGGGAACACGTCCAACGAGCGAAACAACTACGTGGAAGTCGAGGTCTGGGGACTGCCGGGCACAGGCGCGCCGGTGGTTGCGAGCGACGGGCAGATGATCTTGCCGGTTGAACTGCCCGAAAAATGCTATTTGGGCACGCCCTGGGATGGCCCTGTCCCGCCGAATTTTGACTTCGCCCTTGAACCGCGTACGCCGCTCGTTGTCCCGGCGGGCACGAAGCTGCTTTCCCTCGGAAAACACGTATCCAGCAGCGACAAACGGCCCAGCCTCGGTAACCTGTCGATGATCACCGACGGCGACAAGAGCTACGAGGAGAAAAGCCAGGTCGAGCTCGACAAGGGTCTTCAATGGGTCCAGATCGATCTCGGCCAATTGAGCGCCATCGAGGCCGTCGTGGTTTGGCATTACTACATTGGTTCACGCATATACCACGATTTCATTGTGCAAATCGCCGACGATTCGGACTTCAAGCGAAACGTCCGCATCCTGTACAACAATGACTACGACAATTCGGCAGGCTTTGGCGTAGGCGAAGACAAGACGTACTTCGAGACCCACGAAGGCCGGATCATCGACGGTCGCGGCGAAGTCGCGCGCTATGTGCGCCTCTACAGCAAGGGGAACACCAGCGATACCCGCAACCACTACATCGAAGTCGAGGTCTGGGGACTGCCGGGCACAGGCGCGCCGGTGGTTGCGGAGCGCAAAAGAAAACAACAAGAGCCCGCGGCGCTCCAGGCGGAGAGAATTCCCCAACGCCAGGCGGGCGACCGGATGGCCATACTGCGGATCGAGGTGCCCGAAAAATCATTTATGGGCACGCCTCTCGACTACTGGTCGGAGAACCTGGAATTCGACTACGGTTCGGGGCAGCAGGTGGCGTCCAACCGGGTGGTCGCGCGCTCGTCGCTCGACGTTCATGATACGGTTCAGACCTATGGATATGACATTGACGGCGACGGCGTAAAGGAGAGTATCCCCTTCTACTCGCGCCCTGAAAACGAACCGTCTCCTCCGGCAGAAGAGGAGTCGTGGGATGAGTTTGAGGTGGTCCCGAGCGCCTCCGCCAGCGCGCCCGTAGTGGTTTCGGAGCAACCAGCAATGGAACCCAAACCCGCCCCTGCCAGCCCGCCGCCTTCACCGGCCGGGCTTCGTGCAGATGTAGCCCGTGGCGGATACGGCGGAGGCAACGTGTCTGGTCGGGATGCGTTTGGAGGCCGGCAGCGCGAGAAGCAAGCCGAAGATGTTGAGATCCACCAGTCCTATATAGAGCCGCCAAAGGGAGAAGCAGAACCGCAAATTGTGGTGGGTCAGAGAATCCCGTTTGTGTCGAATGGATTGTGGGGTGAGGATTTCAGGGGTTCGCTTCCCTCCGACCATCCGGACTTCAACAACGACCCGAACAAGGTCTACTGGCCGGGGCACAATACGGAGGGCTACGACCAGATTGTCGAAAACCCGTTCCGGAAGGTGACCGACGAGGCATTGTCGACCTTCTCCATCGACGTGGACACGGCGTCGTATGCGAATACGCGGCGGTTCCTGAACCAGAATGCGTTGCCGCCGCCCGGGGCCGTGCGCATCGAGGAGTTCATCAACTACTTCGACTACCACTACGCCCCACCGGACGGCGAAGACCCCTTCGCGGTGCATGTCGAGGTGGCGTCGTGCCCGTGGAACACGGAACACCGCCTGGCACGCATTGGATTGAAGGGCAAGGAAATCCCGAAGGACGCACGGCCACCCTGTAATTTGGTGTTTCTCATAGACGTGTCGGGGTCCATGCAGCCTGAGAACAAGCTTCCCCTGCTGAAACGGGCCATGAGGCTGCTCGTCAAGCAGTTGCGCGACGACGACCGGATCGCCATCGCGGTGTACGCCGGGTCCTCGGGGCTTGTATTACCGTCGACTCCCGGCAGCGACCGCCAGAAGATCATGGAGGCCCTGAACAGCCTCGAATCGGGCGGTTCGACCAACGGCGGTCAGGGCATCAAGCTGGCTTACAATACCGCCACGGAAAGCTTCCTGAAAGAAGGCGTGAACCGGGTCATCCTGGCTACCGACGGCGATTTCAACGTCGGCATGACCGATCAATCGGCGTTGATCGAGATGATCGAGAAAAAGGCGAAGACGGGGGTATTCCTGTCGGTGCTGGGCTTCGGCATGGGGAATCTCAAAGACTCGACCCTCGAGAAACTCGCCGATAAGGGCAACGGCAACTACGCCTATATCGACGACATGGACGAGGCGCGCAAGGTGCTGGTGAAAGACATGCTGGGCACCCTGGTGACCATCGCCAAGGACGTCAAGGTCCAGGTCGAGTTCAACCCGGCGGAGGTTCAGGCCTACCGCCTCATCGGCTACGAGAACCGCATACTCGCCAAGGAAGACTTCAACGACGACACCAAGGACGCCGGAGAAATCGGCGCGGGGCATACCGTTACGGCGTTGTACGAGCTGGTTCCTCCGGGCGTGCCCTTCACCAATCCCGGTGTGGATCCGCTCAAGTATCAGGTAGACCAGCCTGCCCTGACCGATGCCGCGACGTCCGGGGAACTGTTTTCGTTGAAACTCCGGTACAAGAAACCGGATCAAGACACCAGCAAGCTGCTCACGTTCCCGGTGAAAGACGAAGGGGCCGCATACGAGGACGCCTCCGAGGATTACCGGTTCGCGGCAGCCGTGGCGGCCTTCGGGATGTTGCTGCGCAACTCCGAATACAAGGGTGAAGCAACATTCAGTCAGGTCCTGACACTGGCTGAACAGGGCCTTGGTAGGGACGAAAACAAATACCGCACCGAGTTCATTGGACTCGTGCGGAAAGCGCACGCCCTCACAAGCCAGTGACCGTGATGGGCCGGGGCAGACCCTTTCCACCTCGGGGTCTCCCCCGGCCTCCTTTGAATGGGCCAGTCCCTGAAGCAGCGAAGCATGAGCCGTTCGGCTCACCCGCAGACAACGAAGATGGCAGGCGTGACGGGCGAAACCCTCGCACCTGGACCCATACGGACAAACACGGACCTACACGGACGGGGAAACACCCGGGGTTTGAGTTTTCGAGGCAGCGCACCATGAGCCGAGTGGCGCAACCGTAGACGATGAAAATAGAAATGACCGGTAGGGGCACCGGTCCCACAATGGCTTGCCGGTGCTTCACGTCCACCAAGACCGCCGGCTCCACCGGGCCTCTCCCCCGCGCCGGTCCGGGGTCCATGTTCGTCCGTGTGAGTCCGTGTGAGTCCATACCTTCGGGTGGGATTCCGCGCGGGGCTGGCTACGAAAGTGGCGTTTCTGCGAGGAAATTCTGAGTTTGGCGGTTCGCTCGGGTCCCGGATAGCCGATTACTGTGTATAATGGGGGTGGGGAAAGCCTGAGAAGGGGATATCTTGCACCTGTGAGTTCGCTCTCGCGAGGGGCGGAGCGGTGTATTCGGGGCAGGAGTCCGGATAATTCCATTTTTCGCTGTTTTTGACAAGGAAGTATGGTATAATCCGTTGGGGAAACCGTCAGGGACTGTGTTTTGAACGGGAAGGTTCCTGTGTAGGGGATGGGTAAGACCTATGGCCAAAGCAACACCACACAGCGGCGAGGGATGGGATCGGCTCGAGCGGCTGGTCTTGGAACTACAGAACAGGTCGGCGGACGGATTCGCCACGGGGGCGGACCAGATTTCCAAAGCGCACGGACTCCTGGACGCGGTCAGGAAGAGCTTTTCGGCGCAAGGTGAGACTGCAGCCCAGACGGTCAAGGACATCATGGGGGCGGTTCAGGAATTGCGCAAAGCCACCATCGAGAGCGAAGAGCTTCAAGCGAAGCTGTCCGGACTCGAGGGGCAGCTTGCGGAGCGCAACGAGTCCATCACCACCCAGAAAGAGGCGGCGCTTCAATTCGAGAAGCGGCTTGCGGAACAGGACCAGGCGATCCAGGCGTCCAAACAGCGCGTGGTGGAACTTGAGCGGCAGGCGAAGGAATCCCAGGAAGCGCTCGAGTCGGAGCGCTCGGAAAAGGCCACTCTCCGGCAGCAGCTTGAAGAATTCGAGAATACTGCCAACGCCCGTAATGCGGACCTCGAGCAGGGCAAGAAGCGGTCCGAGGAGCTTAGCCTGCTCTTGAGCCAGAAAGACGAGGAACTTGCGGGACTGCGGAATCGCATCGAGCTCATTGAACGCGAAAAAGCCGAGGTGAAATCGGCTCTGAGCGCCCAGAAATCCGAATTGGACAAGGTGAGGTCCGAGCTGGAGGCTGTCAAGGCCAACAAGAAGGTTGCGGATGGGGAAGTTGCGTCGTTGAAAAAGGAGATGGCGGGGGCGCGCACTGAGGCTGCCAAACTGCGCGAGGAGCTCGGGAAAGCCGCGGAATCAAGCGGCCGGATTGCGACGCTCGAGGCTGCCCTGAAGGCCGCGAACGAGCGGACCGAACTCCTTGACCGCCGCTTGAAAGCGGAAATGGCGGACGTTGCCAAGGCGTCGTCGGTTGTGGCACAGCTCGCCAGCGCGGTGAAAGACAAGAAAGAACCTGGAAAGCCTTCAGTGAACGTGAACGACGCCGAAACACAAGAGGAATCGCTTATTCTTGAAGCGGCGCCGGCCACCCCGGTTTCTCCCGCGACGCCGACCCTGCCCGAGTCGGACGGGCGGCGCTGGAAACTCGGAGAAATCCTGTGGGAAATGGGGGTCATTACGCTGGAGCAGCTCGAGGACGCTCTCGAGGAACAGCGGCTGAATCCCCAGATGAAGATCGGGACCATCCTGCAGGAAAAGGGATATGCCTCGCCTGAGGCGGTTGCCCAGGCGGTCGCGCTGCGTGCCGAGACCGAATACGTCGAGGTAGACGCAGAGTCGATCGCTCCCGAGGTGGCGAGTTTGATACCTGCGCGACTGGCGGCCCTGCATAAATGCATTCCAATCCGGGCGAATGAGGAATCGGTTACGCTGGCCATGGCGAATGCGCTGGATATCGTCGCCATCGAGGACGTCGAGCGGGTCAGCCAGCGCCGGGTCGAGCCCGTGGTGGCCACCGAGCCGCGGATCCTCGAACTCATCGAGCAGGTCTACGAACAGAGCCCGGCTTCGCGCAAATAGCCCCCTTCCGGCCCGGGCTTTGGTACGGTCCCGCGAAGATTCCGGCAGGGACAACCGTGCGGGTTCAACGGAATTCCCCCAAGCATTTGCGGCTACGGCGCGGCCCCTGTGATTTCCCTGGTTTGCGTGGACTCGATGGACGCAATGGACCGGATGGACCGGGTGGACCGGGTGGACGCGGTGCGGGGTGGTCAGCGGGTGGCTGGGACGCATTGGGAAGGCACCTGACGGATGGGTATACTGGGTTTTGAAAGGGGGATTCATCCGTGCAATCCATTGGACGAAGGATTTCGCGGCGCGAGGCGTTCAAACTGGGAGCCGCGGCAACCGTGGCTTTGAATGTGGCGCCGTATGCGAGGGGAGGGCAACCCATGCCCGGAAAACCGAACATCCTGTTCATCATGTCTGATCAACACCGGGGCGATTGCGTCGGGGCAGACGGCAACGAGGCCGTCATCACGCCCCATCTGGACCGCATCGCGAAAGAGGGCGTGCTGTTTTCGAAGGCGTACACCGCGACGCCGAGTTGCACGCCCGCGCGGGCGGGGCTGCTGTCGGGGTTGTCGCCGTGGAACCACGGGATGCTGGCGTATGGCCGGGTGGGCTGGAAATACCCCCGCGAACTACCCCAGGAAATGCGGAACGCGGGTTATTACACCCTCGGCATTGGCAAGATGCACTGGTCGCCCCAGCGGAGCCTGCACGGGTTTCACCAGACCATTCTCGACGAATCGGGCCGCGAGGAATCGATTGATTTCCGCAGCGATTACCGGGCGTGGTTCTATTCCGAAGCGCCCACGCTCGATCCGGACGGGACGGGCATCGGCTTCAACGATTACGACGCGAAGCCGTACGTTTTGCCGGAGCGGCTCCACCCGACTACCTGGACCGGCGACACGGCCGTGCATTTTCTCGAGAACTACGACCGCGAGGAGCCCTTCTTCCTCAAGGTTTCGTTCGCGCGGCCCCACAGTCCGTTTGACGCCCCGGAACGTTTCTGGAAGATGTACGAGAAGCGCGACATCCCCGAGGCGGTGGTGGGCGAGTGGGCGAAGAAGTACGCGCCGCGCAGCGGCGACAATTCGAGCATCTGGCACGGCGACCTGGGTCCCGAACAGGTGCGGAAATCCCGCATCGGGTATTACGGGAACGTCACCTTCATCGACGAACAGGTGGGCCGCATGCTCAAGGTGCTCGAAGACCGCGGCATGCTCGAGAATACCCTGATCCTGTTCACCGCGGACCACGGCGACATGACCGGCGACCACAATCTCTGGCGGAAGACCTATGCCTACGAAGCCTCGGCCCGCATCCCCATGCTGATGCGCTGGCCCGAGGGGCTCGTGAAGGCCAAGCGGGGCCAGCGGCTGCGCCAACCCGTCGAATTGCGCGACGTCCTGGCGACGTTCATGGATGCCGCGGGCGCGGGGGTGCCGGACGACATCGACGGCGACAGCCTGCTGAAGCTCGTCCGAGGCGAGACGGACGGGTGGCGGCCCTGGCTGGATTTCGAGCACGGCCGCTGTTACGGCAAGGAAAACCACTGGAACGCCCTCACCGACGGCCGCTGGAAATACATCTACCACGCCAACCTCGGCGAAGAGCAGTTGTTCGACCTCGACAACGACCCCGGCGAACTGACGGACCTTGCAAAAACGAACGCGGCCGAGACCGCCAAATGGCGCCAACGCATGGTCGACCACCTGTCCGTCCGCGGCGAAGAATTCGTGAAAGACGGCCAGCTCGTCGTGCGCAAAGAGTCCCTGCTCTACGGCCCCAACTACCCCGGCTTCTGGGAAGACGCCAAAGCAGCAGGGAAGGTGTAGGGGAACGGGCGCTGCGGGGAACCGGATGGGCAAAGCGGACAGGGCGGAGCCACACGGACCTACACGGACCTACACGGACCCACACGGCGCAGCATAGCCGCAACCAAGTTTACGGAACCGGAATCCTCCCCCCGAACGCCTTCCGGCGTTCGCCCCCTCCAAAGGGGGAGATAAGACCTTGGAAGTGAATAGTTTAAGTCCCTCTTCTGCCAAGAATCTTTGCGGCTTGCACGGATTTCAGAAGAGAGTAGTAAGGACCGACACAGACTCGACAGACTCGGACGGCCGGGTTTAGCCCAACTTCCGCAGTTGTTTTCGTAAGTGGTTGATTTTACTGGTTTGAGGC
>CAZFOG010000064.1:1613-20275 GCA_964520685.1 uncultured Nitrospiraceae bacterium | reverse complement strand
AAACAAATGGCGTGACGATACCCGCCCCGGTAAGATTAGCAAATGGCTTGACAGGCATTGCGTCCCCATACCAACCTCGTTCACCCTGGCCAGCCCGCCCACCCGCGCATGGCCGTTCAGGGCAATTGCACGTAATGCGCCCCCCACGAATGGTCTTTGTGAGACGGACCGTTTGTGGTACTTGCCCCCGTTTTTCCTGCGAAAGCAGGGATCCAGTCCCCGTGCGGCTGCGCAGCAACCCGCGCCGCAAGCGCCTGCAGGCCTGAACGCACGGCACAAGCGAACGCGACATCTGCGAACTGACGGTTTTCACCTGGTTTTAGTGCGATTGCCCTGCATGACCGTTTGATTGCCGCCGCGCGCCTGTGCTATTCTTTTACGGCGTTTATGTAGTCGAGAGGGTGATCCCTGCCTTTCTGTCCGTGCCGCATCCACCGGGAGACGTGCGCGAAGGCGCTTGTGGACCCCTGACGCTTTTGTTTCCAAGGTTACGCGGCGCAACCCGGGTGCGCACCACAGAGGCAAGAGCCCCCAAGCGGGCTCGGGCAAGCGGCCATGAGCAACCCCCTGATACTGGTGACAAACGACGACGGCATCCAGGCGCCGGGGTTGCAGATGCTGGCCGAGGCGGTGGGCCCTCTGGGCGAAGTCTGGGTCTACGCGCCGGACCGGCAACAGAGCGCCGTAAGCCACGGAGTGTCGTTGCATCGTCCCTTGCGTGTGACCGAGGTGCAGCCCCAGTGGTTCATGGTCGACGGAACGCCCGCGGATTGCGTCATGCTCGCCGTGCGGGATTTGTTGCCCCGGCGGCCCGCCCTGGTCGTTTCGGGCGTGAACCCCGGCGCCAATCTGGGCGACGATGTGACGTACTCCGGCACGGTGGCCGGCGCGCGGGAAGGAATGTTGCTGGGCGTGCCGTCGTTTGCCGTATCCGATGTCTCGTATGTTCCGAAGCATGTGGACACGGCGGCGCGCGTGGCAGGGCGGCTTGCCTGGTTCTGTCTGGAGCGGGGTTTGCCTCAGGACACGGTATTGAACGTGAACGTGCCGGATGTGCCCTACGAGAAGTTGCAGGGTGTATCGGTAACCCGCATGGGCCGGCGCGATTACAAGGATGAGATCATTCGCCGCACAGATCCCCGCGGCGGCGTGTATTACTGGATCGGCGGGGCCGAACCGAGCCACGTCAAGGCGCCCGGCACCGATTTCGAGGCGATCGGCGAGGGTAAGGTCAGTGTAACCCCGTTGCACCGGGATGTGACAAACCAGGGCGCGATTGCCGCCCTGATGGAATGGAACATCGCGCTGTGAAAGAGCAACTTGTCGAGTTTTTCACCAGCCATTTCTCGTTGCCGGTAGCGACGGTATTCCTGGCGACGCTGCCGATCCTCGAGTTGCGCGGCGCCCTGCCCGTGGCCATTCTGTGGAAGGATCCGCTGCCCTTGTGGCAGGCCTATCCCCTGGCGGTGTTCGGGAACATGATTCCCATCCCGTTCATCATCGTTCTGTTGAAACCGGTGACGGATTTCATGCGGAAATGGAAATATGGCAACCGGTTCGTCGAGTGGCTGTTCGCGCGTACGCGCCGCAAAGGCAAGAATATCGAGAAGTACGAGATGTGGGGCCTGATCGCGTTCGTGGCGATTCCGTTGCCGGTAACTGGGGCGTGGACGGGGTCCCTGGCCGGCCACTTGTTCGGACTCAAGTGGTACAAGACGTTGTTTGCATGTTTCTGCGGGGTGTGCATCGCCGGCGTGATCATGTCGGTGCTGGCTATCTTCGCGCGGGAACTGTTTGTGCGGCTGTTCGGCCTCGGATAGGCCGGGGCCAGGAATGTACTTTCGTTCGGCGCCGTGTGGCGCGCGATTAACCGTAGCATCAGAAAAGGAGTAACGAGAGCAATGTGCGGAATAGTGGGCTATATCGGAAACAAGCAGGCAACCGAGATCATCATGAGCGGCCTGCACCGGCTCGAGTACCGCGGCTACGATTCCGCGGGCGTGGCGGTAATCAAAGACGGCAAACTCGAGTGCATCAAGAGTCTGGGCAAGCTGAAACTGCTTGACGCGAGGCTCGAGGAATCGCCACTCAAATCGCCCCTGGGTATCGGCCACACCCGCTGGGCCACCCACGGCGTGCCGAGCGAAGTCAATTCGCATCCGCATTTTGACGGTCCCAAGGAGATCGCGGTGGTGCACAACGGCATCATCGAGAACTATCAGGAATTGCGCGAACAGCTCCAGGCCGACGGCGTCGAGTTCCGCAGCCAGACCGATACCGAAACCATTGCCCACCTCGTGCGAAAATACTACGACGGCAACCTGTTCGCGGCCGTCAAACGCGCCCTCCAGGACGTCGAAGGCGCCTATGCCATAGGCGTCATTTGCAAAGATGAACCTGACGTGATGGTCGCGGCGCGCCATGGCAGCCCCCTGATCGTCGGCCTGGGCGACGGCGAAGGGTTCATCGCGTCGGACGTGCCCGCCATCATGAAGTACACCCGCAAGGTGCTCTACATCGACAACGGCCAAGTCTGCGAGATTCGCCGCGACGGCTACAAAATCGAAGACCTCCAAGGCAATCCCGTCAAACTCGACGTAAAACAAGTGGACTGGGACGACGCGGCGGCCGAGAAGGAAGGCTATCCGCATTTCATGCTCAAGGAGATCAACCAGCAGCCCGACGTGATCCGCAATACCCTGCGGGGCCGCGTCACCGAGGGTTCCGAGGAAGTCCAGCTCAAGGACATGAACATTGACCTCGAGGAGCTGAAGGCCTGCAAGCAGATCCACATCGTCGCCTGCGGCACCGCGTGGCACGCCGGCATGGTCGGCAAGTACCTCATCGAGAAATTCACCCGGGTGCCGGTCGAGCTGGATATCGCCTCCGAATACCGCTACCGCGACCCCATCATCCCCGAACACACCATCATGATCCCCGTGTCGCAGTCGGGCGAGACGGCCGATACCCTCGAGGCCATTCGCATCGCCAAGAGCAAGGGCGCGAAGGTCGCCTCGATCGTGAATGCGGTTGGGTCGAGCGTGGCGCGCGAATCCCACGGCGTGATCTACCAGCAGGCGGGACCCGAGATCGGCGTGGCCTCGACCAAGGCCTATACCTCACAGGTGACCTGCTTCGCCCTGTTCACCATCTGGCTGGGCGAGACCCGCGGCAGCATCTCGAAAGAAGAAGCCCGCAAGATGATCGCCGAACTCCGCGCCATTCCGGACAAGCTCCAGTGGATCCTCAACAATCAGGAAAACATCATCAACTGCGCGAAGGACCCGAAATACCTCGACGCGTTCAATGCCCTGTTCCTGGGCCGGAGCTACAATTACCCGAGCGCCCTCGAAGGCGCCCTCAAGCTGAAGGAGATCAGCTACATCCACGCCGAAGGGTACGCCGCCGGCGAAATGAAACACGGCCCCATCGCCCTCGTCACCACTAAGCTGCCCGTGGTCAGCATCGCGGTCCAGGGCGAGACCTACGACAAGACCGTGTCCAACATCCAGGAAATCCGCGCGCGCAGCGGCATCTGCCTCAACATCGCCACCGTCGGTGACGACGTCATCAAGGCCCATAGCGACGACATCCTCTGGGTGCCCGAGTGTTACGAAGCCTTCAGCCCGATTGTCGTGGCCGTACCGCTCCAGTTGCTGGCCTACTACATCGCCGCCAACCGCGGCTGCGACGTCGACCAGCCCCGTAACCTCGCCAAGAGCGTAACCGTCGAATAAGTAAGGGAGAGACTGCTGGGGGAGACCTTTTTCGCGAAAAAGGTTTCCCCCAGACCCCCTTCCAATAACCTTTCGGTTCGCTTCGCGAAAACCGCGCAGAATGTTCCGCCTTCCCTCCCCGGGAGCGCCGAGCGCCCGCTCGGCATCCGGGAGAATGACGGGAGAAGAATGCCACGCGGACCCGCGTAATTGCCCCCGTGAGTCCGGGGAAAGGAGGGCGGGTTTTCCTACCCGCCCATAGACCGTCGCAGGCGCAGATAGCACTTTAGCTTCTTTGGAGTCACGTCGACCGGGTTTCCTTGCCCTTCGAGGTCGATATCTACGAAGGTGACTCTAGGCACTAGAAAGGTATGCTAGACTCGTGTGATAGGCTGACGAGGGGGAACGGGCACGAGAGCTTGGCTTTGAATATCTGGTGCCATTTCGGACCTCTATTGGGGTTGTTTCTATGGAGAAAGGCTACAAGTGATTCAAAACGAAGTCTCTGAACACGATTCACATCGACAGATGACCCTGCTGGAGGCTATCAACGAACACAAGAAGACTCGATTGATGCTTTATAAGAGGTCCAGCCATGAAATAAAGCGCGATGTGAACTCGGCAAAACATGCGGCCAAGGACCATATTGGCCGGTGGCTATTTGAATTGCTTCAGAACTGTGACGATGCCGGTGCAACGAAGGTCCATATAGTTTTAGATGGCGATACTTTTTACATCGCCGATAATGGTAGCGGTCTTAAGCCCGAAGCAGTCAGCGCCATCTGCGGAACCGATCTTTCCGATAAAGGTCCGGGGACCATAGGACGTAAGGGAGTTGGTTTTAAGTCCGTCTATGAAGTTACGTCACGCCCCGCAGTTATCACGGTCGGTGGCTTGGGAATCGAATTCTGCCCCGAAAAAACCAAGGATTGGCTGAGGGAGAACGGACTCCCTACAGACCGCGTGCCATTTCCCTGGATACCTTTCCCTATAGACTGGGATGTGGCCCGGCAACAGCATCCGCGCCTTGACGAATTCCACCGCAATTTCAAGACAGTCGTTATTCTCCGGGATGTTTCCGAAGACCAACAGCAAAAAGTGAATCAACTCCTGCAAGACTGGAAACCTTACGCACTTCTAGCTTTCCACAACCTGCGGAGTATTACCGGCACACATCTGAATATAGCCTTGAAGGAAGATGATGAACTCTTTGATAGCAGATGCGAAGGGTCGATTCGATGGCGCGCCAGAAGGCACAAGGAAGAGACTATACCGACCAAACTCCTCGATAATCTAGACATAGATGATCAAGAGACCGTATGTAGCAATGGGGTAAGTTTTCTGGTGGCCGCGCCGCTCAAGGACGGTCTAGTTACGCGCACCGAGGAGAACTTGCCCGTTTATGTCTTCTATCCCACAGAGGAATGGGCACCGGTACATCTCCTGTTACACGCGGAGTTCCTGGTCAAGGGCGATAGGACCGCCCTGCTGCCAATCGAGGAGACCCCCTTCAATAAGTGGGTCGCCCGAGAGCTGGCGGCCGAAGTCTGTAAATTTGTGAATGCTGAACATGACGATAGTGCGCCAAGTAACCATGCAGCATTGCTTGTTCCATCCGATAGGGCTACTCATGATGTGGCGAAGACGCTTTGGGATTTGCTTAAGGAAGAGGCGAAGGCACACCTGCAGCTAGCCAATATGGACGGCGTTCAGTGTTTGAGGATTGATGAAGCCAGACTTATGGCTGTCAGTGTCTGTCCTGAACTTGCCCGCGGGTTGCTGGCGTCCACGGATTTGCGTGGGCAGCTCTTGCATCGTGATTTCGACAAAAATCAAGACGCCCAGAAATCGGTTAGAGAACTGGGTTGTGAACCTGTGCATGACTCAGACTTAATACAGATCATTGCTGACAATGCTGCATCGAAAGCCAGCGACAGGGAGTGGATACGCACCTGCTGGGAGTGGCTTTCCGCTTGGGCTATGAATTCACGTTACGAAACCCCCAAACGAATCGAGCAAGTGAAGGACTTGCCAATAGTACCTGTCAACGGACAATTGATAAGGATGTCGGAGCACGCGGGGCGCATTGTTACATGGAGGACAGAAAACGAGATGCAGGCCCTGCCGGAATGGCTGCCGCTGGATTTCGTTGACACATGGTTTCGCGATTTTCTCTTGAATATTCAAAATAGCAATAGTGATGCAAAAACCTTTATCCAGAAATTGGGAATAGGAGAGCCTGGCGATGATGTGATTCAACGCGCCCTTGGCATCGCAATAGCCCATTACTGGCAAGAACCAAGAGAAGAGCCCGCACGCTTCTTGGAGTTCCTTCTGTCCCAAGATTGGCATGAAACGTCGGCTGCTTCACCAAAATTGATGCGTTGCCCCGTGCGAGTGCACACGGGCAAATGGGTTGAGACCCAGCAAGCATATTTTGGACGGTCTTGGGGCAATGATCTGCTGGCCGATTTATTTGCTGATTGTCAGGATATTGCCTGGGTGGGAAATGGGTCCTGTGAGGGCAGTCGAGAAACACTGCGAGACCTTTTAGAATGGTTAGGAGTTGCCAGGTGTCCCCGTGTCGCCAAAGCAAAGGGCCCTTGGGATCGCTGGGGACTTCCCGATAACTGCGACCGTTGGAAAGAGTACCTGAGAATCGCACGAGATGAATGGGGTAGGGACGTTGAGAAGATTACCGAGGTAGCAAAACTCGATCATGTCGTCGTGAACAAACTTGACCTCAAGCAAGCATCAAACCTGCTTCTTCTCGTGGCGAAAAACTGGGAATTCTATCAGAAGAATACAGAAACGAAAGTAAATGGAAGGAAGGGGCAAGAGAGGAATTTCCGCCCATGGCAAGTCACTGCGAAATGGTGGTGGGAAGTCTGTGAAGAACTGCCTGTACCGATGCTCCATGGATACCCCGAACAGGTTGGGCTTATTAATTGTTGGGTGCCCGACCGGCATACCATGCGTAGGGTAGGTAGACTCATACCCGTGCTTGATACGCGGGTTTTCGGTGAGGACAAGGAATCCGTGCAGAGATGGCTTGTTGAAACCGTTCATCTTCGGACCAGGGTACAGCAAATTTCCGAATCGGAGTGGAAGGAGATTCTTTCGTCTCGCATACCCAGTTTGGTTCCCGTTGATTCAATCGTGGACGAGGGAACCTATGGAAACGAAAAAACAGACCAAGTGGCCAAATGGTACGATGCATGTTTGGAAACCGTGGCTGAACTTGAAGAAATACCAGGACAGGCTTTCAAATCATGTCCCCTGCTCTGCCGGAAGGGTACTTCATGGCGGTATATAAGCGATGAGCCTCGCTATATCAGCGACGATAACGATCTTGCCAAGGCATTTGAGAACGATATTTGGTTTCTTAACGTTCCTGCGAGAGTAGAAGCTGCTGCGATCAAATATTTCGGTGTTCGCTCCCTGTCCAAGTCTGTTCATGAAAGCACCACGTTTGGGGACTCGGAATTCCCCCTATCTGGAGAGCTGCTGGACAGTTTCAAGAGGTCGCTTCCGTACATCTGGGCTTGGAGGTCCTCTAAAAGTAAACAAGGCGCTGATGGTCTATATGCACGTCTGAAAACGCTCGAACCTGTTGTTGTGCCGCATATAACGGCAAAGGGCCATCTCGATGGCATCGACCGGGAATTCGAACGGCACTTCGCCACAAAAGAAGGCAAATTGTTCCTGCAACAGGGCCGCGCCAACGAGACTGTTTTGGCTAAAGCGTTAGCGCAAGTCATTGGTGTAAGGTCCGAGGCGGATTTCTATGAAAACCTTTTCCGCTGCAAAAGCGTTCACGCAAGAGAGGAAAAACTCATCGATAAAGGCATGCGTGCTGAAGAACTTCAGCGATGCCTGCGTGAATTTTCTGGTGAATGCTCGTTCGTTCCTCCGCAAGAAAATCTGCCTGAAGAGAAACCACGGACACCCCAAAAGCAACCTACCACGCCAGGACCGCCTGAACCGGAAACGGCACCAGATCATCCCCGTCCCGGTACGGGAGACCGCCCACGGAAGAAACCGGAGCACGTAGAATCTTCCAAGAATCGCGATGACGGCCC
The DNA here is from genome assembly GCA_964520685.1 of uncultured Nitrospiraceae bacterium. GTDB lineage: Bacteria > Hydrogenedentota > Hydrogenedentia > Hydrogenedentales > SLHB01 > UBA2224. Next base: position 12,477 of record CAZFOG010000064.1, on the reverse strand, counting down.
CGAATTCAAGGACCCCGATGAGCATGACTACGAAATCAAGAGCGACACTCAGAGAGCCGTCGATGGCCCTGGAGGGACAGGAGGAGGAGGCGGGGGCGGAGGAGGAGCGGACCGAACGTCTGAACTCTCACAAGACGAAAAGCTCACGCTGGAGGAAGTGGGAAGGCGCTATTCGCAAAAGGCGCTTGAACAGATGGGCTACGCTGTCACTGCCATGCCACAACAAAATCCCGGCTTCGATCTTCTGGCGCAGAAACCTGGGGAAAAGCTGCATGTCGAGGTGAAGGCCCACATGGGGAGCGCGACGATCGTTGAAGTCACACGGTCTGAGTACGACGCTTATCGCGAACAACAAGGATACCGGTGGGAGCTTTGGAACGTCGAGCATCTTAGCAAGAAGGACGGCTCGAAGGTGTTAGTCACCCGATATGACGAAATACCGGAATCCGCGTTGACCTCACGGGCATATCACATTGACTTAAAGAAGTGTGGACGCGTTCCGTAATTCAGTCGGGTCGAAAGAAACTGATCAGAAGTCACTCTGAATATTCACGAGGAGCGCCATGGCGTATCCGGGGGTACTCGAAGACATCCGGGCAGCGGTAGAGCTGCGGCGGCCGGAACGGTTGCCCGCATTTATCTGCAGCGAAGAGATGGACGTACGGGTGTGCGGGAGCCGGTACGATCGCTACAACTCGGACGCGCAGGAAATGGCCCGGGTGCAGATCGAGGCCATCGAGCGCTTTGATTACGACTGGGCGTGGCTGCAGGTCGACGATTGCCTCGAGTTCGAAACCCTCGGGGTGGGGGTGAAGGGCGAGGGCGACATCCTTCCCGCAACGTGTGAATACCTCCCCGCGGATGAAAACGCGCTGAAATCGCTGAAATCCCACGGATACCGCGTCGAGGGGCGTATGGGCGTCTTGTTGGATGCCATCAGCGCGGTGAAGAGCCATTTCGGGGACACGGTGTGCGTCACGGGCCGCACCGCCGCGCCGTTCAGTTCTGTCGCCCTGGCCTTCGGTCTCAACGAGACCATGCTGATGCCCATCACGCAACCGCACTTTTTGCGCGAAGCCCTCGAGTTCTTCGTTGACTACCAGACTCGGTTCGGCCTGGACCAGCTGGAAGCGGGCGCCGATGCCATCTGGTTCGGGGATTGCAACGCGTCCGGCCACCTGATCAGCCCGGACACCTACCGCGGGTTTGCCCTGGAACCGGCGAAGCGGGTGTCAAGTGCCTACAAGGAAGCCGGCGGCATCGTGATCTACCATGCAAGCGAAGAATTGCCGCCTATGCTCGACCTCATGGCCGGGGCGGGTTTCTCGATTCTGAGCGCGGGTCCCGGGATCGCCATGGAGACGGTCCGCGAGGTCACCGGGGACCGCATTTGCCTGTCGGGCAATATCGACCCGATCCGGATTCTCATGAACGGCACGCCCGGCGACGTGGCCCGCGAAGTGGAGCGTATCGCGCGCAACGTAAGCTGCCACGGCGGGCATGTCATGAATTCGGGCGAAATGGTCCCCCGCGACACCCCCGAGGAAAACCTGCGGGCCTTCATGGAAACGTCGCGGAGGATTTGGAAGGAGATTGTCGTAGAAAACCCGGAAAAAGCAGGCTGAGAGCCCGGGCCGCAGCAAGAGGCGTGGAGCAGGTCTCGGGGCATGCCGTCAGCGCTTTGCCGCGGGGTTCCATTTACACCGAGCGAAGAGGAGGGGGCACTTATGGATATGACAGGCTTCCTGGCAGTTGTCCTGACGACACTGTCCGCTGCAAACGCGCCGGGCGAAGACGCGCAGCCTGGCCTCGTGTGGGTGTTTTTCAATGGTTCCAACTTGACCCGGCCCGGAGACACTGGGGTGGATGCCCGGGTCGAACTCGACACGGGTACGGCCATCAACGACTTTTCGCGGGTCTGGACAGGCCGCATCGCCGCGCCGGTCCAGGGCAAAGTTGCCTTTACGGCCGAGGCGGACAACGGGTGCCGGGTGTGGATTGGCGATTCGCTGCTCATCGATGGATGGGCCGAAGACGGCCCCCGCGAGGGCGTTTTCTCCTTCGACGATACCGGCAAAGCCTTCCCCATTCGCATCGAGTTCTTCCAGAACGGCGGCACGGCCCACATGCGTCTGTTCTGGGAATGGGAGGGCCACGCCCGCGAACTCATTCCCGCGGCCGCGTTCTCGCATACGGCCGATGATCGCGAACGGGCCGGTGCCACAGTAGTCCGAAGCGCCGAGGAGGTGCCGGTCACGAACACCCACGCGCGCCTTTACGCACCCGAACAGCAAATGGCGGACACCGAGCCGGTTTATCTTGCCCGGGGACCGCACCTCTTCATCGACGATTACCTGATCGCGGATTCAAAAAACACGCAGCGAACCGTCAATGTTCCGCAGCGAAATCCCGATATCCCCAATCCCATCGTGACCGGTAAAGAGGACGGCTGCTTTCAGCCCTACATGACCATCCTGCAGGAGCCGGTCTCCGGCCGTTTCCGGATCTGGTACGGCGGCCGTATGGGAAACTTGGAAGCCGAATCGCACGTCAACTACATGGAATCCGGCGACGGCATCCATTGGGAACGCCCCGCGAGAACATTGCAGGATCCCGCGCCCATTCAGTTCGGCGTGAGCATCGTCGACCGGGGCCCCGAGTACGCCATCCCCAACCAGCGGTTTGCATACGCGTGGTGGAAAGACGGCGGGCTCAAGATTGCCACGTCACCGGATGGCCTGGTCTGGACGCCCATCAGCAGCGCCCCTCTCATTTACCAAAACCACGACATCAACGGCCTGTATTACGATCCACTGTTCGGCCGCTATGTGGCAACCGTATCCGTATACCGGACAGGTCCCGCCTGGTCGGGTAACCGGCGCATCACCATGCACAGTTTCAGCACCGACCTCGTCAACTGGACCTCTCCCCATCATGTTGTGCTTCCCGACGACTCTGTCGACGACGGCGAGACCCAGTTCTACGCCATGGACGGCTATCTCCGCCGCGGGAACCTGCTCATCGGCATGGTCAAGGTTCTGCGCGACGACCTGAAGGCCGACGAGCCCCCCGATCCGCCCGAAGCCTACGGCGTGGGTTACACCAGCCTTGCCTGGTCGCACAACGGCAAGACATGGACCCGTGACACCACCCATTTCTTCGATCCTGATCCCCGGAAAGGCGCCTGGGACCACGCCCACGCGTGGATCGACGAGCAGTTGCCTGTCGGCGACGATGTGTATCTTTACTACGGCGGCTACGCGCGCGGGCATAAGGTAAACCGCTTCGAAGAGCGCCAGATCGGACTGGTCACAATCAAGCGAGACCGCTATGTTGCGCGTGAAGCCGGGGCCGAGCCCGGACTCCTCACAACGCCGCTCCTCGTGCTTGACGGCGAACGCCTCACCGTCAACGCCGACGCCCGGGGCGGCGAAATCCGCGTGCAGGCCACAGCGGCAGACGGGCAACCGCTGCCGGGATTCACCTTTGACGACTGCGCGCCCATCACCGCCGACAGTCTCGATGCGCCTGTGGCCTGGAAGAATTCCGTCAGCGAACTGTCAGGAAAATTCCTCCGCCTCGAGTTCAGTCTTCAGAACGCAAAGCTCTACGCCTTCGGGGTGGAATAGACATCCTCTCCCAGGATCGCCAAGTGCCGCAAGCGAAAGACTGGGACTGACCCGACGGTTTGCGCAGCAAACCGGGGTCTGTCCCGGACGTTTTTCGCGGCATAGGATCGCATCACCAACCATTGCTGTGGCTTGGTCTCCTGACCGCGTCACTCGTGCGACCGACGGGTCTCCCAAAGAACTGGGGTTCTCTCCGGCCTATTTCTTCTCCGGCGGTTGGGCGCCCTCCACGGCCACATACGTATGCTTCAAAGCGCTATCCTTGCCCATCTCCCATACGCGATAGCCCATGGGCGCGCCGTCAAAATTCTTGCTTGTGGTGGGCGTCGTGACCAGGAGCATCCCCTCGTGTGCGTGAAGAATCTCTTTGTGGGCATGCCCGGTGAGTATTGCGAGCACTCCGGAATCCTTGAACAGACGCAGGAGTCTCAACCGCGTTGCAGGCGGAATATTGAAGTATTCCTCGTCCTCTTCCGGTGCCGTCAGATAGAGCGGATGGTGCCCCGCGACGATAACACGCAACGCCTTTGCGCGCGCATCGGCCAAGACTTCTTCGAGCCACACGTCCTGCCTCGCGGTCTCGCCCTCGACGGGCGTTTTCCACAACTGCGTGTTCACCACGACGATGCGCAGCCCGTTCCGATCCACCGCGTAATAGTCCTTCCCGATGAGTTCGCGATAGCGCGCAAGCATCTCATCCGTCGGGGGGCTTCCGATATCGTGGTTCCCCGCGGCGCAATAATACGGCATCGTCAGGCCGCTGATGATCGCCTTAAACTCCTTGAATGCCGGTTCGCTGGCCGTTTCGTTCACCAGGTCGCCGCAGATCACGACAAACGCCGGCTGCAACTTGTTCAGGGCCTCGACCGTCAATTTCAGGGTTTCCACGTCATGCTCGTACCCCCCCATGCCCAACTGCGGATCGGCGAGTTGAACGAAGCGCAGTAACGGCTCGGCGTCTTCCGCCCCTGCCGCCGGCACCCCCACAATGACCACCGCCGAAACAGCAAGAACGCAGCAAAGTAAGAAACGTTTCTTCATCATGGATTTCCTCCTTGGACTTGTCGGGAACCATGGTAGCACAGCACGTCCCGGAAAACGGGGGCTCACACCGGCAAGGCCAAACGGGAACGCGCCCGGTTCCAACTTCCCGTGCGTGAATATCTTTTGTCTTGCCTCGTCAACTGAGGGGGATGGTGGAGCGTTCTTGTGGTGTCAAGGGAGCCAACCGGAGGGAAGTACCATGAGAGCCGTTACCCCCACCAATGCACGCCTCATCTTCGTCTATCTACTCCTTGGGCTGTTGTTCATGGCAGCCGTGGGTATCGCCGGCGCACAGCCGGAAAGTCCAATTCCCCTCCCCACACATCGAAGCGAGGCCGAGGCCCGCCTGGTCACCGTCGAGCAAGGCGACATAACCCTCATCGAGCGCGTGCTAACCGTCTTCAAGCAAAGCCCGCTCGCATATCAGACGGTTGACGATATGAACGTCATTGTCCTGTACGGACCCGCCGATGCGGTCAAGGCCGCCGAGGAGATCATCCGTCAACTGGACCGCCCGGTGCATGAAGAATCGGTTGTCAACGTCGTCTTCACCGTCGATATCCTGACCAACGTCAAGGATTTGGGCGGACCCATCCAGGACAACGCCGCCGCCGGTGTCGAGGCCGTGCGAAAGGACTTCCCCGTCCAGGAGCTCTTCCTCATGGACCGCATCCTCATGCGCGCCCAGGACGGCAGCAGGGTCGAGGGAAATGGATTCATCCCCCTCGGCGGCGACCAGCCGTCCACGTACCAGTTCCTGCTGGAGCGCGCGGCCATCGAAACAACGGCAAACGGTCAAATGATTCGAGCGTATGAGATGCTCGTGAGCGCCGAGTTATATCTGCCCGAACCCGAAACCCAGGCGCCACAGCCCGCCCCCGGGCAGCCCGCTCCGCCGATGCCGGCCCGCCCGAGCTCGAGACGGCCCGAGCAAAACCGGTTCAGCGTGGGTCTACGCTCCGGCTCCATCGTCCTGCAGCCCGGCCAGCCCTTCGTCGCCTCGAAACAGAACCTCATGCCCGGCCAGGCGCTGTACTTCGTCGTCACTGCCCGCATTGAGGAATAGCGCTTTCGAAGCGCGATTTGTGCACCCCGCTGACAGGTGTGTCGAGTCAGCAAAGAATTGGCCCATACCGCTCGGTTTAGGGGTCACCCAATCACGCTGCTGACAGCGTAAAGGTTCAATCCGGGCCATTCTCCGAGACCTGCCCCGAAACGCAGGATGGCGCGGTGGTGTTCCGGTACCGTTCGCGGTACGCCCTTTCCGGAGTTGCCCCGGCACTTTCCAGGGCGCATCGCACAGACAACAGGAAGTATGGATGACCCGTGTCACCTTGTGTGATTTGCGGCTTGGCGTTTCCACTCCCCGGCCGTACAGGGCTGCGCGGCTGCGCTACCGTGCCCAACCCCGGCATCCACGGCGCGCAGTTTTTTGACGCTTAGTCAGAAATAGGGTATCATTGGGGTGCGAACCTGTGCGCAGTACCGATGACGATGGAGGCTCGGAGCCCATGGCCGTCCCCGGCACCAGTGCCGAACCGCAATCGATCTGGAATCCTTCTGAAAACTTGTCGGACAGGGTCAAGCGGCTCCGCGACGAGTATTTTTCGTTCGACACGCGGGCATTCCGTAACGAAGTCATGCCGTTTTCGACGGGCGCCCCCTGGGACAACGTGTTCATGGCATCGCGGTGGACCATTGTCCCCGAAGTCATGCCCTTTATCCCCGCGTATTCCGATTCGCTGCTGGCCGCGGCAACGGTAGTTTCTCTTCCGCGGGATTTCTGGCGCAACCCCCTGCCGGTGCGCGTCGCCACGTTTTTCCACGAGGTTTTGGCGCGCCATCTTCCGGTCAACATTCTCGAGGGCGAGCTAATTGTCGGCGGTCAATTCAACGCGAGCATGTCGCTGTGCCTGACCAAACACGAAACACGCAAGCTGGAGAAAAAGCTCGAAGCCTTCCGCCGCGGGGTGGTCCGCGCCTCGGAATTTGGCATCGGCAATTGCGGCGCGGTGCCGGGCCACCTCATCCCGGACTATCCGAAGATTCTGCGCGGGGGATTCGAGCGGATCCTCACCGAACTCGACGCCGAAATCGCCAAAGAGTTCGCCCCCGAAAAACGCCATGCCCTCGAGTCGTTCGCCATTGCCTGCCGGGGCGCGCTTGCCCTCGCCGACCGGTACGCCGATGAAGCGGAACGGCTCGCAGTCACCGCGAAACCCGCGCGCGCCGAGGAACTCCGCGAAATTGCCCGCATCTGCCGGATCGTGCCCCGCCGTCCGGCGTCCACCTTCCACGAGGCGCTCCAATCGCTGTGGTTTACCCACATGCTCGTCCAGACCTGCGAATCGTATCCCGGCGCAGGCACGTCTTTCGGCCGCTTTGACCAGTACCTGTTCCCCTACTACGATGCGGACATCGCCGCGGGCCGCATGTCGCGCGAATGGGCCCGGGAACTGCTCCGCTGTTTCTGGATAAAGCCCAACTACGCCTACGATTTCCAGGGCCGCGTCGGCCGCAACCAGGGCATTACCTCTTCGTTCGGCCAATTGGTCACCCTGTCGGGGTGCGGGCCCAACGGCGAGGACATGACCAACGATCTCACGTACCTCTGCCTCGATGTCATCGAAGAGATGAACCTGCTCGAGCCCAAACCCAACGTGCGAATTCACAACCACACCCCCGACGCCTTCCTGAAGCGCGTGTGCCAGCTTCTGGCCAAGGCACAGGGGTCCCCCTTCCTCCTGAACTTCGACGAGACTTCGATGCGCGGCCTGCAATGGGAGGGACTCCCCGAGGAAGACCTCTGGGATTACGCGCCGGTGGGCTGCCTCGAAAACACCCGCCAGGGCGATGACCGGTCCGGCACCGTCGACGTCAATTTCAACCTGGCAAAACCGGTCGAGCTCGTCATGTTCCAGGGACGCGACCAGAAAACGGGCGAACAGCTCGGGCCGCGAACCCCCGACCCGCGCGGCATGAAGTCCTGGGACGAATTCGAGCGGGCGTTCCGCAAACAGTTGTCGTTCTGCCTTCAGCATTTGATCCAGTTCACCAACCAGGCCGACTCGGCCCGCGCCACCTTTGCACCCACGCCCTACCTCTCGGCGCTGGTCGGCGGTTGCATCGAAAACCGCAAGGACGTGACCGCGGGCGGCGCGCGGTTCAATTTCATCACCGTGGAAGGCGTCGCACTGGCCACGGCCGCCGACTCCCTGTCTGCCGTGAAACGCCTGATTTTCGAGGAAAAACTTGTCTCGATGGGGGGGCTCGTCGACGCCCTCGAGACGGATTTCGAGAACGACAAGCCGTTGCGCCAGCTTCTGCTCAACCGCGCCCCGAAATACGGCAACGACGACCCGGATGCCGACCGCATGGCGCACGACGTCACCCGCTGGTGGGCTGAGGAGGCGGCAGAGTGCTCCACGCCCCAAACCGGCAAGCGCTACCGGGGCGGTTACCTCTCGTGGAACTACGGCATCGCCTACGCGCCGAATACCGCTTCCACACCCGACGGCCGCAAGCGCGGCACCTATCTTTCCAACGGCGTGGCCGCCGTGCCGGGCATGGACCACCGGGGACCCACCGCCGCCGCGTGTTCCGTGGGCCACCTCGGCCTCGAGGTCATCCCGAACGGCGCGTCCCATACCATGTCGCTGTCGCCGTCGCTCCTGCGCGACGACACCCAGCTCATGAAGCTCGCAGCCTTCCTGCGTGGGTATTGCCGCCACGGCGGCTCCGCGTTGCAGGTCAACATGCTCGACGTCGACACCCTGCGCGCCGCCCAGAAAGACCCCGAGACCTACCGTAACCTGCTCGTACGGGTCACGGGATACAACGCCTATTTCACCAATCTCGGCCGGGAGATGCAGGAAGAGATCATTGCGCGCGAAGCACACCGGCTTTAATTGCTGTACAGCGAGGAACGAATGCCCGAAGCCCTGAACAAAGACCTGCGCACCGCATTGGAAGGCCGCTTCACCCCGAAGTTTCTCGCCACCCTCGACGCCAACGGCGAACCCAATTGCGTCCCTGTGATCACCATCCACCCCTACCCCGACGGCACGCTCGTCTTCGGCGAGTTTCTCATGCAGAAGACCCGCGTCAATCTCGACGTCTGCGACACGGTGAGCGTGGCCGTCCTCGACGAGACCTTTAACGGCTGGAGCATCAGGGGCCGGTTCCGCGGATTCGAGACCCACGGCGAGCGGCTCGACTTCGTCAATAACCTCCCCCTCCTGCGATACAACGCCTACACCGGCGTACGCGCGGCGGGCACCATCGAGGTAGTCGACGTATCCCCCGCGATTTCCATGACCAGGGGCCGGGTCCTGAGCGATTACCTTCGGGCGCGGGCGATTGCCCCATTCCTGTCACGCAACGGCAATTGCCGGTGCATGCCCGTCCAGGTGTCCGAAAAATTCCGCCGCATGGGAGCCATCCGCGCCGCCGCCTACCCCGACACCGACGGCTTCCCGCGGGCCTTTCCGCTCATGGCCTGCGTCCCCGCGGGCAACAATCGATTGGTTCTGCGCGACCCCTTCGCTGCCGAGTATCTCAACGACATCGAACCGGCCACCCGCATCGCCGTTGCCGTCATCACCCGCGACCCCATCGCCTACCAGGTCAAAGGCGCTTACGCCGGGACCAAAGCCGGCGCGGGCCTCATTGACCTCGACGCCTGCTACAGCGCCTCCCCGCCCCTCCTCGGAGAGCGGCTGGATAAACCTGCCGCCAAACGTTGACCCCGGAGCGCCCTCGTTTGACTTGTCACCGCGGGGCGTGGACAATGCTTCTGTTCCACTAATCTCGAGGGAGTACACGACATGACAAAACCAAACATCGCGATCATTTTGTACACCGTGCGGGAACCCGCCAAACAGGACCTCGTGGGGACGCTGAAACGGCTGCGTGACATCGGCTGGCAATACGTGCAGTGGAGCGGCATGCCGCCCGTGTCCGCCGAAGAAGCCCGCGCCGCCCTTGATGAAGCGGGCCTTCGCGCCGTGGCAGGCCACATCGACGCCCCGGCCTTCGAGAAGGATTTCGAGGGGCAGGTCGCTTTCTGGAAGACCCTCGGAACCACCGACATCGCTCCCGGCGGTATGATGGCCGATTGCAAGGACTCCCTCGAGGCTTGGCTCGATGGCTGCAAACGCCTCGACACGCTCGGCGCGAAACTGCGCGGGGAAGGCATCCGTCTTTCCTACCACAACCACGCCTTCGAGTTCGAGAAGTTCGAGGGCGACCCGCGCTGCAAACTCGACATCCTCTACGAAGAAACCGCCCCCGAAAACCTCTACGCCGAACTCGATCTCGGGTGGGTCTACGCGGGCGGCGCAGACCCGGCAGCGTACCTGCGCAAATACGCGGGCCGGTGCCCCGTCATCCACTGCAAGGACCTCACGCGGCTCGAGGAGCAGAAAGGCCCCCATTTCATGCCGTTGGGCCGCGGCGTGCTCGATTGGGACGCCGCCATACCCGCCGCCAAAAAAGCGGGTGTCGAATGGTTCGTGTACGAACAGGACACGTGCGACATCGATGTGTTCGAGTGCTGCCGCATCAGCTACGAATTTCTGAAGAAGCGCGTCCTGGGCTGACCAGGGATGCAGCCACGTGGGCCCGCGCGGCTGGGCCCTAAGAAAGCGCGGCGTTTCTGAGACACTATCGAGAAAGGACGGGAGCTATGGCGATACCATTTGCACTGCAGTTGTATACGGTGCGGGACTACCTCGAGAAGGATTTCCTGGGAACACTGAAACAGGTCAAGGCCATTGGTTACGATTTCGTCGAAACGGCCGGTTTCGGGGGGAACACCGCCGCCGAGGCACGCGCCATTTTCGAGGCCGCCGGCCTCACCCCGGTCTCGGCCCACGTCGGCTATCAGGACGCAACCGAGCATCCCGAGACGGTCATCGAAACCGCCCATGCCCTCGGCGTGTCCTATGTCGCCACGGGCATCTTCTTCCCGGGCGGAGGCACGCGCGAAGACTGGGTGGGCGCGGGCAAGGCCCTTGACGCGGCGGGCGCGCAACTGCGCCAGGCCGGCATCCGCACCGTGCACCACCGGATGGACAACGGAGAATGCCGCTACCGGCTGATCGGCGCTGACGGCGCCACCTACTGCCGCACCGAGGCCACAGCCCGGGGCGGATGGCAGCGCAGTCATTTCCACAAAACCGCCCGGGAGA
>CAZFOG010000064.1:0-1603 GCA_964520685.1 uncultured Nitrospiraceae bacterium | reverse complement strand
CCGGCGCGGGCAAGGCCCTCGATGCGGGCGGCGCGAAGATGCGCGAAGCGGGGATCCAGCTCTGCTACCACAACCACGCCCACGAATTCATCATGTTCGACGGCGAATACGCGTACGATCTCATGATGGCCGCCGCCAACCCGGCGAACCTGCAGGCCCAGATCGACACCTACTGGGTCAAGGATGCCGGCCTCGACCCCGTGACCCTCATCAACCAATACGCCGGCCGCTGCCCCCTACTGCACATCAAGGACATGACCGCGGGCGCCCCGCACACCTTCGCTGAAGTCGGCCAGGGGGTCATCGACTGGCCGCCCATCTTCGAAGCGGGCAAGGCCGCGGGGGCGAAGTGGTACATCGTCGAGCAGGACATGTGCGCCGAGGATGCCCTCAAGAGCGCAAAGCTCAGCGCCGAATACATGCAGCAGGCCAGGTAGTACTTACTTCAGCGAAGCGTATCGTGGGCTGGCGCACCCGTTGCCTCGTCCCGCTTTCCGTCGTGCTCGAGGAACCCGTGGAGCGCCGGGGGGATCATCTTCTATAATGGGAAGTACCCGGAACGCTCGGAGGAAGCATGAAACGGATAGTTGTCGCGGGGGTCTGCCTGATAGTCCTGGCCGCATGCAATCGAAGCCTGATCTCCGGGAAGGTCGTCAACATCAAGGGTGAAGCCCTTCCCGGTGTTGCGGTGCATGTCGAGGGAACCCGCTTCCAGGCCCTTACTGACGGGCTGGGTCAATACCGGATACCGTACACCCCCGGCAAGGTCGTACTGCATTTCATGAAGACCGGATACACGCCGGGCACCCTCGAGATTGCAGCCGACTCGCCCCGCCAGATCGAGGCACAGGCCGTCTCGTTATGGGAATTGCCCCTCGACAAAGGCGTCTATCTCTACGAAAACTTCCGCTACCGCGAAGCCACCAAGGTGATGCCCGAACCGTTCGTTACCAAGGGCAACCATACCGTCTACGCCACACGGCGCTGGCCCGAGGTCGAAACCACGGCCAACGCCCCCTTAATCCTCTGCTACAAAATGCCCGACTGGGACGTCCGCTTCTGCCGCATGGACCTCACCGAGCTTCAAACACGCCTCCCCGGAGGCGGCCTCGAGGAAGCCCAGGTCCTTGCTCAGACCAAAACCATCCCCGCTCGCCTCCTCGCCATTGATCAGCCCGAAGGACTCCTCCATCAGCTCGAATTGTCCGGCCCCCTCGAGCCCGGCACCTATGCCGTCCACTGGGGCGCGCTCGACGGAGCATCTGATCGCGACGCGCGCATCTTCATGTTCAGCGTCGTGGATTACACCCTCACCCTCCCCGCTGAAGAAAAAACTGAGGAGGAAGACATGGAGGAGGAAGAGGAACCGGTCGAAACCAAGCCGTCGGATGTGCCTGACGAAGATATCCCCGACGTCGATTAAGCCACTCATTCCTTGGGACTCTTCCCACGCTCACCAACCTGAGTCCGCTGCAGCACAAAACCGCATGGTCTGCCTCGAAAATCTCCAAAACCCGGGTGTATCCCCGTCCGTGCAGGTCCGTGTTAGTCCGTGTGGGTCCATGTGCGAGGGTTTCGCCCGTCACACCGCCCATTCTCATCG
>CAZFOG010000063.1:0-20660 GCA_964520685.1 uncultured Nitrospiraceae bacterium | reverse complement strand
GCTGCAAAGATTTCTGGCAGAAGAGGGCCATAAACTACTTAATTCCAATGTCTTACCTCCCCCTTTGGAGGGGGGCGAACGCCGGAAGGCGTTCGGGGGGAGGATTCCGGCTCCGGAGATTTGGTTGCGGCTATGCTGCGCCGTGTGGGTCCGTGTGTTCGGAGGGCAGACTCCGGTTCCCGGGGTTCTTAGCTTCACACCCCCCATTTTCATCGTCTACGGCTGAGCCGCACGGCTCACGGTTCGCTGCCTCACCAGATGCGTGATTCGCAGGTTGAATCTGCACCCCACGGCCACGGCACGTGAGTCAAGTAGTTTCATATTACCCGGTGATCTGGGTGCGATCCAGTCATTGACGGCCAAAACCGGCAAGTCCATAATAACTATAAATAGACTCCTTCGGGATCGCGTGGGGTTCCGGACGCGGCAAACTCTCGTCTTCGTTGAGGGTTCGCAACACCGGGAAAGGAGGCAGTACCTATGAGCCGCAACGGATTTACCCTGATTGAACTCCTGGTCGTCATTGCCATCATCGGGATTCTGGCGGCGATCTTGTTACCGGCACTGGCCCGGGCGCGTGAAGCAGCACGGCGGGCATCCTGTGCCAACAACCTCAAACAGATGGGGCTCGCCTTCAAAATGTATGCCAACGAGTCCCGGGGTGAGAAATACCCGCCGGTGCGACACCGTGCCGGAGACGATTGCTCGGTAACGCTGGGCAATCTGGGCGGAGAAAACCGCACGGACCTGCTGTGGTGTCCAAACGGTCCGTCAATCTATCCCGAATACCTCACGGACCTGAACGTGTTGCTCTGCCCCTCGGACCCCGATTCAAGCCTCGTCGTCAGCGAGGGAGACTGGCATTGCGGCCACGACCCGGCCCTTCCCGTCTGTCCTTGCAACATCTATCCGGTCAGTTACTTCTACTACGGTCTCGTCATCACCCCCGAGGATTACCTCCAGGCGCCCTGGCAGGACAATCTAAACAACACCGCCGTGGGACTCGAGGGGATTGTGTCCTGGATCGAGTGGGAATTCGTCGAGGGCTTTGCCCAACTCACCAGCGACATGGGTGATGGCATCGATGAGGCCTTCGAGCGCGACCTGTCATTTACCCACAGCGCCTTGGGACCCAGGACCTGCTACCGGCTGCGCGAAGGCATCGAGCGGTTCTTCATTACCGACATCAACAACCCCGCCGCCAGCGCGCTGGCCCAGAGTCAACTGGGGATAATGCACGACGAGACGGCGTCACAGAACACGCGGCCCCCACTGGTGGCGTTTAATCACATCCCCGGTGGCGGCAACGTGCTCTACATGGACGGCCATGTCGCGTTCATTCGCTATCCCGGCAACTGGCCCATCTGTGCCACATGGGCAACCATCTTCGGCGAATGGGTCGATTTCGTGTCCCTGTTTCCGTAAGAACACGCCGCCTCATCCGCGGCTTCTCAACCTCCCCGGGCTTCGCCCCGCCGGCGAGATTGCAGGAGTCGCCCACGAGCCAGCGGGCGCAATGGCTATAGGGCCGTACACAATGAAATACAACGCTCCCCGTGAATTCCTGAAGGTGGGAACTCGCTATAGGCCCTCGACCGGTTACGCCCGATTTGTCTCCCCGCCTTCGCTCTCGGAAACCGCCCCCGAGGCATCGCTCTGGGGACTTCCACCATCTGCCGCGCTCGAAGGCTCCGCGGCTGCCTGCAATCCAGCCGCCACCTCGGGGATGATCCCTTTCTTGGCATAAATGGGGAGTACCAGTTTGCGCAAATGGGGCAGCCTGCGGCTGAAATGTATGGCGCCCAACACGCACACCGCTCCCCCAATGGTCATGGTCAGGGCCGAACCGATTTCACGCGCGGCAAACCCCGCCAGCAAGTTTCCCAACGGCACCACCCCCATGAACGACAATGAATAAAAGCTCATCACACGCCCGCGCTTGTCGTCATCCACGATCGTCTGCAGTACGGTGTTACAAGACGCCATCAGCAACATCTGGCCCAAACCCAGCAACGGCATGAGCACCAATGCCAGCGAATAGGAACGGTTGAAGGAGAAACACACCAGGGCCAGGCCGAGCAGGGCCGGGGCAACCATGATCACCCGGCCCAGCCCGCGGACCGACGAACGGCTCGCCAGATAGAGCGCCCCCGCCAGAGCGCCAATACCCCCCACCGCGACCAATGTGCCATACCCCTTGGGACCGCACGACAAAACGTGCCTGGCAAACACCGGCAACAGGGAGTTGTAGGGCACGCCCATAAGACTCACCAGCGCCATGATCAACAGCAGCGCCCGAATCGGCGGAAAACTGAACGCGTACACCAGGCCCTCGGTCATATTGTGAATCACGTGTTTCTTGCTCGGCCGCATCTCCCGGGGTTTGATGCGCATGGCCAACAAAGCGACGATCACGGCCAGGAAACTGAATCCGTTAAGCAAAAAACACGCGCCTACGCCGAAAAAGGCGGTCATCACCCCCCCCAGGGCAGGACCCGCCAGCCGGCCCGCATTAACGATAGAGCTGTTGAGCGCAATGGCGTTGGTGAGATCTTCCGGGCGATCCACCATTTCGATCACAAACGATTGCCGCGTCGGAACATCAACCGCATTGACCGCCCCCAGCCAAAGTGAAAGAACGACGATATGCCAGATCTCGATGTGCCCGCTGATGGCCAGAGCCGCCAGGATGAAGGATTGCACCATCGCCAGCGCCTGCGTGCCGATCACCATGTGGCGCCGGTTCCAGCGGTCCGCCAAAGCACCTGCCAGCGGGGTCAGCACAAGTGCGGGTATCTGCCCGGAAAAGCCCACCACACCCAGCCAGAACGCCGCTATCCGCTCGTCGCTGAACATCGTACCCACAAGCCAGAGAAGCGCCGTCCGCTGCATCCAGGTACCCGTTAGCGACACCCCCTGGCCCACAAAGAACAACCGGTAGTTGCGCGACCGCAAAGGCCGGACTACATTGCTCCAGCGGGAACGGTTGCTCCCCTTGGGTACCGAATTACTCATTGAATATTCGTCTTCATCATTCACGCTGGAAACGGCCAACGCCTGGACCGGTCCGGCCCGCACCGTCGAGGGGCAGTACGTGAAACCTCATGCCGTCAACGGCCTGCGAATTCCAGTCGGGCGGGCGAAACTGTCGAATTCACACCCGGAAGAACGTGCCCTTGCGGTAGAGGTAGAGCAGGATCAGCCACACGATCAACAGTGCCGTGAACTCGATGACAAACGGCCCCGCTTGCCCCATGCGCGCGGCAAGGTGCCCGACGAGCCCCTTGCTGATGTGGCCAAAATCAACTAGATGGGTCGCGACGTACACACCGATGGCGTTCATGCCTATCACCACGAACGGAAACGCCCATTGCCGGTATTTCTTCACGTCGATGACCCAATAGAAAACCGCGAGCAGGAGATAGCTCCACCCCCCCGCCCACAGCACCATCGAACTCGTCCAGATATGCTTGATAATGGGAAACCATATCCCCCACACCCATCCCGCCGCCAAGCATCCAATACCTGCGGCCACGAGCATCAGTGCCTTGCCATTCGGTGACCGGTCGCCACGCAGCACATGTCCCCCCAGACCGCCAAGCAGGACGCTGGCGGAGAACCCCAGGCTGCTGAGCACCCACGTGTAGGTCGTGCCGTCGCGAAACGGCCCGAGAACCGCCTCGTCAACGGCCATCGCCACGTTCACGTAGGGTTCCAGCACGCCAGCGCCGTGCCCCGGAATCGGAACCAATGCCAACAGCGCCCAGTACCCCAGCAACAGCGCGCCCGTGGCTATGATCTGCCCCCGTACAGACACCGTCAGCAGCAGGATTGTCGCAACGAGATACCCGGACGCGATGGATTGCAGCGTGTTCGAATACAAATGCAGGCGCGACAGATCGAATCTCAACAGGTTGCCCTGAACCATCATGCCCAGAATCCACAAAAGCACTATTCGGCGCGCAAGCCGGAGGTACAGCCCCTTCCGGTCCCGGCCGGTACCCGTCCATTTCGATAGCGAAAAGGGCAGCGACACGCCGCTGACGAACAGGAACAGCGGCATAATCAGATCCCACGCCGAGAACCCTATCCAGTCAACATGCTCGAACTGCCGCGTGAGCCACTCCGGCAACGGATTGACGAACATCGCCACGAATGCAAGCAATGCGGAATTGCCCCCAATGATCCACAGCATGTCGAAACCCCGAAGCGCGTCAATCGAAGCCAGGCGTTCGCTTACCGGCCGGGGAGCGCCCGTCGCGGGGTTTCCTGACGGTTTCTTCGTATCAGATTCTCTAGACATTTTCTGGTATCCCGTATTCAGGAAGTGGAACCATGAGCGCTCCGCGCCGCCAGCCCCAAAAACCCGAATTCACCACTCATCCGGCGAATGGCCTGGCAGGACGCCCCTTGCAAAGTCGAATTTGCCCCCAAAAAGGCAAAGAGATGCTAGTATCCACGAGTCCACGCAAAAACGTCAAATTCCCAGTCCACCCCGTCCACTCCCCGTCCACTCCCCGTCCACTCCGTCCACCCAGTCCACCCCGTCCACCCGGCTCACCGCACCTGCGCCACGAGCGCACCGAAGGTGCGGAGTTCGGCCCCTAAGCTCCTGGTTCTTGCCGATCTCCCGGGCCTGCCGCCTCAGTCTTCCGAATCTACTGTGGCGCGCGCCGTTTGAGAAACCGCCTTTGCCTGGCGGTGCTCCGTCTCCCACCGGCGGAGCTTGTCGTACAGCGTCTTGCGGCTGACTCCCAGCATCTCTGCCGTCCGGGTCTTGTTGCTGGCACAAAACTCCAGGGTCTTCAGACCGAAGAAACGCTCCGCTTCCTGCCACGATGTCCCGAACGGCAGAAATACACCATGCTCAGTCACCGAAAACGCGGTTCTCGCGGTACCGTTACCCGGCTCGTATTCCTGCTCCGCCACACCAGACCCCTCATAAGCACGCGGCACCGGGGCGGAAACGCGGCCTGCCTCGGCTGCGTCCACGCGAGACCTCGAGATACGCGGCGGCAAGTGATTCAACATAATGCGGCCCGATTGCGCGAGTATCACGCCTTGCGCGATCACGTTACGAAGTTCCCGCACATTCCCGGGCCAGGAGTATGCCACCAGCACATCGAGGGCTCGGCCTTCGATGCCCTCAACAACCGCCCCATATCTGGAATTCGATTCATCCAGAAATGCCTCCGCCAGAACGGGAATATCCACCGTGCGTTGGCGGAGCGGAGGCAGCGCCAGAAGAAAAACGCCTAAACGGTGACGCAAATCAGCCCGAAAGGAGCCCTTTTCCACCGCGGTATCAAGGTCTTCGTTCGTTGCCGCAATCACCCGGACGTCCACCGTGGTATTGCCGGACGCCCCAACGGGCCGAAACGTGCCCGACTCGAGAACGCGCAACAGCGCCACCTGCACCCGTTCTTCCATCGTCGTGACTTCATCGAGAAAAAGCACCCCGCCATCCGCCTCGCGGAAACGCCCTCCCCGGCTGTCAATCGCGCCCGTGAACGCCCCCTTCGCATGGCCGAAAAGTTCACTCGCAACAAGTTCCGATGTGAGCGCCCCCGTATTCACCGCGACAAACGGCTTGTTACTGCGTTCGCTGCGGGCATGGATTTCTTGAGCGACCAGTTCTTTGCCCGTGCCCGTCTCTCCCGTCAACAGGACCGGCGCTTCCACACCCGCCGCCTTCTGGATGGCCGCATACACTTCCTGCATCGCAGGGCTCCAACCGATCATCCCTCCAAATCCCCGTTCGGTCAGATCTCGCATCTCTGAAATACCTCCCCTCGAGAAGATTGCACCTCTGCGCACCGGGCATCACTCTACCGCCGTAAGGAATGGCAGCCCTAGAGGGTGATCACTGAAACCCGCATGGGGCAATCCCCCATCTCCCGGATTCAAGCACAAATAAACCACTTTTTCGCGGTTCCGCTGTGGGGTTTGCGGTAAAAAGCGCGCCCGAATCCCCGCACCCGCGCCAGAGCACACCCCACAAACTGGCCGGATTCTCAAAAACGCGCGTGTCTCAAGAGGAATTATCGGGAAAATAGTCTTTGTTCTTCTTGGCATAGAGATTGCTCCTTACGCAGGAACGGTGAGGCATGTTTACCGCCACCCGGCCCGGAATGACACGATACACAGCGTGCACGCGTCTTCTGGGGCTGATACTATGTCTCACCTCGGGCCGGAGTGTTACACAATGAAACGGTGACACGACACACGCCACACAGGCCCTCTCGGGACTGCAGTGGCAAGAGAAAGGAGAAACCGGGATGCCAGTACGAAAAGCCGAAGCCTATTGGGAAGGAAACCTGACCAAAGGGAAAGGGGCCATGAAGCTGGGCAGCGGTGTCTTCGAGGGAGCCTTCTCCTTCGGAAGCCGATTCCAGGATGAACCCGCGACGAACCCCGAAGAGCTGCTCGGCGCGGCCCATGCAGGCTGTTTCTCGATGGCCTTCTCGGCGATGCTGGGCGACGCTGGGTTTACGCCGGACCGCATCGACACAGCGGCAAAGGTAGCGATCGAGAAGGAAGGCGAAGGCTTCGCCATTACGCGTATCGAGTTGCGGATGCAGGCTCGCATCCCCGGGATTGACGAATCGACTTTCCACGATATCGCCAACAAAGCCAAGGAAGGCTGCCCGGTATCGAAAGCGCTCGCGGGCACCCGCATCGACCTCGAAGCAAAACTCGTTTAAACCGCCTCGTTGTCGCGCGCACACGGAATCAGCCGGGCTCTTGCCGAGACGGCACTGAACCGCTGTGATTCGGCAGAAGTCTTCCCAATGCTGTTACGGAAAGGCATGTGATGTTTACCCACAAGTTCAAGCTGTTTCGATTGTTCGGCTTCTCGGTGGAAGCGGACGCCTCGTGGCTCCTCCTGGCGATCCTCGTTACATGGACCTTGGCCTCCGGCGTCTTTCCCTACTACTTCGAGGACCTTGCCCCCCAGACCTACTGGATCATGGCGGCCGTCGGCGCAGCGGGCCTGTTCATGTCCATTATCCTGCATGAACTGGGACACTCTCTGGTCGCACGCAGCGTTGGAATTCACATCAAGAGCATCACCCTCTTCGTGTTCGGTGGCGTCGCGGACATGGAAGACGAACCCGCCACTGCCCGCGACGAGTTGTTAATGGCGATTGCCGGACCCGCCACGAGTATCGTGCTTGCCCTCGTGTTCTTTGGCGCATCCCTGGCGGTCGCGGCCGGCACGGGCATCAGCCCGCTTCAGGGCGTGTTGATGTATCTGGCGTGGCTCAACGCCATCCTGGCCGCCTTCAATCTCCTGCCTGCATTCCCCCTCGACGGAGGTCGCGTCTTTCGCGCTTTGCTGTGGGCCTGGCGGGGCAATCTCCGCTGGGCTACCCGCTTCGCCTCACGCGTCGGAGGCGGATTCGGCATCGTCCTCATTGTCCTCGGGGTCTTGTCGCTCTTCCACGGAAATGTGGTTGGCGGATTCTGGTGGATTCTGATCGGCATGTTCATGCGCTCGGCTTCCCAGTCGTCATACCGCCACCTACTCGTGCGAAGGGCCCTCGAAGGAGAAAACCTCCGCCGTTTCATGCACGCGGACGTCATCACGGTCCCCCGCTACATCTCGTTGCGTGAACTCGTCGAAGACTATGTCTACAAGTTCCACTACAAGATGTTTCCCGTGGTCGAGGAAGGCCGGATTCTGGGATGCGTCTCGACACGCCGCATCCGCAATGTCGACCGCGAGGAATGGGAACGGACACCCGTGGGCGAAATCATGGAGGCCTGCGCCGAAACGAACAGCATCTCGCCGGACCAGGACCCCATGCAGGCCTTGTCCAGAATGAGCAGAACCGGTAACAGCCGCCTGTTGGTCGTGGAAGGTGACAAGCTTGCCGGGATCATCACGTTGAAAGACATCCTCAACTTCCTGTCCCTCAAAATGGACCTGGAAGGGGGCGAAGAGCTGCCTCGATAAATGCCCCGGCCTGTTCACGCCGCCCGTGGGAGGCCTCCGTTGTTTACGGGCTCCACAGAGCGCCGGGCTAAGGCCATAAATACAAAATCGCGCCGCCAATCAAAAGCGCGCTCGAGAACAGCACTGCTACGCGCCGCGCAAGAAACCGGTTGCTGAGCAACACCACCGCCACCCACTTGAAAACCAGGTTCGCCATGGTGCCAACCAGGATAAGGCGCCAGCCGATATCCGCCGCGAGTTCCCCTGTCTCCACGAGCTGCGCCGTTGAAATCGTGATGGCGTCCATGTCTGTGAGTCCGGACAATGCCGCAACGACGTAAAGTCCGCGCTGGCCGAAGTGGTCTTTGGCAAGCGCCACCCCGAGCACCACGACCGTGTAAAGCAGACCGAACACGATGGCCGTCCTCAAGTCCGATGGCGGTTTGCTCGGGAGAACATTCTCCTCGCCGGGGCGTGTACAGAAAAACGCCACACCATTCGCGGCCGCCATCAGGACCATCATTACCAGAAGCGGCGGCACCATTGCGGCCATGATTCCCGGCGCAACCACGGCGATCTCGAAGATGACCCGGCCAAAAACCACCGTCGACGCGATAAAAATAACAACAGCGACCGCCGGAGCTGCCTCCGGATATGGTTTCGTGTTCCGGGCGTATCCGACAGTGGTCGCGGTGCTCGAGATGAGCCCCCCCAATATGCCGCCCAGAATGATCCCTACCCGCGCGCCGAGAAGCTTGTACGCCATATAAGCGCCAAGGCTGATCCCGACAATAAGCACAACCATCATCCAGATCTTGAACGGATTGATAACCCCGAAGGGATCAAACGCGCGATTGGGAAGCAGGGGCAGAATAACCAGCGCGATCAGGATGAGCCGCATGATCGCCCGGACTTCCTCCTCCCCGATGCGCTTCACGAACCCATGCAGGGGCTTCTTCCAATGCAGCAGCAGCGCCACCGTGCCCGCAACGGCAATGCCGGGAGCCGTATAGTCCAAGGCGAGTATCACACCAACAAAAAACATCACAAACGCTGCCGTGTCGGTCGTGAGGCCCATTTCCGACTTCCCGCCCTTGGTGCGGCGGTAATTCTCGAAAATGATCAGCATCGCCAACGCCACCGCTGCCGCGCCAACAACCCAGCCATCGAACCGCAGGGCAGCTACCGCGCTCAGCGTCCCCAACAGCGTGATCAGAGGGAACGTGCGGATGCCGGCATACTTTGACGCCCACTCGCGCTGCATGCCGACTATCAGGCCAAGGCCCAGAGCCAGGCCCAAGTGCTGAAACTCCTTCACACCGCTTCCCTCACGCTCGAATTGAGTGCGCGGCCCTCGCCATAAATGCACACGCCGCGATTCGACGGCACTCACTGTGCCACCACTCCCCCAGGAACGTCAACCAACAGGCGCTCCACCAGTTGACCCGAACGCGCAGTATAGATGCCGCAGCCTGAAGAATCTTCTCCAATGGTCCCCCCAGTCCATCTCGTCCATTCTGTCCATCTCGTCCATTTCCTGGCCAATCAGGAGCGCAGCCCCCATGCCGACTCAATACCGCCCCGCATCCCCCGCCCGCATTGCGGCCGTCCATCAAGCGCCAACGGCGCGAAACATCCCTGGGGCAATCCACAAAGGGGCCGGGCTCTCTACTCGCTCTCGAGCGCCTCGAAACCCGAGATCACATCGAGCAATTCTTCGGTAATAGCCGCCTGCCGGTGCCGGTGATAGCGCGCATACAGTTCATCGATCTTCTCTTCGATGTTCTTCTCGGCAGCCTGCATGGCCGCCAGGCGGCTCGCATTTTCGCTCGCAAGGGATTCCGCAAATGCCCGGAACACAGCGACGAACAAATGCTGGTGTACCAGCGAGGCAAAAAGCGTCTGCCAATCGCCGGGATGGTCCGGAAGCTGGTTCGTCGGCCACGCGCGCGCGGCCAGCTCCCTCAGCCACGCCGCGGGCAACGGCAGCAGTTGCTGGCCGTGGGGTTTATAACGCGCGCCGCGCCGCGGCCGGTTATTGAACAGCACGACCCGGTAGACGCTCTGCTCCGCCCGCCACCGCTCGATGTTCACGAGCACGTCCTGCACCGAGGATGTAAGCCCCTCGATCGCCTGCGGCAGGGAGTAGGGCGCCTCGATTTCCGCTCCGGTCGACTGCAATTCCGAATAGGCGCGAACACCGATAGGCAGAAAAACCCGCTCGTAAGACGACAGGGCGCCCTCGTTCAGGTAGCCAAGGGCGTACTCGACGATGTCCCGGTTGAAGGAACCGCACAGGCCCTGATCCGAACCGAAGACGACCGCTGCAACCCGGCCCCCTTCTTCCTCTCGGGCCTGGGACAGAATGTCCGGCTGCTGTTTCGCGAGCATTTGAAACCCAAGCTCCACCACATCCCCATAGACGCGGAGTGATTCTACGGCCCGCTCGAATTGCCGGATGCTGACGGCGGCGATCCCCTTCATGGTCTTCACAACCGATTGAAGGTCTTCTGCGCTGTCAATCTGTTTGCTCAGGCTCTCCGTCGTCTCCATTCGTCTCGTCCTGCCGGGCGGGCTGCCCCACCGTCTCTGTGATGGCCTGCCCAAGCTTCTCGCGGTATTCGCTGGTCAGCTTGTCCCCGCTTTCGATCGCCTCGAGTATACCGCTGCACTTCGCCTGGACCTCTGCCTGAACATTCCGTGCAATTTCGCGCATCCGGTCCAGCGGTACGCTGTCCATCAGCCCCTCTGTAACGGCCAGAAGCACGATGACCTGCTCGCCGGGCGTCATCAGTTCGAACTGGCCCTGTTTCAGGATCTCGCGCACGCGGCGGCCCCGCTCGAGCATCTGCCGCTTCTCCTCTTCAAGCCGTGTTCCGTAACGGCTGAAACGCTCGAGTTCCTCGAATTGGGAATACGACAGTTTGAGATCGCCCGCAACGCTCCGGTACGCCGGCAACTGAGCCTTCCCCCCCACACGCGAGACGCTGCGCCCTACGTCCACCGCCGGCATGATCCCCTGTTGGAAAAGGCGCGGCGACAGGTACACCTGCCCATCCGTAATGCTGATCAAATTGGTGGGAATATACGCGGAAAGATTCTGTGCCTGCGTCTCGATGATCGGCAGCGCAGTCAGAGAGCCGCCGCCGTGCTCTTCATCCAGGTGCGTGGCCCGCTCCAGCAGACGCGAATGAATATAGAATATATCGCCCGGATAGGCCTCGCGGCCGGGGGGGCGCCGCAACAACAGAGACAGCTCCCGGTACGCAGTCGCGTGACTGGTCAGATCGTCATAGATCACCAGGACGTCGTCCCCCCGGTGCATGAAGTATTCCGCGATGGCCGTCGCCGCATAGGGCGCCGTGTACTGAAGCCCCGCCGGGTCGTCGCCCGTCGTTGCAACCACCGTCGTGTATTCCATGGCGCCATGTTGCCGGAGCTGCGCAATAACCTGCGCGATGGCCGAGCTGCGTTGCGCAATCGCGCAATACACGCACTTCAACCCGTAGTTGCCCTGATTCACAATGGCGGCCAGCGCTATGGCGGTCTTGCCGGTCTGGCGATCCCCCAGGATCAGTTCGCGCTGTCCTCGCCCAATCGGAACCAGAGCATCCACGGCCTTGAGCCCCGTTTGAAGGGGCACCGTTACCGGCAGCCGGTCCATGATGGCGGGCGCGTCGCGTTCGAGGGGATACCGCTCCGCGGCTTCCACGGCCCCCCCGCCGTCGCGGGGCCTTCCCATCGGATCGACAACGCGGCCGAGAAGTGACTCCCCCACGGGCACGTCCATGACGCGGCCCGTGCGGCGCACCGAACTTCCAGCCTCGATGCCCGCCTCCGGGTCCAGCATGACAACCCCGATCTCGCCGGGCTCCAGATTAAAGGCAATTCCGAGCCGGTTGCCCGTAAAACGAAGCACTTCCTCCGATTGCACGCCGGGCAGGCCCCGCACAACGGCCACGCCCTCTCCAATGCGCAGCACCTCGCCCACTTCGTACAGGCTGATCTCAGCGCGCTGCTCTTCGAGTGTGCGAGTAAGGCCCTGCGAAGTGGATTCCAGGGCCCCGGTAAGCGATTGATGCTCGGCCACGGTATCGGTCATGACAAATTCCTATCCCTGCCCGGCGGTCTGACGAAGTGTCTTGTTAAGCCCCTCCTCGACTTCACCCAGGTACTTATCGAGCGACCACCCAATGGCATTCCCCTCCGCACGCAACTCGATGCCGCACAACAGGCTTGGGTCAGTCTCAAACCGCACCGCTACCGAGTGCCCGTTGCTCCTGATAGCCTCCTCGATGCCTTGGCGCGCCTCGCCTTCGAGTTCAAAGGCGCTCCGCACGGTAAGGCCCTCGCCGCGGGCCTTTTCGAGAAGTTTGCCCACGGCGTCCCGATTGCTTTCCAATTGCCTCAGGAAGGTCTCCACCATGGCACTCTCGAGCTCGCCGCTCGCAAGGTGGCTGAGCGCCTGCCGGGAAATCGCACACACCTGGCGGCCGATTTCGCCGCGCACCAACTGCATGAACTGCCCCTGCTCCTGCCGCAAGGATTCCAGCCACCGCCCCCTCGTTTTGTCAACCTCCTCGCGCGCCTGTCGGGTGAGTTCTTCCCGCAGCTTGCCGGCTTCCGCCTTGGCCTCCTCCAGCAGCGCCTGGCGATTCTCCTCAAACTCGTCCAGCTTCCCCTCGTAGGTTCTAGCCTTCAGGTCAGCATCCTCCTGCTTCTTCCGGGCCTCCTCCGCCTCGGAGGCAATACGTTTAGCCCGGTTGTCGATCGCCGAGGTGATGCGGTCATAGAGAAAATACTTGAGCAGAGCGACAAGTACCAGGAAATTGACGACCTGCGCTATGGTCGTCGTCCAATTTACCAATCCGCCTTCCGGCCCGCCCGCGGCCTCCCCATCTGAAACGGAAGTCACTGCATCAGCGTCCGCTTTCTCCCCCGCCTGGGCAACGGCGGCGCCGGCGAAAAACGCCAGCAAACAGACGAGCACTATCCCCGGCCAACGGGGCCGCCGCTCTTCTCTACGAAAATTGTGCTTCATTACATCGTCCTTTTGCTCAGGTTGCCACAGCATGGGCGCCTCTTTCGCCCCGCGCCGAACTAGGAAGCGAAGTGGCTCCAGAACGGATTGACGTAAATCAGAATCAACGAAACGACAAAGCAGTAAATGGCCGTCGATTCCACCATGGCCAGCCCGACAAACAAGGTCCGGGTAATCGTGCCGGCCTCGTCGGGCTGCTGCGCGATAGCACGCAAAGCTTCCGCCAGTGCACGCCCTTCACCAAGGGCTGGGCCTATCGAACCAATGGCGATGGTGATCCCCGCGGTGGCGATTGAGACCATTCCGATAAGTGCATCGCTCGACATGTCAACCGTTCTCCTTTCGTGCTCAGGGTTGTTCCGGCTCGGTCTCCAGTTCATGCTCGTGCTGCGTGCGCGCGCCGGATGCGATGTAGACCATTGCCAGAATCGCAAAAATGTACGCCTGTATCAGCCCCGTCAGCAAACCAAGAAGGTTCATCACGATGGGGATGAAAAACGGCGTGATGCTCAGAAGAATGGCGCCAATCTTCGCGCCGCTCATCATGTTTCCAAACAATCGCACCGCCAAAGCCAGCGTGCGCGACAACTCACCAATCAGATTAAACGGCAACATGACCGGCGACGGCTTGATGTAGTTTTTCAAGTAGGGCAGCAGTCCGGACTCCAGAATACCGTATATCGGCACGGCGAAGAACACGCAGATCGCGAGTGCGGCGGTCGTGGACAGCGAGGCCGTCGGGGGCACGAAAAAAGGAACAACCGCCAGAAGGTTACTGAATGCAATAAAGAGAAACAGCGTGCCGATAAACGGGAGATACCGGTCGGGTTCGCGGCGCGCGACTTCGAGAATCTGGCTGCGCGAGTATTCGACGATAAGCTCGACGAGATGCTGCCAGCGGGAAATGCGGGTCTCGGGTGAAAACCGCCGCGTTATCAGCCAGGAACCTACTACCATTACCGCCATGACGACCCACGTGAACGCGATCGTATAGTCTATCCGGAGAACGCCCCATTGCCATAACACTGCCTGATCCGGCGTAATCCTCGACATCTCCACGCCCTACTCTCCTTCCACTCGTGACGGGGCCGTGCCGGGATACCGCACATTGCCCCAGAGTCGCACGGCCGCCAGACGCGCCACAAAAATCCCAATCAGAATGACAATATACCGCTGCCACTCACCTCCACCGGCCAGCAGCAACGCGCCGAGCAAAAGGGCGATTCGGACGAGGAAACTCCCCAGGGCAAGGGCCAGGGGATGCCGCGTCTGAGGCAGTCGCTGAATGGTCCACTTCAGACCGCCGAAAAACGCCATGCCAATGACCAGGCCGGCGCCAAACACGAGCACAGTTTCCAAAATCCCAAGCCTCAACCTCACTTCTCCCTGCACAGCATGCCGCCTGTCGCGCAACGCTCATTCATCACGGCTCTCCTTCTGCACCCAATACCAGGCCTGGAGGCATCCAAGAGCTACACCCATGATCAAAAACGTGAGCGTCCACGAGATCGTACCGCCCGGCACGCGTTTGTCCAGCCATATGCCGATGGCAAGCCCTATCAGCGCAGGAATCGCAACGGACCACCCGACCAGCCCCATCATCCCCAACCAGGACCAGATGGCCCGGTCGCGCTCCTTGCGGGCCCGCATCTTCCGCGACGCCTTCTTGTCGACGGCGGTTCCAAAGCGCTCTTCCCGCTCGCGCCCGCGTTTCTCGCGCTCAGATGCGTGCATGCTCCTCCAATTCAATGAACCGGCGCACAAAGTCCGCCTCAATACGCTGAATGGCCCGCTGCGCGCGGACCTCGCTATCGTCCAGACGCTTGAACTTCTCGTGCACCGCACGCTCGAGGGTGGCAAGGTCGCTGCCCATGGCTGCCTCGGTTGCCGCGACTCGCACCTCATCGCCCGCCTTGACAAGTATCCCGCCGTTGATAGCCACAAAAGATTCGCCGCCGGACCCCTCGAAACTCAGGATGCCCGCTGCCAATGGCGCGACGCAGTCGATGTGTTTCGGAAGAAGCGTGAACGAGCCGGTAATGGCTTCTGCCGTCACCTTGCTCACTTCCTCGTCAATCTCGATATGGGTCGGCAAGAGCAACTTGAGCCGCATGGCCTATGAATCCTTGTCTTCCGATTGGGGTACCGCATTCGCATCCGTCGACGCCCCCGCCGCGCCGTTTGCCCCGGCCCCGCTGCCTGTTCCTTTCCGCTTCACTTCGTCAATACGGCCAATCATGTACATCGAGCTTTCCGAAACACCCTCGAAATCACCCCCCAGAATGCGCTCACACCCATCGAGGGCGTCCTCCAGTCGCACAGTCCGCCCTTCCAGGCCGGTAAACTGTTCGGTAACAAAAAACGGCTGCGTGAAAAACCGCTCGAGCTGCCGCGCGCGCCGAACCGTGCGCTGATCTTCCGGCGACAACTCGTCGAGACCCAGCATGGCGATGATATCCTTCAACTCCTCATACGTCGCCAGCGTGTGCCGCACTTCCCGCGCGATGTGGTAATGCCGCTCCCCCACCACTTCGGGTGAAAGCATCTTCGAGTTCGATTGAAGCAAGTCGATGGCCGGATAGAGACCCTGGCTCGCCCGGTCGCGCGAGAGCACGATGGTCGCCGAAAGATGACCAAACGTGTGTACCGCGGCGGGATCGGTGAAGTCGTCCGCAGGCACGTAGACGGCCTGAATCGAGGTTATCGCCCCGCTGGCGGTGTTGCTGATGCGTTCCTCGAGCGCCGCCAGTTCCGTCGCTAGATTGGGCTGGTAGCCCAGACGGGAAGGGATCTGCCCCATCAGACCGGAAACCTCCGCGCCTGCCTGAATAAAGCGGAATATGTTGTCGATCAGCAGCAGCACATCCTGCTTCCGCTCGTCGCGGAAATACTCCGCCATGGTCAGCGCCGCATGCCCCACCCGCAGGCGCGCTCCGGGCTGTTCATCCATCTGGCCAAATATGAGCACCGTGTTCTTGAGCACATCCGTTTCTTGCAGTTCCCGATAGAGTTCCTCGGCCTCGCGGCACCGTTCGCCGATGCCGCAGAACATGCTAACCCCCTGGTACTCACCCACCATGTTGTGGATCATTTCCATAATCAACACGGTCTTGCCGACCCCCGCCCCCCCGAACAGGCCCGCCTTCCCCCCGCGTTCAAGCGGCGCAAGCACATCGATCGCCTTGATACCCGTCTCGAACAGCTCCGTTTCAGTCGCCTGCTCGGTCAGAGCCACGGCGGGCTGGTGTATGGATCGATGCTTCTCCGCCCGGATGGGGTCCCCCTTGTCAATGACCTCGCCGAAGACGTTGAAGAGCCGTCCCAATGTCTCCTCACCGAGTGGAACTTCAATCGGCGCGCCCTCGTCCACGACGGCCGCCTCGCGGGAGAGCCCTTGAACGCGCGTCAGTGCCAGAGCGCGCACGGTCCGTTCGTCCAGATGGCGGACCACCTCGAGCACCACCCGGCCGTCGGTTCCCGCAATAAGCCGGTTGTGCATCTCGGGCAGTCTGTCCGGAAATTCCGCATCGATCACGCTACCGCGTACCGCGACAATCTTACCCGTGTTCTTACTGTCAGTCCTCAGCATGTTACTTGCCCTGTGCTTCTTGCGCATTCAAGTCCAGCAAAGTTAGCCTACGGGCGCCGCTTAGAGATTGCAAATCCGTGCTGGCGTGCCCCGCCCGGAATTCACCCCCGTGATGCGCCGGGGGGGAGGGTCAGGCGCCGCCGGGGGAAAGCGGCGCCCGACCGCGAGTTCAGCTCGCTGTGGGGGAAAACGAGCTTCAGGGGGTATGGAAAAAACCGTTACGACCGGACGTTCTCGGACTCGGCTCCACAGTTGCGGTCTCCGCTCCGTTTCGACATGTACCCATCCAGCGCCGCCAGCACGCAAGACCGCTCGCCCGCCCGGATTGCATTGCATCGGTCCAGGACTTTCTCATACCGGTCCGCCTCCGGGCACGTGACGAAGAGTGCCGGTCTGTTCGCAGCAAGGTCTGGCACATACAGGCTCAGCTCAAGAACGCCCATGTCTTCCAGTGAATCATCAATGACAATGCAGTCGTAGGTGTGTTTGCGCATCAGGTCGATGGCCGTCCTGCCACGATGCACCGTATGCACATCGACCCCATGCGCCAGAAGACACTCCGCGCACCGCCTCTGCCAGCGCGAATCGCCGCTTACGGATAGTGCTGTCTGCGCGTTTACTTCCATTTCGGGCCTCGCCTGATGACCCCGCAAAAATCGTGCCCGGCAATGCTTTGACGCCCGAAAGTTGCACGATGTAGGCTGGTGGTGCCTGGCCAGCGTGCTCATAATGGCGTAATGCGCCGTAACGAATCGAAACGCTTGTACCCTTTCTATACGCGTTCGGACTGCAACCGGGACAGGCAGGCCGCCACCTGTGGCCCGGCCTTGTGGCACGTGGATTGCACACTGCCGCATGAAGCCAAACCTGCAAAAGGGAGCCCGTACATGCCATGAAGATCGCCGAACGATTACGCGAACTGGCCCGAAACCTCTACTGGACGTGGCACCCCGAGATCATTGCCATCTTTCGCGACATCGATTCGGACCTCTGGCGGGAGGTCAACCACAATCCTGTGGCGTTCTTGAAGCGAATGCCCGGCGAGGCCCTCGAAAAACGCGGCGCGGAACTCGCTATCGACGCACGGATTACCCATGCCTTTCATCAACTCAATGCATATCTGGCCACGCGCACCACTTGGGCAGCCCGGGTAGGGGGACCGGCCACCAGAAACCCCGTGGCCTATTTCTCCGCCGAGTTCGGGCTCCACGAGTCGTTGCCTATCTACTCCGGCGGCCTCGGTGTGTTGGCCGGCGATCACCTCCAGGCCGCATCCGACCTCGGAATCCCGTTTGTCGGCATTGGCCTGTACTACGCCTACGGCTATTTCAAGCAGCGCCTTGACGAGATTGGCTGGCAGCGCGAGGAATATCTCGAAGCGGAAGTCGAGAATCTCCCCATCGAGCTCGCAAAAGACCACCACGGGCGGCCCCTCCGTGTATCCGTCCTCAACGGCCCCGCAGAAACCTGGGCACGGGTTTGGCGCGCCGAGGTCGGACGCTGCACCCTCATTCTCCTGGACACCAACGTCGAGGAGAATACCGGAGAGGATCGCGGCCTCACGGGGCAGCTATACGGCGGGGACGCGCGTACGCGCATCCGCCAGGAACTCATTCTCGGCATCGGCGGCATGCGGGCACTCGAAGCTCTCGGCATTCGCCCGAGCGTGCTTCATCTCAACGAAGGGCACAGCGCCTTCGCCACCCTCGAGGCCGCGCGCCAGATGCTCGAAGTGGAAAACCGGTCCTTCGATGAGGTTAAGGAACGGATCGCACGGTGTACCGTCTTCACCACCCACACCCCCGTCGAGGCCGGCCACGACAGGTTCCCCGTCGATCTGTTCTCGAGCACCATGCATCCCGAGCGCGAGCGTCTCGGGATCTCAGAGCTCGACCTGCTGGCCCTCGGAAGAGTCAATCCGGCCGACCCAGGCGAACCCTTCTGCATGACGGTCTTGGGACTTAAGATGTCCCGGTTCCGCAACGCCGTCTCGGCCATTCACGAACGCGTAAGCCGCAAAATGTGGCAAGCTTTGTGGCCCGCGCGGTCACTCGAGGACATTCCCATCTACCACATCACGAACGGCGTGCACACAACCACCTGGCTCGCCACACCCATGGCGCGCCTGTACAGCCGCTACCACGGAGAAAACTGGGCCGAACGTGCCCAGCAGCCTGATACCTGGGCGGACATCGAAAGCGTCGACAACGTGGAATTCTGGGAACAACACCAGATTCTGAAGGCAAATCTGCTCGACTACGTGCGCCGTTGTGTGGCCCACCAGATATCACGGCGCGGGAAGCCCACCACCCCCGAGGATATTGCGCGGAATTGTCTCGACCCCAACGTCCTGACCATCGGCTTTGCGCGCCGGTTCGCGGCCTACAAACGGGCAACGCTCCTCTTTGGCGATCTCGACCGCCTCGAACGCCTTCTCAATCACACTGAACGGCCCATGCAGTTCATCTTCGCCGGCAAAGCCCATCCGAACGACGAAGGCGGGAAAACCCTGATCAAACACCTGTACGATGTCACGCAATTGCGTCCATTCAAGGGAAAACTCGTGTTCATTGAGGATCACGACATCAATGTGAGCCGGCATTTGGTACAGGGGGTAGATGTCTGGCTCAACACCCCGAGGCGCCCCCGCGAGGCATGCGGCACCAGCGGCCAGAAGGTGGTCTTGAACGGCGGCCTCAACCTGTCGGTGCTCGACGGCTGGTGGGCGGAAGCCTACGATGGATTCAACGGCTTTGCCATCGGCGATGGCGAAGAGCTCAGCGCCCCGGAACGCCAGGACGAACATGACCGCGAGGCCCTGTTCGAAGCCCTCGAAAACGTGGTGGCGCCGCTGTTCTACACGCGCGATAGCGACGGCATTCCCAACCAATGGGTCGCCATGCAAAAACATGCTATCCGCACGCTCCCTTGGAGGTTCAGCGCTACACGCATGGTTATCGACTACATGTACAGTTGCTATCTCCCCGCCACAGGCGCCATGACCTCCACCTTCCCCGGCAGCAAAATCACGCCAGGGTAGACCACGCCCCGCGCGGCGAAGACGCCTCATTCGGCCGCCGGAGACCCGGCGCCGTCCCCGACCCGGAATCCGCACGTAAGCCACCGGCCCTCCTCCAGGATGAACGGGGACATGTTCAAAGCGCCGTCCGCGGCGCGACTACCTGTCCCCGTTTGAACCGCGGGGGTGGGTTCCTAAGGCTTTGCACACGGTCACGGCGGCTTTCGAGGTTTCGCCTGCCCCAGCCACACACAGGCTCCTGTCTTAAACGCCCAAGTTAGCGCGATTCGGCCGTGCCCCAATACGCATGCAACCGGCCGACAAAAGCCCCAGGCCGCTCCGCGTACACGCGCGCACCCAAGGGAAGGGCCCCGCTCCGCAGTTCCTCCTGGCGGCGACCTATCAGGCCCATCACCGGGTCGAGTGTCGACTCGCCCCCCGCCAGCTCAGGACGCTCCGAAAGCACGGCTCGCAGGTCGGACAGGTCGTGCTCGGCCCCCAACGCATCGCCGAGAACATCGAGCTCGGCGATCAGGGCGCCCATCATGGCCGGCCAGGCCGCTTCGAGAAGCCGTGCGTGATACCACAAATACTTCACCGATTTGCGCCATTCGTGGAAGTTTCCGTCCGTCGGCGCTTTCTGGACTAGCCGAAGCCCTGTCCGTCCGCGGCGGTAAACCCGGCGTACGCCCTTATCCACCGCTGAGAAACCCCTGGATTTGAGCGGCCAGCCTTCCACCCGGGCGCGAGCCTCGCGCAACGCCTCCGCTACATCCGCCAAAGCACTCTTACGGTCCAGTTCTTGTTCCTGCAACGCGTTCTTCTGACCCTGCAGGTTATAAAGGAGCGAATCTAACGCCGCGGAACCAGGCTCACCGGCAAAATCGGACTGGAGCTTCTCCACCGTCGCCACCAGCACGGCTGTTTCACGCAACCCCGACAATCGCCTTGCAGCACCGCGATAGCACGCGTTCTCCTTCCGGTACACCTTCTGCCCAAGCTCGTTCCGCGCCAGTCGCAGAACCGCCCGAAGCTTCTTCATCCCTTTCCGCACCTCGTGGACGGCTACGTC
>CAZFOG010000062.1:0-20774 GCA_964520685.1 uncultured Nitrospiraceae bacterium | reverse complement strand
TGATCAGGGAACAATGCGGCCGCATCGAGTAGATTGCCCGCGTGTTTCGAGTGGAGTTTCTGGACCGAAATGGACCTTGTGGACGGAATGGACGGAATGGACTGGGAAAAGACCATCGCGACAGCACCACAATCGCACTCGGAGCTTGAGGAACCGCCCCCCGTCCGCGTGGCCGCACACCGCCCAGCCGGAAGCGCAAAGGGGATCCGGACTTCGAGGCGGCATAAGCACTGTGCTCATGATTTGCTGGGGCAGCGAAGGGCGGATACTCCTCCCCGCCACTTGATGAACGGCGGATGAAATCCGCCATCCGGGTCTCCCGGAGCTATATCCCGCTTCCGTCGACGTGGATGCCGCATTCTTTCTGGTGGTCGCCTTCGTACTGGTTGAACCAGCGCCAGCGGCCGGCGCGTTTGTCTTCGCCGGGTTTAATGGGGGTGGTGCAGATCATGCAGCCGATGCTGGCGTAGCCCTGGTCATAGAGCTTGTTCGAGGGTACGTCGTACTTGGTTATATAGGCGTCGACCTCCTCTTCGGACCATGCCACCAACGGAGCGAGTTTCAGGAGTCTGCGTTCGTCTCTTTCGACCCAGGAAGCTTTCGGGACCTCGACGCGATGCTTCGACTGATCCCGCCGCAGGCCTGTAATCCAGACATCTACGGTTTGGAGGGCGCGGTTGTTGGGCTCGACCTTGCGGATCCAGCAGCAATGTTCCTGTTTGGGGCGGCTGTCGAAGAAGAGAAATTCCCCGTGCTGGTCGAGCATACGCTGGAGGCGTTCGGAATCGGGTTTGAACCGTTCTATTGCCATTCCATAGCGGTCTTCAATCTGGTCCATGAGTTCGTAGGTCTCGGGATGCAGACGGAGCGTATCGACCGTAATGACACGGAGGTCGAGATGGGCGCGGTGGGCCATGTCGATCATCACACAGCCGGTTTTCTGAAAGCTGGTCATGATGGCGGCGCGCTCGCCGTAGTTTGCCGCGAAAGCCAGCAGCGCCTCGGGCGACGCATGATTGAGCGGCTCGAGGCTGGTAATGTCCGATAGCTTTGGCTTCTCTACGACGCCTGCACGGTTGGCTTCCATGGTGTTCATGTATTCCTGTCGCTGCAATCGCCAGAACTATTTGCTTGTGGCGAGTTGGAGTCTTTGCTTCACGTTTTCGATGCCGGTTCGGAAGGACCAGTCGCCAAACCGTTCGCCGTCGCTGCGGTCTTCCTTCCACGCGGTCAACAGGGCGGAAAGCACGCCGGCGACGTCCGCGGCCGACACCCTGTCGAGAAGCATCTCGCACAGACGCGAACCGTTGTATTCGCCGCCCGTGTAGATGGTATAGAGGCCGGAGCCGCACCCGATCACGCCCAGTTCGGCACTGCGCGGCCGCGAGCAGTTGTTGGGGCACCCGCTCATGCGCAACACAATTTCGGCGTCGCCGTGGCCGTCACGCTCGAGGTCGGCGATCACGCTGGGGAGAAACCGTTCTGCTTCAGACAAGGCGAGGCCGCACGTAGGCAGGGCCGGGCACGCCATTTCCATGCGCCGCAATGTCGAGATGCCCTTGTCGGCCGGTATCTGGTATTCATCGAGCAACCGTTGCACCGCGTCCACATTCTCAACCCGGATATTCGCGAGGATGACGTTGTGATGGGGCGTCAGACGGATGTGCGGTTTGAAGCGCTCAATGATCTTGCGCAGACCGGACTTGAACTGAAAGCTGCCAGGGAAATCGCGGATGCGGCCGTTTTCGACCCAGAGGCCGACGTAGTTCAGCCCAGGTTGAAGCTGTTTCGACCACCCCAGATAGTCCGGTTGCGCAGTAGGCTTGAGTCCCTTTGGCGGCGGGAAATCACGCCCCGCGTACTCGAACACCTTCGCGCGGAAGGCGTCGAGGCCCATTTCGTCGATGAGGTATTTCATGCGGGCGTGACGGCGGTTCGTGCGGTCGCCGAAATCGCGCTGGACCTTCACAACGGCCTCGACGATAGGGAGCACCTCGTCCGCCTGTACAAACGCGATGGGTGACGCCAGACGGGCATAGGTGGCCTCTTTGCGGTGGGTGAAGCCGAGCCCCCCGCCCGCGGCGACCTCGTATCCGGTGATCCGGCCGCCGTCATCCGTTAGGGCGATGATTGCGACGTCGTTCGTGTAGACGTCCACGGAATTGTCGAAGTCGGGAGTCACCGCGATTTTGAATTTGCGCGGCAAATAGGTGTTACCATAAATGGGGTCCTCCTCGCCTCTGGCAGGGGCATCCTCGGGGAACGTAACGGTACCGTCGTCGTTCACGGTTACCTTCTCGTCATTGACCCAGAGGTCGAAATAGCCCTTGGTCCTGGGTAGAAAATGGTCGCTGATACGCTTCGACAAGCTGCCCAGGTCCGCGCCAGCCTGGGCGAATTTCGGGTCAATATCAGCCACGGGGCATCCCATCACGTTACGGACCACATCGCCGCATGCCCCCAGGCTCGTGATTCGTGCGTAATGGTTGAGATCATGAAGGAGCGGCCGGAGATTCCGCCTCACCACCCCGTGAAACTGAAAGCATTGCCGGGACGTCACGCGAAGATCATCCTGGCCGTACTTCGTTGACAATTCGTCGCAGACGATATACTGCTCCGCCGTCAAATGGCCGGCCGGGAACTTCGTGCGCACCATGAAATAGTAGTCTCTCTCCTGCCCCGCCTTTCGCCGCTCGGTCCGCGTGTCACGGTTGTCCTGCTGATAGGTACCGTGATGCTTCAATAACTGGACCGCCTCGTCTGAGAACGACGGGGCTGGCTGGGACAGTTCGAGGGCAATCGGTCCCCGAAGGCCTCGGCTCCGGCTTTTGAACCCTTCGACCGCGCTGAGTTTTGCTGCTTTTTCCGTATCGTTACTGCTCATGTGTCACCACTCCCCTGACTTCATTACGCAAGCCACGGCGCAAACCGCGCGAAAGACAGTTCGCACTGATACAGGCAAAACACAGGCATGGGGGCGTTTAATCCCGAGAATGATTATCATTTAGCTAATGATTGTGTAAATGATCATGCCGGGGATGCGGAGAGTAGTCGTAAAGGGTTGTTAATCCGTACTTTACGGGGTGGGTTTGGCGATCAGGTTGAGGAATTCCGCGCGGGTGGGGGCATCGTTATGGAAGGAACCCAGCACGGACGACGTGGTCATGATGGAATTCTGTTTCTCAACTCCGCGCATCATCATGCACAGGTGTTTGCACTCCATGACCACCCCGACCCCTTCCGCACCGGTCAGATCCATGACGCGGCGGGCTACCTGGGCGGTAAGGCGTTCCTGAATTTGAAGGCGCCGGGCATAGTAATCCACGATCCGAGCCAGTTTGCTCAGGCCCAGCACGCTCTTCTTCGCAATGTAACCGATATGGCAGCGTCCGTAGAAAGGCAGCATATGATGTTCGCAGAGGCTGTAGACCTCGATATCCCGACAGATGATCATGTTGTTGGACGCGGCCTCGAACAGGGCATTGTTAATGACCTTGTCCATGTCGGTGCGATATCCGGAAGTCAAATATTCAAAGGCCTTTGCGACTCTGTCAGGGGTTTTCAGGAGTCCTTCGCGTGTGGGGTCTTCTCCGAACTCGATGAGCAGTTGGCGGACTAACTCGGCCACACGGTCCTGATTATAATCGCTACTCATGATTGAATGTATACTCCTTTAGGGCTTCCGTAAACTCCGCGTCAACGACTGCCCCGTTGTGTGTATCACGACCGACACGCTCGCGCAAAGCCCGCCCCGTTCCCGGAATCCGAATCCGCGGCTCCAAGTCCAGCAGCGGGAGAAACAGAAACGGCCGTTCGCAAATGTCGGGGTCCGGTATCGTCAGGCCGTCCTCTTCGGTGACCACATCGTCGTACAAGAGAATATCGAGGTCGATGGTCCTTGCGGCATAGGCATCGCCGCTTCTGATCCTTCCCAGAGCCTCCTCGATGGGACGGAGAATATTGTACTTCAAATGCCGGGGCGAATGCGCGGTTTCGATTCTGCACACGCCGTTGATGAAATCGGCCTGTTCGGGGCGGTTCAAAGGACGGCTCCGGTAGAAACGGGATACGGCCATGAGCCGGCATTGCCCGGCCAAGAGGGCCAGGGCCGCCTTGATGTTCACGCAGGGCTCGATATTCGAGCCCAGGGCAATATACGCGGTAGCCATACGACTCTTACTCGCGTTCCCGGAGGATCTCGACGGCTACGCTGCGCGCAAAGCGCAACGCGCCGGGTTTATCTACGGACACAGCGACCTTCTCGACGCGGGGGTTGGCCAGACAGATGCCCGCGACTTCCTCGGCCAGGCGTTCGATGAGCTGAAAACGGGATTCCTCGACCATCTTGATCACCTGTTTCTTGATGGTCTTGTAGTCTACCGTGTCGGCGATGTCATCGGTTCGACACGCGGCGCGGTAGTTGGCCCACAGCGTAATATTGATAATGACATCCTGCTTCTCCCTGCGTTCATCGGGGTAGATCCCCACAATGCAGCGGCACATGAGATCGCGGATGTGTATTCTGTCGGTTTCACCGTCAGCCATAGATATTCCCTCGCATATGGCGTCCCCCATCGACGTAGAGCACCTGGCCCGTGACGAAGGTGCTGTGCAGCAAATACCGCAGGGCCTCCATAATGTCCTCGACTTTGCCAAAACGGTTCAAGGGATTGGTATGGGCCAATTCCTCGAGATACCGGGCGTCTTTTCCCGGCGGGGGCAGTATCAGCCCCGGCGCGATGGCGTTCACCTGGATGGATGGCGCGAATTCCAGGGCCATTGTTCGGGTGATGGTGTGAAACAGCCGTTTGCTCAAATGATACGCGTAGTGGGTGCGATCGTAGTCCATGACGCGCGTGTCCAGGAAGTTGATGATGTGCCCCGGCCGCCCCTGCTTCGCAAACGCGCGGGCAAGTACAAACGGCGACATGGCGTTGATGCTGATATTCTCGAGAACATCCTCGACGGTGCAATCCAGCATGGTGGAATCCTGGAAAATGGAAGCGTTGTTGACCAGGATGTCTACGGGACCGACCCGGCCCACGACATCCTCGAACAGTTTTTCGACGCCGCGGGGGTCAGACAGATCCCCGCACACGGTTTCGGCCGTAATGCCCGAGGCGCGCAGTTCCCCGGCGAGTGTTTCGGCCTTCTCGCCTGACGCCCGATAGTGAATGCAGACATTCGTGCCCTCGCCGGCCAGCACGCGCACGCACGCGGCGCCGAGACGTTTGGCGCCGCCGGTGACGAGTGCCGTCGCGCCTTTCAGCATGCTCTCACCACTCATGGCGTGTCTCCTTGTGTTGAACCAACCTTTCGGTAATGGGACACCGCACGCCGCGCGGGTATTTCCGCACGGTTTCGAGCGCGCGCCCCGGCATGATTGTGACTGCGGCTATGAGACCCTGTACGGGGCTTCCTCGAGTCAGCATGCGGTCATACGGGCAGCTCGAACGGATCCTGTGCGCTCTCGATACATTGGCGCGTAAGCGCTTCAAGCTCCTTTCGGATGGGCGCGGCAGCCGGTTCCGCATACAAATTCTTCAACTGGTAGGGATCCCGGCGGTTGTCGAAAAGGAATCCCTCGCCGCCGGGTTTGACCGCAAACGTATGGGTCTTTGTGCGTACGCCCCGGAAAAGCGGTGCCGGGTGATTGTTTCCGCCGGAAGCGTTCTCCTTCGAGATGTGCATGATAAACTGGCATTCAGGGTCCGGGCCCTCGCCGCCCGTGAGGAGCGGGCTGAAATCGCGTCCCTCACATTCTGGCGGAACGGGGAGTTCTGCCAGACCGCAGAGCGTCGGCATGATGTCGATGGACCCGAACAGGGCTTCGCTCTTGAGTCCGCGCGGAACGACTCCCGGCCATTGCACGAGAAACGGCACCCGGATCGACTCCTCGAAGGGCTGGCGCTTGCTTCCCACGCCGTGCGAGCCGAACATCGAGCCATGGTCGGACGTGTATACGATAATAGTCTCGCCGGACAGGCCCATCTCGCCGAGGGCGCTCACGATACGTCCCAGTTCGTCGTCAATGGCGGTAATGTGGGCGTGATATCCCTGATAATTGGGCCAGTCGTTGCGTCGTGCGATGTCAGGGGCATTTTCCGGGACGTTCCGGCCTGCCAAATCCACATTGGGACGGTAGGGCAATGAACCTTCGGGATACAGCGCCTTCTTGTCCTCGGGGGCGTCGGTGAAGGTCGCATGGGGCGGGTTCCACGACACCATGAGGAAGAAAGGCTGAGACGCCTCTTTGCATTCGCGTATGAATTCGAGTGCCTGGTCGGTCATGAGGGTGGCGTTATAGCCCTTGGGCCGCACGGGCTCTCCGATCGCGGGATGGTATCGCGAAGCATCGAAATGCCGGCCGGTCTCGGTCCATATCAGGGACAGGTCGAACCCGAAGGGCTCGGCCCGGGTGCCCCCGAGGTGCCATTTCCCGATGTAACCCGTGCGGTAACCGGCGGCCTGAAACACGTTCCCGAGGGTTGGCCGGTCAGGCCCCAGCGGGATATTGTTGTCGATAACGCCCTGCCGATAGGGCCAGCGGCCCGTCATCAGAATGGCCCGGTGGGGCGAACACACCGGATAGTTGCTGATAGCCTGGGTGAATTCGGCGCCCTGCTCTGCCATGGCGGCCATGTGCGGCGTATGGACCTCAGGCATTTCGGAAAACGACATGGATTGCCACCGGTGTTCGTCGCTGAACAGGTAGACGACATTCGGGCGGGCTGGGCGGTTCCGAAGCGCCGCGCGCACGCACGAAACACCCGCCAGCAGCCCCATACCGGCTGTCGCACGCTGGATGAATTCACGCCGCCTCATGCGTTATTCCTCCGCGCCGGCATCCTCCTCGGGTGCGGCGGTTTCTTCCGACTCCCCGGGAGCCGGCTCGGGGGCATGTTCGGGAGCCTGGGCCGCCACCTCGAGAACATCCCCAGCCGGCATGACAATCATCACGGCATTGTCTCCCCCGCCGCCCATCATGCCCATCATGCCCATCATACCGCTACTCGAGGCCCGGATGGTTCGCAACACGAGAATTCCGACGACCTCGCCGTCCAGGGTGAAGACAGGGGCTCCCAGGGACCCCTGGTTCATGCCGCCGCCGGCAGGCACGTAAAAGGTCCGCGGCCGCTCAACAACCGCCTCGATGCGGTCGAGAAGGGCCCCGTGGGCACGATTGGCAACGCGTCCCAGGCGGCTTATCGCCAGGATGGGATCGAGCTGAGCCAGCGTGCCGCTCTTGGCCAGATCGAGGGCGGAAAATGGCTTGTCGACTTTCTGCTTGGGTCGTATGAACGCCAGGTCCAGATCCTTGTCGCGCAACACCACTTCGGCGGGAATCTCGTTGCCCTCCGCGGTGAGTATGTCGGCGCTCTTGATTTCCGTTTCTATTTTGACCCCCATCTCTTCGAGGTCCATGCCCATCATGTTGCGCGAGGCGGACGTCGGGTCGGTGGTGTAGAGACTAACGACGACCAAGCCCGAGGGATCAATTACCGTGCCGGTGATCTCGGACTTGCTCTCCTCGCTCTGTGAACCGCTTCCCTGCATGGAGTAGCGGTTTTCAACCACCAGCGTGATGGTGACGACCGTGTCCTTGTTGGCGTCGATAATGCCCCGCGCGGTATCCGCAAGCGCATCGGCGTTCGCCGTCCCCGCAAGGAGGAGAAGAGTGAAAACCGCGCTCCATCCACATGTCTGCAGGCACTTGAAATTCATGTTCGACCTCCTTGCTTGCGTGTTTTCGCATTGTCCTTCGCGGTTAATCACCGCCTCCCGTCCTCCTGCATCGGGCTGACGTGAAAGGCGTTCGTATGCGGAGAAGAAGCGTTCAGACGCTTCCCTCCCACTGCGGTTCGAACTGCAGGAAAAGCGTGTAAATCCCCCGCATAACCTTGAACACGACCGTCCTGGGTTTCTCCTGTGCGATCGTGTCCATCTTCTGTTCGAACCAGTCTACGTCAACGACTACATCTCCATTGACCTCGACAATTAGATCCGAGACGCCCAGCATGCCGAGGGCCGCCCAGCTTCCCGATTTGATCTCTTCCACCAGCACGCCCGTCTTACCCTCTTCCCACTCCTCACGCGCGCGGTCGAAGAACGTGATATCGCGCACGGTGAATTCGAAATTGTCGTCGCGGTATTTTTTCATTTCGCGATCGAGTTTTGGTGAGGGCGCCAGTTCGACCGCGAGGGTCATTGTGTCGCTCCCCCGCTTGATGGTCAGTTCCGCGGACGTTCCAACCTTGTATTGGCGTATCAGCACAGGAAGCTC
Source organism: uncultured Nitrospiraceae bacterium (assembly GCA_964520685.1). GTDB lineage: Bacteria > Hydrogenedentota > Hydrogenedentia > Hydrogenedentales > SLHB01 > UBA2224. The sequence goes on along the minus strand of CAZFOG010000062.1, from coordinate 12,490 downwards.
TTCGTAATCTTCGGGGGCGTTTGCTTCGAGTTCCAGGCCGTCGACCTCGAGAATGAGATCACCCACCTGTATCCCGGCCTTTTCAGCGCTGCTGCCGGTGTACACACGCGTGACCCGAAACCCCGTGAGACTCTCATCACCCAGATTCTGTGCGATATCCTTCGTAATCACCTGCGTCTCGACCGGAAGCCATGCCTTTTCGACCTCGAGACCGGGGTCCTTTAATTCCTGTATGCCCACATCGACCACGGTTACCAGTTGCTGCCCCCGCCGCTCGAATTGCACCAGCACGGGCGTCGGCTCGGTCTTCCCCTCCGTAAGGGCGGCGGTAGCCTTCTTCATCTCCTCGACGTTTGTCACGGTCGCGTCTCCGATTGCAGTGATAACGTCTTTGGGGTCAAGCGATGGTTTGGCATCTCCAGACGGGCCGCCGGGCCGTACGGACGTAATGATGACGCCGTCCTGGTTTTCGCGGCGCAACTCCTTGGCCATGAGAAAGGAAATGTCACGGACCGTGAGCCCCCACTGCTTCAATTCGGATTGTTTTGGGGAGGCCTCCATGCGCTTTGTGGTGGTCAGGGTGAGCGTTTGCTCTTCGCCATCGCGGAGAATTGCCACCTCGACCGGCTCTCCGATGGGCAGGGCCGCCACCAACCGGTTAAACAGGGGAATCTGCTCATCAAACTCGACGTCGATGTCGTGTTCGGCCAGACGGATCAGATAGTCGCCTGCTTTCAGCCCGGCTTCCCCGGCGGGAGTCGCTTTCAGGACGCTGCCAATGAGGGCGCCCCTGTCCATGGGGCTGTATTTGAACCTGGGCTGAATGTCGAATCCCAGCCAGGCCCGTTCGACCTCTCCCTTCTCGAGGAGAATCGAGGCGACTTGCCGGGCCAGCTCACTGGGGATGGCCCCTCCCAGGCCGCCCACGCGGATTTCGTTGATCCCGATGATCTCGCCTTGTAGATTCACCAGGGGACCGCCGCTGTTGCCGCCGTAAATCTGGGCGTCATGGCCAAGCCAGACCACGAACGAGCCGACATCCTCACCGTCTTCGTCCAGGCGGCGGGATGGCCCGAACCAGCGCGGCATGATCATTTCGGTGTTGCTGATGATGCCCAGTGTGACCGATTGCGACAGGGCCATCGGGCTGCCCATGGCCAGGACGTGGTCCCCGACCTTGACCTGTGTCGAATCGCCCCACGGGGCTGTGGGGAATTGCCGGTGCTCCTCGGGGGTCAACTGAAGGAGGGCGATGTCGGAAAGCGGATCGCGGCCAACCAGTTTCGCCTCGATCTTTTCTTTAGTCGAGAGGGTGCACACCATTCGCGTGGCGTGACCCGCCACATGGTGGTTGGTCACGACATGGCCTTCCGGCGTGATGATGACCCCGCTGCCGGAGGACTCGTATTTGACTTCGCGCCCTTCGTAGTAGCTCGGTGTGACGACCTCGATGCGCACCAGGGCGGGCTTGACTTCTGCCACCGCAGCGTCCACGGAGCTCCGCAAGGAGTCCGGTATCCCCGACGGGGTAATCGCGGCTTCCTGGGCAGATGTCAGCAGTGCGGGGGCCAGAACAAACAACGTCACAAGGCTCAGGACAGTACAGAATCTCATGGACTATTCCTTAGACATTTCTCCCAGTTGGGATTGGGCGCCCAAACACAGGCAAGCTGTTGTTTCATGCACTACTGTGAGCGGCAGTACGGCAGGAATGCCACGCGCACTCCGCCGGCTTGCGCCACACGGCGATTATGGGCATGCCGTGTGCACGTGTCAAGAATGGCGCGAAGTTTCCTCCTGGCGGAAGTCATTCATTTGAAGCGTGTTAAGTGCGGTCTCCGCGGTCTGTCGCGCAGAATTCTTGTTGTTTGGAAAGTCCCGTCGCAGTACACTGGCGTACCGGAGGGTTGAAGAAAATGCTCGAAACCGTTGATCTAAACGCCAAACTCGGGAAGTCTGACTACAAAGCGGCCCTGGAGCGCCTTGATCTGCACCTGGCCCAGCTTCAACGGGATTTGCGCACTGCGGAGGTGCCCGTGCTGGTGGTTTTCGAGGGCTGGGACGCCGCGGGCAAAGGCTCAGTGCTGGGTCGAATACTTCAGGCCTTCGATCCTCGGGGATTTAAAGTCCACAATATCGGGGAGCCGACCCGGGAGGAACGTTTCTGGCCGCCCATGACGCGGTTCTGGAACATCACTCCCGGGGATGGACAAATCGCCATCTTCAACCACAGTTGGTACGGTCAGGTGCTCGATGAACGGGTCGAGGACGGGGTTTCCGGGCGGGCGCTGCAAGAGGCCTTCGAGCGCATGCGGGTATTCGAGCGCCAATTGGCCGATGACGGGGCCGTGCTCGTCAAGTTCTTTCTGCATATCGACAAGAAAGAGCAGGCCAAGCGCTTCCGCAAAATTGGCAAAGACCCTGCTTACGCGTGGAAAGTCGGCAAGGACGAACGGCGGCGCCATAAGCTCTACAACAAGTACGCGGAGGCCGTCGAAGACATGCTCCGCGAAACATCCACCGCCTATGCCCCGTGGACCATCGTGCCCGCCATCAGCGAGCGGTTCGCCACGGTCACGGTGGCCGAGGGTCTCGCGGCGGCGTTTGAACGGGCACTGGCGCTCCGGAAAGCGCCGGTCCGGGGAAAGAAAAAACTTCCGGCGCGAAACCGCCGTACGAGTCCCCTCGACCGGGTCGATCTGAAGGCTGTCATGAACGACAAGGAATACGACGAGAAACTGGATGAGCTACAAGAGGAACTCAGGCGGCTCCAACACCTTTGCTATCGCGAACGCGTTCCGGTGGTGCTGGTCTACGAAGGCTGGGATGCCGCGGGTAAGGGGGGCAATATCCGTCGGCTCTTGCGCGAGCTCGATCCGCGGGGATACGCGGTGGTGCCGGTCGCGGCGCCGATGGGCGACGAGCGGACCCATCATTACCTGTGGCGTTTCTGGCGCGCGCTTCCCAAGGCAGGGCACTTCACGGTGTTTGACCGTAGCTGGTACGGGCGGGTGATGGTGGAGCGCATCGAGGGGTTCGCAACCGGCGAGGAATGGACCCGGGCCTACCGCGAAATCAACGAGTTCGAGGAACAGCTCGTTGAATACGGTACGGTCGTGATAAAATTCTGGATTCACATCTCGAAGGAAGAACAGCTCGCCCGGTTCGAAGCCCGCCAGAACACCCCCCACAAGCGATGGAAGATCACCGACGAAGACTGGCGTAACCGCGAACGATGGAAAGAGTATTGGGATGCCGTCTCCGACATGATCGAGCGCACCTCGACCACTGGTGCCCCCTGGACTATCATCGCGGGCAACGACAAACACTACGCGCGTGTCCAGGCCCTCCAAACCGTTGTCGACCGCGTCTCCGAGCGGTTGAAGGCGAGGAAATAGCCTGATTACTTTGGTGAATCCTTCCGGGGAGTGCACGGCGAGCCCGGGCCTGCCCTAACGCCAGACCTCAGCCATCCCGCAGATCGCTATGTTGTGTGTCGCCGCCGAGGAGGGTGATGGCGTCGCGGGAGTGGCCGGCGGCTAGTAGTGGTTTGATGATGTCCAACTCGAGGTCGGGGACGTAGTAGTCGAGGAATTCGCCCAACCCTTCGACGCGGTAGTGCTCGTGTTGTCCGGGTATCAGCACGGCTTGTGCGACATCGATGGTGTGTGTCTTCTGTCCAACGTCAACAGCGAGGGGGCCCGATTTTGCCAGGAGAATATGAAACGAATCGCCGCGGGTGTCGCGTTTGTAGCAACCACGACACGCGATATGATCTGCGGCGAAATGGCGGCAGGCGGCCAGGACGGTCCTCTCGGCGCCATCCTCAGCGCGGCAGGCCAGCGGATTGGCCTCGCCGCCGTGAGGGGAGCCGAAATGGATGGCCTCGAGGGCTTTGTCGATGTGCAGCTCACGGGGTTTTCCGTCGGTTCCCACGCGCCCCCAGTCGTAGATGCGGTAGGTCAGGTCGCTGTTTTGCTGAATTTCGGCGAGCACTATCCCGCCGCCGATGGCGTGGACCGTCCCCGCCGCAACGAATGCCGTGGTTCCGGGGCGGACGTTGAAACGATTCATGAACGTTTCCACGGAGCCATCAGGGATTGCCCGTGCAAAGGTATCGCGAGCGACATTCGGATCAAGCCCGCAGATCAATTCGCTGCCCGGTTCGGCGTGCAGCACATGCCACATCTCGGTCTTGCCCACATCCGGTTCGCCGAGACGTTCCGCACAGGCGTCATCCGGGTGCACCTGCACCGACAGATGTTCCGCTGAATCCAGAATCTTCAGCAAGAGGGGAAACCGGCCGCCGGGAGTGGGTCTCGCTTTCGCGCCAAGCAGGGCGGCCGGGTCCGCCGCGATGAGTTCTTGCAGGGTCCTCCCCTTCAGGGGCCCTTCAGCAATGACGCTTTCGTCGCCGGGGTGATCGGAGACCAGCCATGCCTCGCCGATGGGAACGTCCTCAGGAATGGGCTTGCCGTACATGGTTTTCAGCTTACGCCCGCCCCAGATGCGCTCGTAGTACCGCTCCTCGAGGCGAAGGATTTCCCAGCGTTCCCGGCTCATTCTTTAACGCTCCTGGTTCGTGTCTGGAAGGCAGCCATCACACCCGCCGAAAACATAAAACACCATCCACGGCCTCTGAAACAACCCTGCCCTCTTCTTCCAGCACTTCGAGGTGGCCCACTGAGGACGAAAGCTGCAGGAACATGTACTTGGTGTCCATGCGCGGAAACAACGCCCGCGCGACGTCGTACACCGAGAGGCTCCTGCCGCCCAGGATTTCGAGAATGCGCTGACTCCGCTTGTCCTGCCGGGCAAGAAGGGCTTCGATGACGGCGCGGTGATTCTGGATGGGCGCGCCGTGTCCCGGATAACAGACGTCGAGGTCCAGATCGTGGGTGATACGCAAGGAATGCCGATATTGGACGAGGCTTTTCGCACGGGGCTGCCCCGGCTTCGGACGCCGCAGCAGCGGATTGGGGCTTGTTTCGGTGAGGATATGGTCGCCCGTGAAGGCGAGGCGGGCGTCGTGGTCGACGAAGAGGATGTCGAGAGCGGAGTGGCCGGGCACGTGATAGACCGTGTACGGGCCAACCGCCTCCCTGTCCTCGACTCCCTCGTCCACGCTTGCGTCGGATGCATACTCGCGATAGCTGTGCTGTTCCTCGGAAGCCTCGCGCACGACCTCATCCGGCGCGCCGAATTCCCGCATGATGGCCAGCCCGAATTGGTGCGCCTCCTCGCGGTTATTTTCGCAATTCAGGCGGTGATGCGTTGCATCGGGATGGGCGTAGATGGTGAAGTCCGCATGGTCCCGCAACCGTCCCAGCAATCCGACGTGGTCGATGTGCGTGTGGGTGAGCAGCACGGTCTTGAGATCGCTCAACGCCAGGCCTTGCTGCTTGAATACCGAGCGCAGAATGTCGAACGCCTCGCCCGTTTTGAGGCCGGCATCGACCAGGGTAATGGGGTCGGACTTGACAAGAAACGCGTTCACCGCCCCGACCAGAAAGGGCGTCGGGAACGATATAGGAACAACGGGGAACGCGTTCATCGCTTCGAGAGGGCAGCTACATAGGCCTCGTAACTGCGTTTCATCTGCCCGACCGAATCGCCGCCGAATTGCTCGATGAAAAACTGTGCCAGCACGATGGCCACGGCGTGTTCGGCGATGAGCGCCAATGCCGGGACCGCGCAGGTGTCGCTGCGCTCAACCAATGCTTCGTCGGGTTGCTTTGTTTCGAGATTGACCGTCCGAAGGGGGCGCATGAGCGTCGAGATGGGTTTCTTGACGATGCGGACCAGCAGTTCCTCGCCGGAGGACATGCCGCCCTCCGTGCCGCCGAGATTATTCGCCGTGCGGACGTAATGGCTGCCGCCCTTCGGTGTATCCGACCAGACGATCTCATCGTGGTATGCGCTGCCGCGGAGGTGGGCCCCGCGAAAACCAATGCCAACCTCAATGCCCTTCACAGCCTGGATGCTCATCATAGCCGCGGCGATGGCCGCATCCAGCTTACGGTCGGCCTGGGTGTGGCTTCCCAGTCCGGAGGGCAACCCCCACGCTCGCACTTCGATAACGCCCCCGAGGGAGTCCTTGTCGCGTTTGGCCTGCTTGATTGCGTCGCGCATCCGTGCGCCCGCCTCGGGGTCCGCACAGCGCACGTCGGACGCCATCGAGCGCTCGCGCAATGCGTGCGAGGCGAGCCCGTCCGTACCGGCAAACACTTCGCCGATCTGGATGACGTGCCCCACCATGTCAACGCCAAACTCGGCGAGCAGTTTCCGGCAGAGGGCGCCCGCCGCCACGCGTGCCGCGGTTTCTCTCGCGCTGGCCCGTTCGAGGATGTTGCGGCAGTCATCGTGCTCGTATTTAAGCGCGCCGACAAGATCCGCATGGCTGGGCCGTGGGCGCACGACTTTCCGGGCGCGCTCACCGGTGGAAGGCTTCCACGGGTCCATGGCGCTTTCCCAGTTCTTGAAGTCGCGGTTCCACACCGCGAGGAGAATCGGGCTTCCCAGGGTGACGCCCCCGCGAATGCCGGCCAGCACGTCCGCCTCGTCTTTCTCGATGCGCTGGCGGCCGCCGCGGCCATATCCTTTCTGGCGTTCCGCCAGCCAGAAATTGATGTCCTCGGGCTGGACCCGCAGCCCTGCGGGGAAACCGTCGAGAAAACAGAAGATTCCCCGGCCATGCGATTCCCCTGCCGAGTAGTAGCGAAGCACGATACCGTCCCTTCGTTTTGGTGCGCGCTAATATGTGGGCGGCGCAGTCAACGTGTTGAAGTAATAATCGACAATGGCCGCCCCTGCCAGCATGACGATGATGCCTGCAAAGGCCAGGTACGGCCCGAAGGGCAGGTAGTGGCCGGATGCGGGCTTGCCGGGCTGTTCCTTTCCCGCATCCTTGCCCTCGGGACCGGGCGCGGTCTGGCGCTTTCCTGCGAGGATCATGATGACTCCGACGATGCTTCCGATGAACGCCGCGATGATGATAATCAATACCGCGCCGTAGAGGCCAAAGAAAGCGCCCAGCATCGCGTTCAATTTCACGTCGCCAAATCCCATGCCGGGCTTCTTGAGCAGGAGCAGCGCAAATTTGTCGAGGGCATACAGAATACCGCCTCCAACCAGGGCCCCGAGGAGTGAATTGAACACGGGCATGTCGAAAGGCCCCATGACCGTCAATCCGCTTTCCGGGTAGACCATATACAATACAGAACATGCAATTCCCACGGGAATTCCCGGCAGCGTCACCTCATCCGGAATGGTCCAGTCGGTCAAATCGACAAATGTGACGAGCACGAGGGCGGCGGACAGGAGCATGTACACCGGGGTGGCAATGGCGACGCCGAAACGCCAGAACACGGCCAGAAACAACAGGCCCGTGATCGCCTCGACCAGGGGATATTGCCAACTGATGGGCTGTCCGCAGTGCCGGCACTTGGCTCCCAGGACGAGCCAGCTCACGACCGGTATGTTGTCGTACCACGCGATGGGATTCTCGCATTTCGGGCACCGTGACCGCGGTTTAACGACGGACAGCCCGCGCGGCAGCCGGTACACGCACACGTTCAAGAAACTTCCGATCATGCTTCCCACAATAAACGAGAAGACCGCCAGAAGCGCATTCAAAGCCTGAAGATTACCGTCCATCTAGTCCCCACTTACGACAAGTTCAGAGATTACCAGCGAGGGGGCGCCACACGACCCCAGGAAACGCAGATCATTGCCCACGGCGGTCACGGCTTTCAAGAGCGCCCTGATATTGCCCGCCACCGTGACCCCGCGCACGGGACGGGTCACCTCGCCGCCCTCGATGAGCAAACCCGATGCGCCGAAGCTGAAATCCCCTGAAATGGGGTTCGCCGAATGCATCCCCATGGCTTCCGTCACAAACAGGCCCTTTCCCGCCATGGCGAGCAAATGGTCCTGGGGCGCATCACCCGGCACGATGAAGAGATTCGACGGCCCCACATCGGGCGGGCTGCTGTACCCGCGGGCGGCGTTTGCGGTGGACCTCTCCCCCATCTCCGCGGCGGTCCGGAGGTTGTGCAGATACCCCTCGAGACGGCCTTTCTCAACGAGGACCGTCCGCTGGGCCGGGGTCCCTTCGCCGTCGAAGGGCGCGCGGCTGACGGCATCGGGACAGTCATTCTGGTCGATGATGGTGACGCAGTCCGACGCGACGGCCTCACCGGTCCGCCCCGCGAAGTAGGATTTGCCTTTGAGCACGTTGTCGGCCCTGAACGCCGAGCTAAGTATCTGCAGGAACTGCGTTGCCACGGCGTAATCAAGCACCATCGGCATTGGACCCGTTGCACAGGGTTTGCCGCCGAGTCTGCGCGTGGCGTCGCGCGCGCAGGTTTGGGCCACCCAATCAAGCCGCAGCGCGTCAAAGGTGTCCGCAAAATCGAACTCCCACCCACGCTCGGAGTCCACGCCCTCATGAGAAGCCACCCCGACCACGGAGCAACTGAAGTAGGCGTTGCGGTAGCGGCGGCGCACCCCCGCCGAGTTCACCAGCGTGAAGTCAACCAGGGTGTCGGCATACCCGGCCTGCTCGACCTGCTCGATGCGCTTGTCGGCCGCCAGGGTGGCTTTCTCGAGGTCCTTGGCAAAGGCGAGCTTCGTCTCGATGGAGATGCCGGAGGGGTCCTGAGCCGTCCAGTCCTCGTCGAGCGCACCCGCTTCGTGGCAGATCCCCCCGTGCGGCTCAGGATCGTTGGCCGCAGCATTCTCCCAGGCGTTGCGAACGGTGCTTTCGATGGGCTCATCCGGCGAGGTGGTATACGCGAAGCCCATGCGTCTGTCGGGCGTGAAGAGACGGACCCCAAGGCCCCGCGCGGTGGATGACGCGAGCGTTTCGACGTCTCCCCGCGAGACCTCGAGCTCGAGATTGCGGCTCACCGCCAAGACGATTTCCGCCTCGACTGCTCCGCAGTGCAAGGCGTGCCGTACCGCGTAGTCCAGGCGCTGTTCATCCACTGCTTGGCCCTCGGCTGTCATGCATGCTTCGCGGCGTCCGCGAGCGATTTCACGAATGCCGCCACGTTGGACGCCGCTTCCGGCGAATCGCCCAGTTGGCCGATCATGCGCACAATGGCGCTGCCCACAATCACCCCGTCGGCGTAGCGGGCGATTTCCGAGGCCTGCTCCGGTTTCGAAATCCCGAACCCGACGGCTACGGGCAAATCCGTGTGGTTTTTGATCCTGGCGACCATCGTGCGGACGTCCTGCTCGACTTCGGCGCGTTCGCCGGTGACGCCGGTCCGTGAAACGTAATAGACAAAACCCGTGCACTGCCGCGTTACCGTCTTGATCCGTTTTTCCGTACTCGTAGGCGCCAGGAGAAAGATGGTGGCAATGCCCAGCGCATCGAGAGACGCCTTGTATTGGCCGGCTTCCTCGGGAGGCAGGTCGACGAAGAGCACGCCATCCACGCCGGCGTCGCGGCACTCCGGGGCGAAGCGTTCGAGCCCGTAGGCATGAACCGGGTTGAAGTAGGTGAACAGCACAAGCGGTACCTGTGTGCGCTTCCGCACCTCCTTGACCATGGCAAGCACGTCGCGCAGCGAGGTGCCATGCTGCAACGCCCGCAACGCGGCTTCCTGATTCACCACGCCGTCGGCCAGCGGATCCGAGAACGGAACGCCCAGTTCGATGACATCTGCCCCGGCCTTCTCGAGGGCCACCACGAATTCAGCCGTCCGGGCAAGCGTGGGATCGCCCGCCGTTATGTACGCGATGAAGGCTTTTTGGCCAGTTTCGCGCAATTCATGAAAACAAGCTTCTATACGGTTCACTAGAACTGTTCCCCCGGCAGCAAATACTTCGCTGCCTGCTGTACGTCCTTGTCTCCCCTGCCGGACATGTTAATCACTACAATCTGCTCTTTGGGAAGTTTCGGGACCACTTTTTGCGCATACGCGACGGCGTGGGCGCTTTCCAGGGCTGGGATAATCCCCTCGAGTTCGCAGGTCAGTTTGAACGCGGCCAGTGCTTCGCCGTCACTCGCGCTGACGTATTCCACCCGGCCTTCACCGCGCAGGAAGGCGTGCTCGGGGCCGACGCTGGCATAGTCCAGTCCGGCCGAGACGCTGTGCGTTCCCAGAATCTGGCCGTTGTCGTCCTGCAACACGTAGCTCATTGCTCCCTGAAGCGTGCCGAGTTTACCTCCGGCAAAGCGCGCGGCGTGTTTTCCGGTCTCGAGCCCGAGTCCGCCGGCCTCGACGCCGATCATGCGGATACCTTTCTCGCGGATGAAATCGAAGAAAAGGCCAATGGAATTGCTGCCGCCTCCCACGCACGCGATCAAGGCGTCCGGAAGTCGGCCCTCGTGTTCGAGGAGCTGTTGCCGGGTTTCTTCGCCGATGATTTTCTGGAATTCCCGGCAAATGAGCGGAAAGGGGTGTGGCCCATGGACCGTCCCCAGGACGTAATGCGTGTGGCGGACATTGGTCACCCAGTCGCGCAGGGCCTCGTTGATGGAATCCTTAAGGGTCTTCGAGCCCGAAGCCACAGGGTTGACCTTCGAACCCAGGAGGCGCATGCGGAAGACGTTGAGCTTCTGGCGCTCGATGTCCTCCTCGCCCATGTAGATTTCGCATTCGAGACCGAGCTGAGCCGCGGCGGTCGCCGTGGCGACACCGTGCTGGCCGGCCCCGGTTTCGGCGATGATGCGCGTCTTGCCCATGTGCTTCGCCAAGAGCACCTGGCCGAGGGCGTTGTTGATCTTGTGCGCGCCCGTGTGGGCCAGGTCCTCGCGTTTGAAGTACACCTTTGCCCCGCCAAGGTGTTCCGTCAGGCGTTCCGCGAAATACAGGGGCGTTGGTCTGCCGATGTAATCCCGGCGGTATCTGTTCAGTGTTTCCTGAAAGATGGGGTCGTTGGCCGTCGTCCGAAACGCTTCCTCGAGTTCTTCCAAGGCGTACATAAGCGTCTCGGGAACGTATTTGCCGCCGTAAGGGCCATAACGCCCCCTCGCGTCAGGATACGGATACGCCGGCTCGGGCGTTGCGGATGAATTCGCGGATTCGGTCATGGTCCTTCTTTCCTGGCGATGCCTCAACGCCTCCCGAAGTATCGACGGCGTACGGGCGCACCGTTCTCACTGCCTCGCCAACATTCTCCGGCGTCAGCCCTCCGGCCAGAATAACGGGCTTTCCCTGCCCGATGGCCTCGCGCGCGCCGGCCCAATCGCACGTTGTGCCGGTGCCGCCATGCGCTCCGGGCGCTTGTGCGTCCAGCAAATACGCGCGGGCCGGGTGTGCTGCCAACGCATCGGGCGTAAACCCGGGGCCAACGTGGAACACCTTCACCGCGCGGTTCGCGACGGGTCTGTATTCGCCGGGCTTCTCTTCGCCGCACAACTGAACGAGGTCGACGAACGCCAGATACTCCTCCAGCTCACGCAGCGGGGCATTGACGCACACCGCGACGGTCGTCACAAACGGCGGTAGTTGCGCAATGATCGCCGCTGCCCGTTCCGGCTCGATATAGCGGTTGCGGCGCCGGGCTTCCCCGGCGAAAACGAAGCCGAGAGCGTCGGCTCCGGCTTCGCATGCCGCGTGGGCATCGTCGGCGTTTGTGATGCCGCAAATCTTAACCTTGATCAAGAGCCAGAAGTTCCCGGATTTTTCCTGCCACGTCGCCGCTGGTTACCAGAGACTCGCCCACCAGAATAGCGTCGATGCCCCCGTCTTCCAAGATTTGGACATGCTCGCGGGTGTGAATGCCGCTTTCGCTCACCAGAACGTGGCCACCGGGCACGTGGCGTTTCAGTTCGAGGGTGGTGTTCAGATTGACCTCGAAGGTGGCCAGATCCCTGTTGTTGATGCCCAGAATATGCGCACCGGCCGCAATGGAGCGCTCGATCTCGCGGATATCGTGCGTTTCGACAAGGGCTGCCATCTTGAGTTCCGCGCTCAACTGGAGGTAGTCCCGCAGTTGGTCGTCAGACAAGACCCGCGCAATGAGCAGTATTGCGTCCGCCTCCGCGGCCCGGGCCTCGTAGAGCTGATACTCGTCGACGATGAATTCCTTGCGCAGACACGGCACGCTCGCGTGACGGCGCACCGCCGTCAAATCGGCCAGTTTTCCCTGGAAATACTTCTCATCCGTGAGCACCGAGATGGCTTTGGCGCCGGCGCGTTCGTAGAGTCCACCCAGCTCGGCCGGGTCCAGATTGGCCCGCAAGACTCCTTTGCTGGGCGACGCCTTCTTTATTTCCGCGATCAAACTGATGCTGGGGCTTCGGAGGGCCGCGCGAAAATCGCGGGGAGCGCTCACCTCCCTGAGCCGCTGTTTCAGCGCATTCAGCGGGACGGACTTCTTGCTCGTGTCAACTTCAGTACGTTTGTGTGCGCAAATGTCGTCAAGAATCATTGGATACCCTAATCAGTGTCTCAAGGGCCCGGAAGGCCGCTCCCGAATCGATGGATTCACGGGCCGCATCCAAGGCTCCCGCCCAATCAAGCGAATCATCTCC